>NZ_AP014583.1:532500-675000 GCF_000828715.1 Winogradskyella sp. PG-2 | reverse complement strand
AAATTCCTTGTCGGGTAAGTTCCGACCTGCACGAATGGTGTAACGATTTGGATACTGTCTCAGCCATGAGCTCGGTGAAATTGTAGTATCGGTGAAGATGCCGATTACCCGCAGTGGGACGAAAAGACCCCGTGAACCTTTACTATAGCTTAGTATTGGCTTTGGATAAGTAATGTGTAGGATAGGTGGGAGACTTTGAAGTGGCGTCGCTAGGCGTTGTGGAGTCATTGTTGAAATACCACCCTTTGCTTATCTAGAGTCTAACCTCTAATCAGGGACAGTGCTTGGTGGGTAGTTTGACTGGGGTGGTCGCCTCCAAAAGAGTAACGGAGGCTTCTAAAGGTTCCCTCAGCACGCTTGGTAACCGTGCGTAGAGTGCAATGGCATAAGGGAGCTTGACTGAGAGACATACAGGTCGATCAGGTACGAAAGTAGAGCATAGTGATCCGGTGGTTCCGTATGGAAGGGCCATCGCTCAAAGGATAAAAGGTACTCCGGGGATAACAGGCTGATCTCCCCCAAGAGCTCACATCGACGGGGGGGTTTGGCACCTCGATGTCGGCTCGTCACATCCTGGGGCTGGAGAAGGTCCCAAGGGTTGGGCTGTTCGCCCATTAAAGTGGCACGCGAGCTGGGTTCAGAACGTCGTGAGACAGTTCGGTCTCTATCTACTGTGGGCGTTAGAAATTTGAGTGGATCTGACTCTAGTACGAGAGGACCGAGTTGGACTAACCTCTGGTGTACCAGTTGTTCCGCCAGGAGCATTGCTGGGTAGCTACGTTGGGAAGGGATAAGCGCTGAAAGCATATAAGCGCGAAACCCACCACAAGATGAGATTTCTTTAAAGGGTCGTGGAAGATGACCACGTTGATAGGCTATAGGTGTAAAGGCAGTAATGTCATAGCCAAGTAGTACTAATAACCCATAGGCTTATTGTACGGCAGTTTTTTTAGAGTACATATTATTTATTCATGAATCATTTTTCAATATGTTAAGATATTAGTGTTTTTAACTACACATCATAAAGTCTTTAAGCTAAGCTTAAGGATAAAGATTTAAGGTGGTTATAGCGACGGGGCTCACCTCTTACCATTCCGAACAGAGAAGTTAAGCCCGTTTGCGCCGATGGTACTGCTATTTGTGGAAGAGTAGGTCGCCGCCTTTTTTGTGTCAACAAAAAGTTGATATTTATTTAAACCCTTACTATTTATTTAGTAAGGGTTTTTTTTGGTTTTGGTCAGTATAGTTTTATTAAAATCATCAATTTTATTACCTTGAGATTAATCTCTAAATAATTTATGAAATTAAATAAAGAAATTGATCTTGTCTGGAAATTTGTCAATAATACAAATAGAAATATTTTCTTAACAGGCAAGGCTGGAACAGGAAAGACTACCTTTTTGCATAAGTTAAAGATGCAATCTCAAAAAAGAATGGTTGTTGTTGCACCAACTGGTGTTGCGGCTATTAATGCTAAGGGTGTTACAATTCATTCTTTTTTCCAAATGCCTTTTGGTCCTATTCTGCCTGATACTAATTTAAATTCTTCATCGGGTTTTATTAGAAAGTTTAGTAGAACAAAGATTAATATAATTAGGTCTTTGGATTTATTAGTTATTGATGAGATTAGTATGGTTAGAGCTGATTTATTAGATGGGATTGATAAGACCTTAAGACGTTTTAAAAACAAAAATCTAATTTTTGGTGGGGTGCAATTACTTATGATAGGAGACCTCCAACAATTATCCCCAGTAGTGAAGGAAAACGAATGGAGATTATTGAGTCCTTTTTATAAGAATGCTTTTTTCTTCAGTAGTCAAGCATATCAAAATTCAAACCCAATTACAATTGAGTTAAAACATATTTATAGGCAAGAGAATCCATTATTTATTGATATTTTAAATGAAGTTAGAAATAATAGATTAAGTCAAACTTCTGCAAAACAACTTAATGAAAGGTACCACCCTGATTTTACTCCAAATGAAAAGGATGGTTATATTTCTTTAACAACTCATAATAACAAGGCAAACCAAACCAATAGGCAAGAGCTTGAAAAACTTAAAAGTAAATCAATAAGTTACAATGCAATTATAGAAGGTAACTTTCCAGAACATTCTTACCCTAATAAAGAAGAGTTGAAATTAAAAGTTGGGGCTCAAGTAATGTTTATTAAAAATGATAGTTCTGAAGAAAAACGGTATTTTAATGGTAAGATAGGAAAAGTAATTTTACTAGATGAAGATGAAGTAGTAGTTAACTGCCCAGATGATGATTTTAATATTATTACAAAGCCAGAGGTATGGGAAAACATAAAATATACTGTCAATTCGGAAACAAAAGCTATTTCTGAAGATAAGATTGGTAGTTATACGCAAATACCTTTACGTTTAGCTTGGTCTATTACTATTCATAAAAGCCAAGGATTGACTTTTAAAAAAGCCATAATAGATGCAGCAGGGGCTTTCGCTCATGGGCAAACTTATGTCGCGCTTAGTCGATGTAAATCACTAGAAGGTTTAGTTTTAAAAAGTAGGATTAGACCAAATCAAATCATAAGTGATAGTAATGTTATTTCTTTTAATAAAGATGCAGAAGCCAATCAGCCTAATGATGAGATTTTGCAAGAATCTAAGAGAATATTTCAATTGGATTTAATTTCAGAAGTATTTAATTTTTATAAATTTCTATATCCAGTAAATAGGATTCTAGATATGTATTATAAAAATAGAGGTAGTATAGAAGGTAATATTGAAGATTCTATGAATCGAATAAAAGATAGTGTAACTAATTTATTGAAAGTAAGTACGTCTTTCAATGCTCAATTAAAATCAATTGGAGAATCATCAGATATTCCTGAGTTTAATGAAATTCTGCAGAAACGATTTAGAAAAGCGATATTTTATTTTAATGACCAAACTAAATCAATAATAGAAGTCTCATTAAAAACTTTTGCTTATGCAACAGATAATAGAGCAATTGAAAAAGATATAAATAAGCAGTATGATACATTCGAAGAATTATTAGCGGCTAAGTTGTCATATTTTGAAGGACTCAAAGAGGGATTCAATGTGGAAAAGTTTTTAGATTTAAGAGCCAAATCTGTATTCTTAGGAAAAGATAAACCTAAGAAACAACGAAAAACTATTATTGATGGAACAACAAATGTTGAACTCTTCGCATTACTTAGAGAACTTAGAAATCAAATTGCAAAAAGAGAAGATTTAGTACACTTTCAAATTTTTACACAAAAGTCTTTATATGCTATCTGCGAAATATTGCCTACTTCTAAAGAAGAACTAAAAGCAATTCATGGTTTGGGTAAAAAGCGTATTGAAAAGTATGGAGCAGAAATATTACAAGTCATATTAAACTATTGTGATGAAAATGATATTGAAACCTCTAATGATAATTCAGTTTTTGAAGAACTAAAGCCTAAACGCAAAAAAGGAGATACTAATAAAATATCTTTAGAATTATTTAAAGCTGGAAAATCCATAGATCAAATAGCATTAGAGCGTGAGTTAAATTCAAATACTATATTTGGTCACTTGGCAGGTTTTATATCTTCAGGAGAAGTGAAAATTACAGACTTAATGCCTAAAACTCATTATTTAGAATTAAAAGAACTCATTCCTACTAAAATCTTTGAAAATCTGTCAGATTTAAAGCATCAAATAGATAATAAATTTTCTTATAGAGAATTAAGATTAGTTATGAATGAACTTTCTAAGAATTAACAAAGCTTCAAAATTAAATTCTGAAGCTTATGATATATGTTCAAATAAAATTATCCTTTTATTAAGTTGCGAGATATCACAATCTTCTGAATTTCTGATGTCCCTTCGTATATCTGTGTAATTTTAGCATCACGCATCAAACGTTCTACATGATATTCTTTTACAAATCCATTTCCACCATGAATTTGTACTGCTTCAACAGTATGCTCCATTGCTACTTTACTAGCATAAAGTTTTGCCATAGCACTAGACATATCATAATTATTACCTTGATCTTTATCCCAAGCCGCTTTCATCACTAACATTCTAGCAGCTTCAATCTCGGTATACATGTCAGCTAACTTAAATGCAATGGCTTGATGGTTACATATTTCAGTACCAAAAGCCTTACGTTCTTTAGAATATTTCAATGCTAATTCATAAGCTCCCGCCGCAATACCTAATGCTTGTGCTGCAATACCGATTCTTCCACCAGAAAGTGTTTTCATTGCGAATCTAAATCCAGATCCATTAGCTCCAATTCTATTTTCTTTAGGAACTTTTACATCATTAAATTGTAATGTATGCGTATCACTTCCTCTAATGCCAAGTTTATCTTCTTTTGGTCCTATATCAAAACCTTTCATTCCTTTTTCAACAATAAAAGCATTAATACCGTGAGAACCTTTATGTTTATCTGTTTGAGCAATTACTAAGTAAACATCGGAACGTCCTCCGTTTGTAATCCAGTTTTTGGTACCATTTAATATATAATGGTCACCCTTATCTATCGCAGTTGTCCTTTGAGAGGTTGCATCACTGCCTGCTTCTGGTTCACTTAAACAAAATGCACCTATACTTTCTCCAGTTGCTAACTTGGTAAGATATTTTTGTTTTTGTTCTTCAGTTCCGTAAGCTTCAAGTCCATAGCAAACTAATGAATTATTTACGGAAACCATAACTGAAGCAGAAGCGTCAATTTTAGATAATTCTTCCATAATTAAAACATAAGAAATGGCATCCATTCCACTTCCACCATATTTTGGGTCTACCATAATCCCCATAAATCCTAACTCTCCCATTTTACGGACTAATTCATCAGGAAATGTTTGCGCATTATCACGTTCTATTACACCAGGAAGTAATTCGGTTTGAGCAAAATCTCTTGCAGCATCACGAATCATTAAATGTTCTTCTGTTAAGTTAAAGTCCATATAAAATCTAATTTTTGATTTGATAAAAAATTCATGCTAAGATAAAGTTTTCTTGTGGTATTTTCAATAAGTAATACTATTTTTACTAATATGATAAAATCCAATTATAATGTCGTAGGAGTAATGTCAGGAACGTCTTTAGATGGTATCGATATCATATATACATCTTATCTGTATGATGGCGAATGGGAGTTTGAAATTAAACATTCAGAAACGGTTAAATATTCAGAGTATTGGAAATTCATTTTAAGTCAATTAGTGCATAAATCTTTGGATGAGTTGTATGAAATTGATAATGTATATTCCGAATATTTAGCAACTGTAATTTTGGATTTTATAAAAAGAAATGAACTTGAGACTATCGATTTTATTTCATCTCATGGACATACAGCATTACATCAACCAAAGGATGGGTTAACTCTTCAAATTGGTAATCAACAAATTTTAGCTGATATATTAAAATTGAAAGTTATTTGTGATTTTAGAGTAAAAGATCTTGAACTTGGTGGGCAAGGCGCTCCATTAGTACCAATCGGTGATCGATTATTATTTAGTAATTATGACTATTGTCTAAATTTGGGTGGTTTTGCGAATATTTCATTTGAAAATAATTCTAACCGTATAGCTTATGATATTTGTCCTGTGAATATTGTGTTAAATCATTATGCTTCAAAATTGAATTTAGAATTTGATGATAAAGGACAAATAGCTTCCAAAGGAAATATTAATGAAGTGTTGTTACTAAGGTTAAATAGCCTAACTTTTTATGATGAAAAACCACCAAAATCATTAGGTTTAGAATGGGTTGAAACCAATGTTTTTCCTATTATAGAATCATTAAACCTAGAAACTGAAGATACTCTTAGAACAATTGTTGAGCATATTGCTATTCAGATTTCAAAAAATCTAAATCAAAACGAAAGTAATGTTTTAGTGACTGGTGGTGGAGCATATAGCGATTTTTTAATGCGTCGGATCAATGAGCTTTCAAATTCTAAAATTATAATTCCAAAAAATAAAATTCTCGAATTTAAAGAAGCTTTGATTTTTGGACTTTTAGGAATTTTAAAAGAAAGGAACGAGGTGAATTGTCTTATGAGTGTAACTGGAGCGAAAAAAGATCATTCATCTGGTAAAATATTAATTCCTAAAAATCATATTTAATTTACCTTAAGCCTTTATTGTTTTTTATATTTGTTATAACTAACTAAACAATATCAATTGATTAAGAAATTACTTCAAACGTACGAAAATAAGGCACCAGAAATTGTGTTTCATTGGAATGATCCAGAAACAGATGCAGAAGGCTGGACGGTTATAAATTCACTCAGAGGTGGAGCTGCTGGTGGAGGAACGAGAATGCGAAAAGGCTTAGATAAAAATGAAGTTTTATCCTTAGCAAAAACTATGGAAGTAAAATTCACGGTTTCAGGACCTGCAATAGGAGGTGCTAAATCGGGTATTAATTTTGATCCTCAAGATCCAAGAAAAACAGGAGTATTAGAACGTTGGTATGCAGCTGTCTCTCCACTACTAAAAAGTTATTATGGTACTGGTGGAGATTTAAATGTAGATGAAATACACGAAGTAATTCCAATTACAGAAGAAAGTGGTGTTTGGCATCCACAAGAAGGTGTTTTTGAAGGTCATTTTAAACCAACACAAGCTGATAAGATTAATAGAATTGGACAGTTGAGACATGGAGTAATTAAAGTAATTGAAAACCCAAAATATTCGCCAGATGTTAATAAAAAATATACTGTTGCAGATATGATTACTGGTTTTGGTGTCGCTGTAGCTGCTAAACATTTTTACGATATTAATGCCGATTCAATAAAAGGTAAGCGTGCTGTTGTACAAGGTTTTGGTAACGTTGGTGCTGCTGCTGCTTTTTATTTTGCTCAAATGGGCGCTAAAGTCGTTGGTATAATTGATCGTGTTGGTGGATTGATAAACGAAGAAGGATTTTCATTTAATGAGATTACAGATTTATATCTCAATAAAAATGGAAATACACTTGTAGCTGATAACCTAATTCCATTTGATGAGATAAATAATAGAATTTGGTCTCTACAGACAGAAGTTTTTGCACCATGTGCTGCGTCGAGATTGATAACTCAAAATCAAATAGATCAGATGATTGACACAGGTTTAGAGGTTATTACATGCGGAGCAAATGTTCCTTTTGCCGATAAAGAAATTTTCTTTGGACCAATAATGGAACACACAGATCAGAAAGTTAGTTTAATACCAGATTTTATTTCAAATTGTGGTATGGCAAGAGTTTTTGCGTATTTTATGGAGCGCAAAGTACAAATGACGGATGAAGCTATTTTCAATGACACCTCTCGGGTAATTAGAAAAGCATTAAAAGAAGTAGATAAAAATAATTCAACAAAAATTGGTATTAGTGAAACAGCCTTTGAGACAGCACTAAAACAATTAATATAAATATCTCTTATATACTATGGAAACAGTTATAATTCTCGTTTTTGTTTTTGGCTACCTAGCTATCACATTAGAACACAATATTAAAATAGATAAATTAATTCCAGCCTTAGTAATGATGGCTATTAGTTGGGCTTTAATTTCTTTAGGTATTGATGATTTTTCTCAATGGTTTGATTCTGCCAAGCATAGCTTAATGGATAATTTTGGACTACTTCCACATGAAGAGAAAATGCATTTGATGGAAGAAACCTTGCTCCATCATTTGGGTAAGACTGCTGAGATACTTGTTTTTCTTTTAGGGGCAATGACAATAGTAGAGATTATAGATTACTTTGATGGATTTTCAACAATCAAAAATGCTGTAAACTTTAATAGTAGAAAAAAGTTGTTATGGATGTTTTCAATTTTAGCATTTATTCTTTCTGCAATTATTGACAATTTAACCGCAACAATTGTCTTAATTTCTATACTTCAGAAGATCGTAAAAGATAGAAGTATTAGAATATGGTATGCAGGTCTTATAATTATTGCAGCAAATGCTGGTGGTGCTTGGTCACCAATTGGTGATGTAACTACTACTATGTTATGGATTGGAGATAGAGTATCTACAGGTTATTTGTTTATGTACTTATTTATACCTTCATTATTATGTATGGTGGTGCCAACATTTATTGCATCAATGCTCAAGCCTTTTAAAGGCACTTTAGAACTACAAGCAGCTGATGATAAACCTAAGAATAAGTTTAGTTCTACAATGTTGTTTTTAGGACTTGGTGCTATTGTTTTTGTGCCAATTTTTAAAGTAATCACACATTTACCACCTTATGTTGGTATGATGTTATCACTCGGTGTTGTGGCCATATTTGCTGAAATTTATAGTAATTCTAAGTTTGCAATTTCTACCGTAACATCAGAAGAACATAATGAACATGCAAGCCATAGTCCTGTGCATCATTCCTTATCTAAAATTGAATTACCAAGTATTTTATTTTTCTTAGGTATTTTAATGGCAGTTGCTGCATTAGAGTCTTTAGGAATTCTTTTTGGTTTTGCTGGTTCTTTACAAGAAACCATGCCTATGTTAAGCACAGAACCTGCAGGAACAGCAGTTTCAGACTTAGTTGTATTATTATTAGGTGTTGGTTCAGCTGTAATTGATAATGTACCATTAGTAGCTGCGAGTTTAGGCATGTTTTCACAACCATTAGATGACCAGCTTTGGCATTTTATTGCCTATTCTGCTGGTACAGGTGGTAGTATGTTAATCATTGGCTCTGCTGCAGGTGTAGTGGCTATGGGAATGGAGAAAATAGATTTTTTCTGGTATCTAAAGAAAATATCTTGGTTAGCATTAGTTGGGTTTTTAGCTGGAGCTATTGCTTTTATGATAATGAGAGGAATACTATAATATACTTAAGCTAAAAACTTAACGTTATAACTAACAGAAACAACTAAACTTAAAACTTATTTTATGATATTACTAAGTAATATTCAAGATGGAGCAGAGGCATTAACTGATGGAGAATCAGTTGAAAAAACTTTATCTATAATTGAATTGATCACAAGTGGAGGAACCTCAGGTATGGTGATTATACTTATTCTATTCCTTCTTTTAATAGTCGCAACCTATATTTATTTTGAACGCATATTTGCTATTAAAGCTGCATCTAAGGTTGATTCTAATTTTATGAATCAAATTAAAGATCATGTAAGTAATGGTAAAATTGATTCAGCTCAAATGTTATGTGCTCAAGTTAATTCACCAGTTTCAAGATTAATTGGTAAAGGAATTACAAGAATAGGTAAGCCTCTTGAGGATATTAATACAGCAATTGAAAATGCAGGAAAACTCGAAGTTTATAGCTTAGAAAAAAATGTAAGCGTATTAGCAACAATCTCTGGTGTTGCACCGATGATTGGTTTCTTAGGTACAGTAGTAGGTATGATACTTTCAATCTTTGAGTTGGCTAATGCAGGCGGAACCATACAAATGGACGTTTTGGCTAGTGGTTTATATACAGCAATGACAACTACAGTTGGTGGCCTTATTGTTGGTATTATTGCCTATGTAGCCTATAACCATATTGTTGTAAAAACTAATAAGGTAGTTTACCAAATGGAAGCTAATTCTGTTGAATTTTTAGATCATTTAAACGAACCTATCTAATATGAACATTAGAGGACGAAATAAAGTAACTCCAGAATTCAATATGGCTTCTATGACCGATATTGTATTCTTGTTATTAATCTTCTTTATGATTGCGTCAACTTTAGTAACGACGAATGCGATTGATATCATTCTCCCAAAAGCAAGTGGGAAAACTGAGAATAAAAAATCTATTGCAGTGAGTATTAAAAAAGATTTGACCTATTATATCGATCAGAAACGTGTAGGTGTAAGTGTTTTAGAAAGTCAACTGAAATCTATAATGGCTTCTCAAGAGTCACCTACAATTGTTTTAAGAGCTGAAAAATCTGTTCCTGTGGAGAATGTTGTAAAGGTAATGGATATCGCAAACCGTAATAAGTTTAAAGTGATATTAGCAGTAAAGCCAAACTAAATGGCATTGTTTTTGGACTTAATTAAGTAAAGTATAGGAAATTGAAATATTTAGAGACTAAACATGAACGTAATTCAGCAAGAATCACTGCATTAATAGCATTGATACTTTTGTTGTTGTTATTTGTTGTAGGCCCTCAATATTTAGATCCACCAGAAGAATATGGTGTTGCAGTTAACTTTGGTACTACAGATTTTGGAAGTGGAAATAAACCACTTAGCGAGCCTAGAAAAGCAGTAGAAGAAAAAGTTGTTGAAGAATCAGAACCAGAAGAATCAAAGGTTGAACCTACAGAGACGACCACAAAGACTGAAGAGGTGATGACTGAAGAGAATGCTGAGGCTATTGCTATTAAAAAGCAAAAAGAGGCTGAGGCTAAAGCTAAGGCTGAAGCAGAACGTATTGAGCGTATAAAGCGTGAAGCAGAAGAAAAGAAACGGAGAGAAGAGGAAGAAAAAAAGAAAAGACTAGATAATCTTATAGGTGGTGTTAAAAATTCAGATGGTAATACTGATGGAGGTGAGGGACCTGATAACCAAGGTGGAAATAAAGGGCAATTAGACGGAGATCCATATGCGCCAAGTTATTTTGGTGGCTCAGGACCTGGAAAAGGTGGAGTTGGATTTGGTTTAGGAGGAAGAGGAAGACCATCAAAAAGAATTTACAAGCAAGATTGTAATGAATATGGATTAGTCGTAGTAAAAATTGAAGTAAATAGAGCGGGAAAAGTTATTAAAGCGGAACCAGGAATTAGAGGGACTACAAACACGCATCCTTGTTTATTAGAACCTGCTAAGAAAATTGCACTTTCCCATAAATGGCCAGCTGATAGTGACGCACCTGCTAGACAAATAGGTTTCGTAAGTATTAATTTTGATGTTGGTCAATAACTTATGAATTATCAAGATACGGTCAATTGGATGTTTCAGCAACTACCAATGTATCAAAATAAAGGCAAGTCTGCATTCAAAAAAGATTTATCTAATACATTAAAACTTTCCAAACATTTAAATGAACCACAAGATGGGTTTAAATCAATTCATGTAGGTGGAACTAATGGAAAAGGTTCAACAAGCCATATGTTGGCTTCAATACTTCAAGAATCTGGTTACAAAGTTGGTTTATATACATCACCACATTTAAAAGATTTTAGAGAGCGTATTCGGATAAACGGTAAAGTAGTAAGTAAACAATTTGTTATTGGTTTTATAAAACGAAATAAAGCTTTTTTCGAAGCTAACAATTTATCGTTTTTTGAAATGACTGTTGGTATGGCCTTCGATTATTTTAACAAGAAAAAAGTTGATATTGCTGTTATTGAAGTCGGATTAGGTGGAAGATTAGACTCTACAAATATTATAACACCAGAATTATCAGTGATTACAAACATAGGTTTTGATCACATGAATGTTTTAGGAAATACACGTCAAGAGATTGCAAGTGAAAAAGCCGGAATTATAAAAAAAGAAATTCCTATAGTAATAGGTGAAACTCATCATGAAACTGAATCTATTTTTTTAGGGAAGGCAAAATCAGTAAATACAGAAATCTATTTTGCAGACCAATTAATAAACGAGGTTTTGGAAAGCGATTTAAAAGGATTATATCAAATAAATAATATAAAGACTGTCATGAAATCAGTTGAAATATTAAAAGAATCTGGATTTAAAATCTCTCAATCACAACTAAAAAATGGACTTCTTAATATAAGTAAGAATACTAGTTTAAAAGGTAGATGGCAAACTTTAGCTACGGAACCAAAAATTATTTGTGATACTGCCCACAATAAAGAAGGCCTAACTTATGTAATAGAACAATTGCAGTCAGAGAATTTTAATCAACTTCGTATAGTCTTTGGAGTAGTTAACGATAAAGACTTAAACTCAATAATACCTTTACTACCTAGGAATGCAGTATATTATTTTTGTAAACCAAATGTGCAACGAGGATTAGATTCCAATAAGTTAAGATCCATTTTTAATGAGAATCAATTAATCGGTCAATCCTATAATAGTGTAAATGAAGCGCTTGATATGGCAAAATTAAATGCTGAAAAAGAAGATTTAATATATGTAGGAGGTAGCACTTTTGTGGTTGCTGAAATAATTTGATTTTTTTATAAAAAACCTTTTGAGGTTTTAAAAACTAGTCTATATTTGCAGTCCTAATAATTAGGGCGCGTAGCTCAGTTGGTTCAGAGCACTTGGTTTACACCCAAGGGGTCAGGGGTTCGAATCCCTTCGCGCCCACAAAAGTTCACAGAAATGTGAACTTTTTTTGTTTATAAAAAAGGGTCATTAGCTCAGTTGGTTCAGAGTGTTACCTTGACAGGGTAGAAGTCACTGGTTCGAATCCAGTATGACTCACAGTTTAATTAATTAAATCTACAATACGCTCCAAAGCCATACCACGAGATCCTTTAATTAAAAGGATAGCATCTTTAATTTTAAGTGTTTTTAATTCAGGTTTTAAGTCTTCAAAACTTGAAAATTTATGAGTTGTTTTTTTAGTTCTAGTTTTAAAGAAATTTTCACCAATTAAATAAATATTCTTATTAAAATTAGCTTCAATGAAGTCTGTAATAGATTGATGTTCCTTTTTGGCTTCATCACCTAATTCAAACATATCACCAATAAATAAGTACTTATTTTTAGAACTAAGCTGTTTTAAATTTTTTAAGGCAGCCATCATGCTTGTAGGATTTGCATTGTAAGCATCTAGTATAATCTGGGTTGTTTGAGTTTCAATAATTTCAGAACGATTATTATTTGGCTGATAGCTTTCTATGGCTTTTTTAATATTGTTAGTAGAGACTTTAAAATATTTTCCTATAGCAACAGCTACAGCTATGTTTCCGTAATTGTAATCTCCAATAAGTTGACTATTTATAATAGTATTATCATAATTTAAAGTGACATGCGGGTTGGCACTCATAAACTCTATGTTACAGTCATTTTTTGTGTTTGATCCAAACGTAACTATGTTTTCGTATTTACTAATTTGCTTAACTTGTTTGGCATCATTGTTATTTATAAATGCAATCTTACCATTTACCTTTATATAATTGTACAATTCTGATTTTCCTTTTATGACTCCTTCAATTCCACCAAATCCTTCTAAATGTGCTTTTCCGAAGTTAGTAATTAAGCCATAATCTGGTTGAGCCAAATTTGATAAGAATTCGATTTCCTTTTTATGATTAGCTCCCATTTCCACAATACCATAATCCAAATCTTTAGTAAAGCGAAGTAAAGTTAAAGGAACTCCAATATGATTGTTTAAATTACCTATTGTCGCTTTCACTTTGTATTGAGAGGATAAAACGGAATAGATAAGCTCTTTTGTAGTTGTTTTTCCATTACTGCCTGTTAATGCTATAACGGGAATATCAATTCTATTTCTATGGTACGTTGCTAAACTCTGCAATGTGGTTAAAACATCATCAACTAAAATACAATCCTTATTTAATAAAGCTTTCTTATCATCAACAACACAGTATTTTGCTCCTCCTTTTAATGCTTGAGTTACAAATTTATTACCATCAAAATTGTCGCCTTTTATAGCAAAGTAGATACAGTTTTTATGTAATTTTCTGGTATCAGTAGATACTCCATTACTTTCCTTAAACTTGAGATATAACGATTCAATTTCCATAGGCTTAAAAATAAAAAAGTCCTGATAAATCTATCAGGACTTTTTTAAATATTATTTAACGTTTTTTAATTACGCTTCTTTCCACCTTTTTCAGATTTAGAGCCTACTCTGGATACTGCACATCTAAATCCAATGTAATCAGTAGCCATATCTTGTGGGAAATATCGACGTTGAGCCGGATCAATCCAGTATGCTCTGTCTCTCCAAGATCCACCTTTATAAACTCTTACTTCATCATTTATTAAAGATGTTCTAGAGTTAGATTTATCATATTCTCTAAGCATTTTTAACTCTCCATCTACTGTAGTTGTATCAACTTTATGTTTTGGTGAGTTATACATTTTACCTGTTTCCTTCGATTTATCTGAATTACCCTCATCAAAACTCTCTCTATAATAACGAGAAGAACGTTTGTCGCCATCTCTGAAGTTTCTGTTATCACTTTGATCGAAATTTGTTCTTAAATAAGTTTCATCCTCATTAATAGGAATTTTTGCAATTTCACCAGGTAAATTTCTAGCAACTATTTTACCATTACTTAAAGTATCATATACAATTTCATCAACGGTAACCACTTTTACTGTTCCATCAGCATTTAGTGCATTTTTGGTATAAACGTTACCTCTATAATAATTAAAATCATTAAACTCATCATCAACTATAGGTCTGTAAACATCTGCAACCCATTCAGCTACGTTACCAGCCATATCATATAATCCATAATCGTTAGGTTGATATGTTCTTACTTCTGCAGTAATATCTGCTCCATCGTCAGACCAACCTGCAATTCCACCATAGTCACCTTTACCTTGCTTAAAGTTAGCTAACTGATCACCACGATTAACACGTTTGCCAGATCTAGTGTATTGACCATCCCAAGGATATTTTTTACGTCCTCTATATACATTATAGCTACGTAATTCACTCATTCCTAATGCAGCATATTCCCACTCAGCTTCTGTTGGCAGTCTATATTTCACTGGGATTAATCCAGATTCTCTATTTGCATAGACATTAATAGGATTACCTTCTGCATCAGTTTGTTGTCTTCTTCTTCCACCTTCTAATACATCAGTGTTACCTCCATAAGTTTGTGAAGGAGCATTTATATATGTGTCTGTACTAAACGTACTTTCTGCGCTTACATCTGTATATTGTGCATCTCTTTTAATATAGCCTGCTTCTTGTAAAGCCATTTCCGCAACACGGTCAGTTCTCCAATTTGCATATTCTACGGCTTGAATCCAACTAACACCTACAACTGGATAATTTGCATAACCAGGATGGCGTAAATAGTTTTCAGTCATCATTTCATTATATCCTAAACGATTTCTCCATACTAAAGTATCAGGAAGCGCTCCTTTGTATATTAAAGTATAATTTGGGTCATCCGGTGGATATACATTCTTTATATAATCTAAGTATATAAGATAATTTAGATTAGTTACCTCATTTTCATCCATATAGAAGGATTGAATGTGTTGCTGATTTGGAGTATTATTCCAATCATGCATTGGGTCATCTTGTACTTTACCCATTGTAAAAGTTCCTCCTTCCACAAACGCAGTTCCTGGTGGAGTTTCTTGTTCTTTATATTGGGTATTATACTGAAAACCTCCATTTTTGTCATTAATTTTCCAGCCTGTAGCACTATCTACATTACCAGAATTTGAAGAACGTTTACAGCTAACAATCGACGCACAGAGCACAATTGCTATTAAAAATTTTAGGTTTGAGACATTTTTCATATCCATTTGTTTAAGTAAGCTCGTTTAATTTTAGAGTCGCAATATAACAATTAAAGGTAAACTGACAACTTTTTTTTGCGTCAAAATGCAAAAAAATATGCATTTCATCCTTTTTTTTGAACAGAAGAACGGATTTTTGTCAATTTTACCGATGTATTTTGCTCTTTTATAACGCCTCTAAAAATAAATTATTGTTGTATTTTTGAAATTAAAATTCAAAGGTCATAATAACACGCTTTAACTGGCGTTATTTTACTGTAAATTTAAAGGATTCTCAGGTTAGTGATATTCTTTTGCCCAATTATTTATGACTTTAACACAATTTGAATTAATGAAAAATTGCTCTAGATTCTTTTTTCTTTTTTTCACAATGCTATGTTTTGGACAACAAAAGCAATTTAATATTCAATGGGAAAGTGCTAAGACACTCGAAACCGAATTTGGAAAAATAGAAGTTCCTGCTTTTGATGCTGACCATTTTAATTATGATGCTGACAAAGGATTAATCTATTTTGCCCAGTGGGATAGTGATGGGGAATCTATTAATAAAGATTCAGTGATATTAGTTAATGTAACTTATGAATCCATTTCGCATAATGATTTAAAGGGTTTGGATACTAAACTTATTCCTGAAACTCTCAAGTATGATTTCTTCAATACTAATGCAAGAGGAAAGAAAGGGCATTATATAGAGTTAAGCCCAATAATTAAAGATAGAGGAGTTTACAAAAAGGTAAAGACTTTTAATGTTCAATATAACACACAGGGAAATTTTACTTCCAATGCTTCAAGGGATGAAAATGACATTATCAATTCTGTTTTAAGTACCGGGGACTGGTATCGTTTTTATATTGATAAATCTGGAGTTTTTCAGTTAACAAAGAGTTTTCTTAATAGTTTAGGTATAAATACTAATAGTGTAGATCCAAGAACTATTAAGATTTATGGTAATGGGGGAAGAATGTTACCATTATTAAATTCTGAAAACTACCCTTTTGATGTTGTTGAGAATGCCGTTAAATTCGTTGGTGAAGAAGATGGAAGTTTTGACAGTGGTGATTATATATTATTCTATGGTGAAGGTCCTACAACATATAGCCAAGAAAGCGAAACAAATATAAATTTATACTCAGATAAAACCTATTACTACATTAATATAGGTTCGGGAAATGGAAAGCGAATTCAGTCGATGCCTCTTGTTGATGGTATTGCTGATATTCAAATAGATATATTTCAAGATTATCAATTTTACGAAATTGATGAGTATAACTTAGCTAAATTAGGTCGTCGATGGTTTGGAGATAAATTTGATATTGAAAACCAAAGATCATATGATTTTGAGTTTCCTAATCTAGTAACTGATGAACTTGTTAGTTTTAGAATTGGTTTAGGCGCTGTTTCTGAGGTTGATACATCTATGGATATTTCTGTGAATGGAAGCCTTGTTGCTAGTCGTAACCTAAATGCAATTAATGCTGGTTCAGTTTTAGGTAGTTCTGCAAGTTATAATGATTTTCTTAATGTTTCAGGAGATAATATTACAGTAACATTAGATTATAATAATAGTGGTAATCCATCTGCTGATGGCTATTTGGATTACATTAATATTGAAGCGACTAGGCGTTTAATGTTTGAAGGTGATCAATTACGATTTAAAAATAATGATGTAGTCAATACACCAGGCATTGCAGAATATACTATATCTAATGCATCAGCAGTACAAGAAATTTGGGATATTACTGATCGTTTTAATGTAACCAATACTTTAAATACAGATGATCAAAGTAGTATGTCTTTTAAGGTTCAGTCTGGTGAAGAACGTCACTATTTAGCATTTTCAAATGCTGATTTTTTTCAGCCTTTCAAAGATACTATTTCGACAGTTGCAAACCAAGATCTAAAGGGTACCATATTTAATAATTCACTAGGTGAATTTCAAGATATTGATTATCTTATATTATCACCAACTCAACTTGTAACTCAAGCTGAACGTTTAGCGCAAATTAATAAGACTCAGTATAATTTAAATGTAAAAGTGGTTGATTTGCAAACCATATATAATGAGTTTAGTACTGGTAGTCAGGATATAGCTGCATTAAGAAATTTTATTAAGTACGTTTATGCTAATGCTAGCACTCCTAATAATAGATTGAAATATGTATGTCTTTTTGGAGAAGGCTCTTATGATTATAAAGATAGAATACAGAACAACACAAATCTAGTGCCGGCTTGGTATTCTTTAAGTAGTTTTAGTCTTACAAACTCATTTGTTTCTGATGATTTTTTTGCAATGCTTGATAATACTGAGGGTTCCATGAATAATGGAGATAGAATGGATGTTGCTGTAGGAAGGATATTAGCAGAAGATGCTCAACGTGCTAAAGAAATGGTTGATAAGGTTAACGCATATTATCAGTCAGAAGCTTATGGGAGTTGGAGAAATAATGTGTTATTAATTTCTGATGATGTAGATATAGCTTGGGAAAGAACATTACAACAGACAACAGATGATTTGGGGACTACCTTAGAAACTGAAAAACCATTTTTTAATGTTAGGAAGATTCATACAGATGCTTTTGAACAAGAGTCATCTGCTGCTGGTAATCGTTATCCTAAAGTAAATAAGGCAATTAAAGACGCTATAGAGGTTGGGGCTTTAGTAGTAAATTATTTCGGTCATGGGGGTGAAGATGGTTTAGCTAAAGAACGTATCTTCGATAAATTTGACGCACAAGACATAAATAATGTTTGTAAGTTCAACCTTTTTATTACAGTGACATGTGAGTATACCAAGTTCGATGATCCTAATAGAGATACTGCCGGAGAATTTACCTTTTGGAATATCAATGGTGGTGCTATTGCACTCTTTACAACAACGCGACAAATCTTTGTTACAGTTGGGGAATCTTTTAATGAAGTTATAGATGATTATTTATTTGCATTTGGCTCTAACGATTATCCTTCTATAGGAGAGGTTTTAAGATTATCTAAGATAGATAATAATATTGCAGGTTCTTCTCAAAAACGATTAGTATTTCTTATAGGTGATCCTGCGATGAAATTAGCTTTTCCTAAACCAGATATAAGATTGACTAAAGTTAATGATGTAGATATAACACAACCTGTTGATACACTAAAGGCACTAAGCTACACTAAAATGGCAGGCGAAGTAGTGGATACAAATGGTGATTTGCTTTCTAACTATAATGGTACCTTAACTGCCACAATTTTCGATAAGTCCATTGCTCGTCAAACTTTAGCTAACGATGGTATTACAGATGATAATGGGCAGATAATTTTAGATTTTACGACACTTGGTGAAGTCATTTTTAAAGGTCAGGCAACAGTAGAAAATGGCCTTTTCGAATTTGATTTTATTGTACCAAGAGATATTGGAATTCCTGTTGGTAATGGTAAAGTGAGTTTTTATGCCCAAACATCTAATCCTCTTTCAGACCAGGCAGGTGCAAATTTTGATGTTAAAATTGGAGGCATTAATGAGAATGCTCCAGAAGATAATATTGGGCCAGTCATTAATTTATTTATGAATGATGAAAATTTTGTTTCAGGTGGAATAACAAATGAGTCCCCTAATCTATTAGCTAAACTTCAAGATGAGAATGGTATAAATACGGCAAGTGGTATTGGGCATGATATTACTGCTATTATAGATGGTGATGAAACAAATCCAATTGTATTAAATGATTATTATCAAGCTAATATAGATGATTATACCAATGGATCATTATCTTATCCTTTTAGAGATTTAGAACCAGGTATACATACATTAACGATAAAAGCTTGGGATGTTTATAATAATTCGTCCACTGCAGAAATTCAATTTACTGTTTTTGATAAAGATGAAGAACTCGTTGTAGAAAATGTTCTTAATTATCCAAACCCATTTGTGAGTTATACAGAATTTTGGTTCAATCATAATAGTGTAGAACCTTTAGATGTCTCGGTACAAATATTTACAGTTTCTGGTAAATTAGTGAGAACATTGAATGGACAAACTACAGGTGGAAGTAAAGATGTAAGTTCCTTATCCAAAGATATTATTTGGGATGGAAGAGATGATTTTGGTGATAAAATAGGAAAAGGAGTGTATGTATATAAACTAAAAGTAAGATCTGACCGTTTAAATAAACAGGTTGAAAAGATTCAGAAGCTTGTTATATTGTAAAGTGGATTTAATTTTAGTAGTAAAACTTAAAAGTTTAAATCACTTGTTAAATAAAAAATTATATTTGTTAACGAATTAATACGAATGTATAAGTATTAATAACCAAAATTGAACATGAAGAAATACGCAATAATCCTTATCGCTTTTGCATCGTTAAATCTAACATTTGCACAAGAGACTATTACATTTCCAGACCAATCATCCGTTATAACAACGGGGGTTCCTTTTATGCTTATAGCTCCAGATGCAAGATCTGCTGCATTAGGTGATATGGGAGTAGCGACTTCTGTAGATGGATTTTCACAACAATGGAATCCAGCAAAGTATGTGTTTTCAGAGGCTAAATCTGGGGTGAGTTTAAGTTATACTCCCTATTTAAGTAAATTGGTAAATGATATCTCTATTAGTTATGCGACTTATTTTAATAGACTAAGCGAATACAGTGCAGTATCTGCAAGTTTCAAATATTTTAGTCTAGGTGAAATTACATTAACGCAGTCTGAAGATGATCCAGGTATTAATGTAAAACCAAATGAGTTTACTGCTGATGTGGCGTATACATTGCGTCTAGCAGATCAATTTTCTATGGCAGTGGCTATGCGTTACATGAGATCTGACTTAAGAATAAACCAAGTAGATCCTAATGCTGATGCAGCTAGTACATTTGGTGTAGACATTACTGGGTATTATCAAAGTGAGGAAGAAGCTTATAATGATTTTAACGGACGATGGAGAGCAGGATTCGCTATCCAAAATTTAGGACCAAAATTTAAGTACGACGATGGAGGAAGAGAGAATTTTCAACCTACTAATTTAAGATTAGGAGCTGGTTTTGATTTTATTTTTGATGAATATAATAAGTTAGGAATCACAGCTGAGGTTTCAAAACTTTTAGTACCAACACCTCCATTATTAGGTTTTGTTGATACAATACAAGATGGGGATACTGAGCCAAATGGAACACAAGATGCTAATGAGCCGACAATCATTACCTCTGGCCAAGACAATAATGTAAGTTTTATAAATGGAATTTTTCAATCTTTCGGTGATGCTCCAGGTGGTTTTAGCGAAGAGTTAAGAGAATTCACCTATTCTTTGGGTGCAGAATATACATATCAAGAGAACTTTTCTTTTAGAATGGGATATTTTAATGAAGCAGAAGATAAAGGTGCACGTAAGTTTTTTGCCTTAGGAGCTGGTTTTAAATACACAACTATAAATATAGATTTATCATATTTGTTTTCAGCATCAAAAGTTCAGAGTCCATTAGAAAACACATTACGTTTTTCACTAACATTTAATTTTGGTGATGGTGAGTATGATGAATATTAGAATAAAGAATTAAACAGATATAAAAGAACTATTGTTTTATTTAAAGCAATAGTTTTTTTGTCTAAAGTAAATAATAGAATTATGAGGGAAGTAAAAATAGAAACAACACTAGAGGTCTATGAAGACATAAGTGAACTTCCAAAGGCTATTCAGAAACTTATGGGTTCTGCAATAGACGCTCGTAATAATGCTTATGCGCCATATTCAAAATTTAATGTAGGTGCTGCAATTTTGTTAGATAATGGCGAAGTTGTTATAGGTAATAATCAAGAAAATGCTTGTTTCCCATCTGGCTTATGTGCAGAACGAACAGCTATTTATTATGCAGGAGCTCGATTTCCAAATGCTAATATTTTAAAGCTTGCTATAACTGCATCTTCCCAAAATCAAGTTACTGATAAACCAATTCCACCTTGTGGTGCGTGTAGGCAATCTATAGCCGAGTATGAAATAAAACAAGATCAACCCATTGAAATTTATTTTATGGGAGCAAAAGGTAAAGTTGTAAAATCAAGTTCTTTAGCCAATTTATTGCCTTTACTTTTTGAAAGTTCAGTGTTATAATGATTTTGTTGAATTAAATTCAATAATCCTTTGTTTTTTTACGATATACTGTTTCTTCATTATTTTCTAAAGTGTTATTTTTGTTATTCGTTTTTAAAGAATTCATTAAATAATGCAAAAAATAACAAAAGAGGTTTACCTAAAATGGTATGAGGACATGTATTTCTGGAGAAAGTTTGAAGACAAACTTGCTGCAGTTTACATTCAACAAAAAGTTAGAGGTTTTCTTCACTTATATAATGGTCAAGAAGCTGTTTTAGCTGGTGCTTTACATGCTATGGATTTAACAAAGGATAAAATGATTACAGCGTATCGTAATCACGTTCAACCTATAGGAATGGGTGTTGATCCTAAACGTGTAATGGCAGAATTATATGGAAAAGCGACTGGAACTTCACAAGGTTTAGGTGGTTCGATGCATATTTTTTCAAAAGAGCATCGTTTTTATGGTGGTCATGGAATCGTTGGTGGTCAAATCCCTTTAGGTGCTGGTATTGCATTTGGAGATAAATATCATGATGTTGATGGTGTAACCATATGTTGTTTTGGAGATGGTGCTGCAAGACAAGGATCTTTACACGAAACTTTTAACCTAGCAATGCTATGGAATTTACCAGTGGTATTTGTTTGTGAAAATAATGGTTACGCAATGGGAACTTCTGTTGAACGTACAGCAAATCATACGGAAATTTGGAAATTAGGATTAGGTTATGAAATGCCTTCAGGTCCAGTAGATGGAATGAATCCTATTAAAGTTGCAGAAGCTTTTGATGAAGCTATTAAGCGCGCAAGAAGTGGAGGAGGTCCTTCATTTCTTGAAGTAAAAACATATCGTTACAGAGGACACTCTATGTCGGATGCACAACATTATAGAACTAAAGACGAGGTTGAGGAGTACAAGAAAATCGATCCTATTACACAAGTAAAAGATATTATTTTAGAGAATAAATATGCAACTGAAGACGACTTAAAAACTATTGATAAAGCTGTAAAAGCTAGAGTTGCTGAATGCGAAAAGTTTGCGGAAGAATCTCCATACCCAGAAAAGAGTGTGATGTACGATGCAGTTTATGAGCAAGAAGATTATCCATTTATAGATCATAAAATAAAGTAAGCTATGGCAGAAGTAATTAACATGCCGCGTTTAAGCGATACAATGGAAGAAGGAACAGTTGCTTCCTGGTTAAAAAAAGTTGGAGATAAGGTAGAGGAAGGTGATATTTTGGCAGAAATCGAGACGGATAAAGCTACCATGGAGTTTGAATCTTTTAATGAGGGAACTTTACTTCATATCGGTATTCCAGAAGGTGAAACAGCGAAAGTAGACACGCTTTTGGCTATTATTGGTGATGAAGGAGAGGATATTTCTGGTTTGTTAAATGGAAGTACTGAGGTTGAAGAATCTGATGCAATTCCAGAAGGTAAAGATACCAAGTCAGACCTGTCTGATGTTGATTTTGATGCAAGTGCTGATGTTCCTGAAGGAGTTATAGTAGTTACTATGCCACGACTTAGTGATACCATGGAAGAAGGAACTGTAGCAACATGGTTAAAGAAAGTTGGAGAAGAAGTTGAAGAAGGAGACATTTTAGCGGAAATAGAAACCGATAAAGCGACGATGGAATTTGAATCTTTTCAATCAGGAACTTTATTGCATATAGGATTAGACGAAGGAGATTCTGCTAAGGTAGATTCGCTCTTAGCCATTATTGGACCTGCAGGTACAGATGTTACAGAAGTTGCTAAAAACTTTAAAATAGGTGGATCTGAAGCAAAAGTTGAAACTAAAAAGGAAGAAAAGAAAGTAGATTCTCCAAAAGCTATTGAAACTAAAAAAGAAACACCAAAAGTGTTAAGCTCGGTTGCAACTACAAATTCTGGCGGAAGAATATTCGCATCACCATTAGCCAAGAAAATGGCTGAGGAAAAAGGAATTAATTTATCTCAAGTCAATGGTTCTGGTGAAAATGGTAGAATTGTTAAAAAGGATATAGAAGGCTTTACACCATCTGCGCAATCTGTGTCAGTAGGGAAATTTATACCATCTGGTCAAGAAGATTTTGACGAAGTACCAAATTCAAATATGCGTAAAGCAATTGCCAAGAATTTAGCAAAATCTAAGTTTAGTGCACCACATTACTACCTTAATGTGGAGTTTGATATGGAAAATGCTATGGCATTTAGAGCACAATATAATTCAATACCAGACACTAAGATTTCATATAATGATATGATTGTAAAAGCTTGTGCATTAGCATTACGTCAGCATCCGCAAGTTAATTCACAATGGTTTGATGATAGAATGCAATTAAATAATCATGTGCATATTGGTGTGGCAGTTGCTGTACCAGATGGATTATTAGTACCTGTGGTAAAGTTTGCAAATGAACAAAGCTTAACTCAAATCGGTGCTGCAGTAAAAGAATACGCTGGAAAAGCTAGAAATAAGAAATTAGCTCTAGATGAAATGGAAGGAAGTACATTCACTATATCTAATTTAGGAATGTTTGGTATAGAAAGTTTCACTTCTATTATAAACCAGCCTAACTCTGCGATTTTATCTGTAGGAGCAATAGTTTCAAAACCAGTGGTTAAAAATGGAGCAGTTGTTCCGGGTAACACTATGAAGTTAACTTTAGCTTGTGATCACAGAACAGTTGATGGTGCTACTGGAGCGCAATTCCTTCAAACTTTGAAAGGTTATATTGAGAATCCAGTGACAATGTTAGTATAAATCAGTATTGAAATTCTGAACTTGATTCAGAATTCGTAATATTAAAAACCTGTTTCATTATAGTTTGAAACAGGTTTTTTTAATTAACCCTGCGTCGTTCTTCTTCAGAACCTGTTTCACGGTTACGAGATGATTTTAGTTTGCTGTTACCAAAGTTTCTAGAATATGTTACTGCAAAGGTTCTATTCGAAAAATCGAATGTATTATTAGTTTTTATGTTTTGTTCTGGTAAGTCAGTACCTCCAGTGAATTTAACACTGTCTAATAAGTCATTAATTGAAAATTTTAATGTTCCCCATTTTTCACCAAAGTTTTGCTGAAATCCAATGTTAAGACCATAAACTTCATTGTATTTAGCTGAACCAAAAAAACTTGGACCGTTATAAAAACCAGAAAGTTCTGCAGAAAAATTACCTGATATTTTGAATGAGTGTGTGCTATTTGCTGAGAAATTACCCAAGCTTAGCTCTATAGGTTCGTCATTATAGAATGTCCTAACTTTTTGCCTAACGAATGTAAAATTATTTTGGGTTCTCCACCAATCAAAAAGTTTAATTGGTAAGCCAAGAGTTGCACCAAAAGTCCTTGTATAGTCTAGGTTAGCAGCTTCAAAAATCAACCTTCCTGTTGCTTCATCTATGCGTTTTTGAAAGTTAGCTATAGAAGCATCTTCATTTGTATACTGCAATGATAAAAAATAAGATTTATAATTCACATCAACTTTAAAAGCATTAGAAATTGCAGGTTGTAATGATGCATTACCAGACAGAAAAGTATTCGGGTCAAAGAATATTACAAAGGGAGCTAAATCGTTGAAAGTAGGTCTTGTTATGCGTTTAGAATATGCTAGATTAACACTTAATGTGTCATTAATTTGCCGATTAATAAAAACACTAGGAAACCAAATCCGATAATTTCTATCTACAACGGTACCTTGAGTATCTGTGTCTAATTTAGAATCAGTATGTTCATATCTGAGACCAGCTTTAAAGCTTGTTTTATCATCGATTCCATATTCAATGGACCCATAACCAGCATATATGGTTTCATCTAAAACACTTCTGTTTGTGAGGGTTGGATCAGAAACCCAAATGTTATTTTCAAAGTTATCTACGGATACATCATTTTCAAAATCATTTTTTACACCTTATAATGCCTGCTTCAATTTTTAAGTTTTCGCTTATCCTATTACTATAGTCTATCTTACTAACCCAAGTTTTTAATGGTGTTTCTTTTCCACTTCTAAGTAATTCGCTATTTGTAAATGAGTTATTTTCATCAAAAAAAGAATTGCGATAGTTCGTTGGGTTATCAAAATTATAATTCAGATAATCAATATCAAAGCTTAAGAATTTATCTTCAGTAAAATTATGCTTGACATTATAATTAAGGCCAATATGTTTCAATCGATTTATTTCATCATTATCTAGTACAACAAATGATGTTGGGTTACCATTTTCAGAATTTACATTATTGTTAACAGCGTCCATAGACCATCTATTATCAAAAGCATTTACTAGAAAACCCATAATAGTTTTTTCTGATGTGCTTATATCTAATCCTAATCTTAAATTATGATTGCGTTGACTAGGTTCTCTATCCGTTACTGTGTTAGATGTCAATAGATTCTCACTTTCTGTAAATTCTCTACTGGTTTTAAATTGCTGAGCTCTCTTGTCGAGAGAAAAACCATAACTGCCATAAAAATTGATACTTTTTTTACGATAGTTAAAGTTTATATTATCATTATTTGTTATTCCTTTTCCATAACCTAAGGCAACAGAATAAGATCCATTGAGACCTAGATCAGTACGTTTTTTTAGAACAATATTTATGTAACCAGCGTTTCCTTCTGCATCAAAGTTTGCTGGTGGAGTAGTTATTAATTCAATAGACTCAATATTATCAGCACTCATTCCTTCTAACATCTGAACCAAGCCAGATGTTGGCATGTAACTAATTTTATCGTTTATCATTACAACAACGCCTTCCTTGCCAACTATAGAAATACTATTGCTTTGTCTATTAATATTAATTCCCGGAGAGCGTTCTAAAACTTCTAATGCTGTGCCGCCAGCAGAAACGATACTGTTTTCTACATTTATAACCATACGATCAACTTTTTGTTGATACAAAGGCTTTTGTGCCTTAACTAAAACCTCATCTAGTTGATTTCCTTCCTTTAAAACTAAAGTTTCTACAGTGTAAGATGCATTTAAGTTAAATAGCTTAGAATAACTTTTTTTAAATCCTACGTAACTACCCATGACAAAATAGTTACCGCTAGCAATATTTTCAATTGTATATCTACCGTTATCTTGAGTTATAGTTCCTTTTACTAATGTAGAATCAGTAGATCTCAATAAAACGACATTAGTAAATGGAATACTATTACCATCAATATCAGTAATTAAACCAGAAACATTAAAGCTATCTTGAGCATTAAGTTGAATGGTAATAAAAAGGATTAAGATTGTTTTGATTGATTTAAAAAGCATTTGATTTAGAATTTAATAGTTCTTAGTTCATATAGGGCGATTAATCCATTGAAAACTATGATTAAATAACCTGTATAGATTATGGGAGAGCTTTGATTGCTTTAAAGATAGTGTTTTAAACGAAAAAGTATATTAAAGAATAATTAATTTTAAAGCTAGTATTAGTTCTTTATCTTTAGACACAAATAAATTTATGATGAAAAAGATATTTTTTTTAGTCTTTATTATGCTGTTAAGTTCATGCGCAGTTAAACAGAAAGCTGCTGATGGTAAAGATGGTAAACCAGGAAATGATAGTAAGGCTGAAATGGTTCAAGCAGCTCAGGCAAATGTTGAATCTGCTTTACCTGTAAGACCAATTTCTGTATCAGATATTAAAAGAAGTATGGAGTATTTGGCTTCGGATGAATTACAAGGTAGAGCTACAGGTAGTGAAGGTATAGAAAAAGCAGCAGTGTTTATTGAGAGCTATTTTAAAGCAAATAATATTAAGCAATATTTTGACTCCTACAGAGATGATTTTGAATTTAAAAACTCAAGAAGCGCTACACCAGATGCAGTCATAAAGGGATTTAATATTATTGGACTTATAGAAGGAAATGATCCTAAATTAAAAAATGAATTTATTATTCTCGGAGGTCATTACGACCATATAGGATTAGGTAAAGAAGTTAATGGAGACAAAATTGCAAATGGTGCAAATGACGATGCTTCCGGTACTATAGCCGCAATGGAGTTTGGTAAGTATTTTGCAAAGTCAAAAACTAATAAGCGTAGTATTCTTATAACATTATATTCAGCGGAAGAAATGGGATTGAAAGGTTCTGGCCATTTAGCTGAGCGTTTAAGTAAAGAAGGGATAAATGCTTATACCATGATTAATTTTGAAATGATTGGAGTGCCAAGAGCTGAAGATAAGTCAATGGCTTATATGAGCGGTTATGAACGTTCAAATTTTGCAGAAACTTTAAATAAATATGGAGGGGAGGAAGTTGTTGGTTTCTTTCCAAAAGCAAAAGAGTTTAATTTATTTATGAGGTCAGATAACTTTCCTTTTTTTAAGGAGTTAAACATACCAGCTCATGCTATTTCTACTTTCGATTTCACAAATTTTGACTATTACCATCATGTAGACGATGAAGCAGATAAAATGGATTATGAACATATGGTAAGCTTTATGAATAAGATGATCCCAGCTTTAGAAGGTATGATGAATGCACCAACAAAAGAAGTGGTCTTAAATGATGAGTAAGAACATAATAATTACAGGAACGAGTAGAGGTATAGGTTTTGAATTGGTACATTTGTTTGCAAATCAAGGCCATAATGTATTAGCATTATCACGAAATGCACAACCTGTAAACAACTTACATTTTGAAAACATCACCTCCTTAGCTTTTGATTTATGTAGTCAAGAAGACTATAAAAAGGTTGAAAGTTTTATTGAAGAAGAATGGAAAGACGTAGATATTCTGATAAACAATGCAGGTACTTTATTAAATAAGCCATTCTCTGAAACAACATTTGAAGATTTTCAACATGTTTATCAAACTAATGTTTTTGGTGTTTCTGAAATGACACGAACTGTTTTACCATTCATGAAATCTAATAGTCATGTAATTACAATAAGTAGTATGGGAGGTATTCAAGGAAGTATGAAATTCCCTGGATTATCGGCTTACAGTTCTAGTAAAGGGGCAGTTATTACACTAACTGAGTTGTTAGCTGAAGAGTATAAGGAATCAGGTCCACAATTTAATATATTAGCCTTAGGTGCTGTACAGACAGAAATGCTCAAAGAAGCATTTCCAGATTATGAGGCTCCAACTACGGCTCTAGAAATGGCATCATATATCAATGATTTTGCATTGACTGGAAATAAATATTATAACGGTAAAGTATTACAAGTTTCAAACTCCACTCCATAAAATGTCAAAATACAAGTGTGTTATTTTTGATTGCGATGGTGTTTTAGTGGATAGCGAACCACTAAGTAATCAAGTTATGGTTGATATGACCAATGAGCTAGGTGCAAATATTGACTTAGACTATGCATACCAGCACTTCAAAGGTAATTCACTGGAAAATTGTATTTCACAAATTGACCAATTGATTAACGGAGATATACCTTCAAGTTTTCAAGAGGAATATCGAGAACGTTCGTTTGTGAAATTCAAAAAAGAGATCCAGCCTGTTGAAGGAATTCTTGATGTGATCAAAAATTTAAGCATACCATTCTGTGTAGCTTCAAGTGGTCCAGAAAACAAAATAAAACTTAATTTAGAGCTAACAGGTTTATTGTCTTATTTTGAATCTAACATCTTTAGTTGTTATGCTATTCAAAAATGGAAACCAGATCCAGCAGTTTTTTTATGGGCAGCAGAAACTATGGGTTTTCAGCCTAAAGATTGTGTGGTTATTGAAGATAGTCCTATTGGAGTTAATGCAGCAATTGCTGGCGGTTTTGATGTATGTGGTTTTACAGCTCATGATTATCGCGATGAGTTAAAACAAAATGCGACGAGTACTTTTGATAGCATGATAAACTTACCAAAGCTCTTATAATGTTAGTTCGATTTTTTATATTTATAAAAAAATGATTTATGATTAAAGAATTACAATATTGTAAATCTTTCCTTTTAGCCATTACCTTATTACTATGTTTTAATGATGCAATACATAGTCAAACTTTTGAACATGTAGAATCTGTCGTCGGACTTGGAATATTAGAAGAGAATAATGGAGCAGCAGTTGCAGACTACGATGGCGATAATGATCTAGATATTTTTGTGGTTGCAAAATCTAATGATGATCCAAATAGCCCAAAAACGCTTAGTAAATTATTTAGAAACAATAATGATGGTTCTTTTACTGATGTTACTGAACAAGCCGGTTTAAATAACTTTTTAAGTGATGATGAAGCTGGTGATATTTACTTAGGTTTAAACGGAAATAAAAGTGCAGCATCTTGGGGGGATTATAATAATGATGGATTTCCGGATTTGTTTTTAACCTATTCGTTTAAAGTACAATTATGGCGTAATTTGGGAAATGGAACATTCGCTGATGTCACAGAATTTTCCGGTTTCGATGGTATTAATGAATGCCGTAATACTGGCGCTACTTGGTTTGATTATAATAACGATAGTTTGTTGGATATTTATATAAGTGATTGGGATGAATGCGGCACTAATCAACTATATAGAAATGAAGGAAATTCTACGTTTACAAATGTTACCACAACTACAGGAATAGAAGGAAGTGATAACTTCTTTAGTTATATGTCTATGCCTTTTGATTTTAATGAAGATGGGTTTATGGATTTGTATGTCTCTAATGACCTTGATGACCCCAATAATTTGTACATAAATAATTTAGGTAACTCATTTACAGATCAAGCAGAAACTTATGGAGTGGATACTATGTTTGATGACATGGGCATTACAGTTGGTGATTATAATAATGATGGTTTCTTCGATTTTTTTGTTACCGCAATAGACAAAAATATATTGCTAACTAACAATGGTGACAATACATTTACAGATTTATCTATTGAAAAAAATGTCGATAATACAGGCTGGTCATGGGGAACTTTGTTTTCAGATTTTGATTTAGATGGTGATGAAGATCTTTTTATAGTTAATGGTTATGATTTTGAGCAAAGAGGCCCAGAACCTAATTACTATTATAGAAACTTAATTGAACAAGGTCAAGATACATTTGAAGATGCATCTGCAGAACTCGGACTTAATGAAGAGGCTATTAGTGTGACAGCTTTAGATTTTGATTATGATAATGATGGAGATCTTGATTTATTAGTTACCAATAATGATAGAAGTTCATTTTTTTATGAAAATAAACTACTAAATTTTGACGATGCTGAGAGTACTTTGCATTGGTTTAAATTAGATTTAGAAGGTACTACATCTAACCGAGATGCCATAGGTACAATAGTTACATTAACAACACCAACCAAAACTTTTAAACGCTATTATAGTGGTAAGGAATTTTTAAGTCAGAGCTTACAATCTGTTCATTTTGGACTAAATAATGAGACTGAAATAATAAGCCTAGAAATAAGGTGGCCAATGGGCCTGGTAGAAACCTTTAATAATTTAGATGTAGATATCACAATTAAAGCCACAGAAGGACAAGGTTTTGAAGTATTAGAAATCGCTCCAAGTCAAAAAATATATGGTTGTACAGATCCTATATCTTGTAGTTACAATCCAGATGCAACCTTAGATGATGGCTCTTGTACTTATTTGGAAGCACAGTCTATTGTTGGTAATACAATGTCTTCATTTTTAAGAACAGAAACTTATTCTTATAATATTTCTTCAGGTTCAATTGCAGCTTGGCAAGTTTCTGGTGGTGAAATTTTAAGTGGTCAAGGCTCTAATACCATTACTGTAAAATGGGAAATAGAAGAATCTGGTAGTGTATCAGTGACTGAATCTGATGATCTGTGTTCAAGTTTGCAAGCGTCAATAGATGTAGAATTGGGTACAGATAATTTGCCTGAAGATATTTCTATTGCTAGATTATGGAATGAGGCCTTATTAGATGCTATCCGAAATGATTTTGCAAGACCAACTGTACATGCTAGAAATTTGTTTCATTCTAGTGTAGTCATGTATGATATATGGGCCATCTATGATGACAATGCTAGACCATACCTCATAGGGAATACCGTAAATGGTTTTACTAGCGAGCTTGAAGATTTTGTGCTTATAGAGAGTGAAGAAGAATCATTAAAACGATCCATAAGTTATGGAATGTACAGATTGTTATCACATCGTTTTCAAAATTCCCCAGGTGTTGATGCAACACAAGCAAGATTTGATTTGTTGATGTATAAATTAGGCTACGAAACCACTTATACATCATTATTATATGAATTTGGTAACGCAGCCGCTTTAGGGAATTATATTGCCCAAACACTTATTGATTATGGGCTACAAGATGGTTCTCGTGAAGCTACAGGATATGATAACGCTTATTACGAACCTGTTAATTTACCTTATGCGCTAGATGCTAATGCAGGTGTTAATCCACCGATTAATGATCCGAATCGTTGGCAGCCACTAGCTTTAGATATTTTTATAGATCAAGGAGGAACAATTGTCGATGCCGACACACCTCCGTTTTTGAGTCCAGAATGGGGAAATGTGTATTCGTTTGCACTAAAAGAAGAAGATAAAGTGACTTATCAGAGAGATGGAAACGATTTTCATGTATTTCATGATCCCTCAGATCCACCTTATATAAGTTTAACAGAAAATAATACTGATAGTGATGCCTATAAATGGGGGTTTTCAATGGTGTCTGTTTGGCAATCGCATTTAGATCCAAGTGATGGTGTTTTGATAGATATCTCTCCTAATGCCATAGGTAATGTAGATATAAGTACATTTCCAACAAACTATGCAGACTATCCAAACTTCTATGACTTTTTTGAAGGTGGAGCTAATAGTAATGGACATACAATGAATCCAGTAACTGAAAACCCTTATGAAACTAATCTGGTTGCAAGAGGCGATTATGGTCGCGTGTTAGCAGAGTTCTGGGCTGATGGACCAGATTCCGAAACACCACCAGGTCATTGGTTTACTTTATTGAATTATGTTAGTGATCATCCAGAATTTGAAAAACGGTTTCAAGGTGAAGGTGATATATTAGAGTCGTTAGAATGGGATGTTAAGTCTTATTTTATAATGGGAGGTGGTATGCATGATTCTGCAATATCAGCTTGGAGTGTAAAAGGATGGTATGATTATATTAGACCAATTTCTGCGATTAGATCTATGGCAGAGCGTGGTCAGAGTACAGATATGTCTTTAGATAATTATGATATTTCAGGTATCCCATTAATTGAAGATTATATAGAAGTAGTAGAAATAGGAGATCCATTAGCAGGTTTTGTGAATCAGCATGTAGGAAAGATAAAATTATATACATGGAAAGGTCATGATTTTATATCTGATACTGAAACAGATCAGGCAGGTGTTGGTTGGATACTGGCAGAAAATTGGTATCCTTATCAGAGGCCAACCTTTGTAACTCCTCCTTTTGCAGGTTATGTGTCTGGCCATTCAACTTATTCTAGAGCGGCAGCGGAGTTAATGACCATGATGACAGGAAGTGAATTCTTTCCTGGTGGATTAGGTGAGTTTGTAGCTAAAAAGAATGAATTTTTAGTCTTTGAGGAAGGACCTTCAGAGGATATTGTGCTTCAATGGGCAACCTACAGAGATGCTTCAGATCAGACGAGTTTAAGTCGAATTTGGGGCGGAATTCATCCACCAGCTGATGATATTCCTGGTCGTTTTATAGGACAGGTAGTAGCAGAAGATACTTTTAGTTTTGCTGTACCGTATTTTGAACTTGAAGAATTAGGCGTTGACGATGAAGATGAAAAAAGTATGATTTATCCTAATCCAACAACTAACAGAGAGCTCTTTATTACCAACACAAGTTTAAATGAAACTATAGAAGTTTTTGATATAAGAGGCAGAAAGATTGCTATAAATAGCAGAAGCTATAATGAGCTAAGTCAGACAACTTTAATAAAGTTAGAGACTACTGCTGCAGGTTTATATATAATAAGAGTTAATAGTACTTCAGCAATGATTGTTGTTAAGGATTAATTTAGGAGTTAATCTTTAGAAAAATGTACTTTATTAGAGACTAATGTTTCATTATCGATCATTATAGCTTTGGTAGTGAGAATAGCATAGATAGTATCCACAGTTATTAAATTATTTACCATCTTAGAATATTCAAGTTTTATTTTCTGAGTACTATCATTAACTCTAATCATTTCACCCAATTGTTTTATGTTATTTATGATAATTGCTTCATTAACTTTAAAACTATTAATGTTATCGTTTGTGTAACTTTTTAATTGTTTAACAACCTCATTTGTAAATTCTGGATGCTGATTTTGTAAAGCTAATAGATCATAGAAATCTTGTAGTTTTTGACTAACTAATGGCGCATTGAAAGAAGGTGCAATTTCGTAATCATCTATATCTTCTGCGTCTAGCTCTTCAGTTGCCACTTCATAAGCTTCTTCTGAGCTTTTTACACTTCTATTTTCCATAGCACAAGCTGAAAGTAAAATACTAGCAAGTATAAGTATGATATGTTTTACCTTTAAATTCATGTTAATGAATTATAAATTTTAGTTTTACAATTTTACCATCAACAATAGTTTTATCCAAAATTTCCATACCTCTTAAACTCCGAGTAGGTATAGTTAATTTCTGAATAAACTCTCTTTTAGTATACAATTCAATGGTATTACTATTTTTAAATAACTGATAGATTTCTGCATTATCATTAAAAATTGTATTCAGTTTTTCTCTATGTGTTTTCCATTCACTAATATTCTTGTTTGTATAATAATTGAGCATTAATGCATAATCGTCTGCTACTAACTTTACAATTTTATTTTTCTCAGAATTAAATTGTCTTACAATTGTATCTGTTTTATAATAAGGGGATTCTACTATAAACTTCAATTCTTTGTCTTTTGTTACATAATTAAAGCAGCCTAAAGAGTCTGTTGTTTTATGTATTGGAGATTGCCCATCTTTTAAAATCTTTATATTTAAAATAACGCTGCCAATAGGCTCATTTTTTATAGAGTCGTAAAAACAGAATTGATAATCATTCTTAGAGTTTAGCATAGAAAACGCCAATAAAATACAAGGTGCTATAACTATAAGCCATATCAGATTTTTATTTGATTTTTTAGATTTATGTGTTTTGTTTTCAATTGTATATTCAGCTTTAAAAGCTGTCCAGTTTTGATAGCCTACATATTTGCTTAATAGATTAAGTATGTCTATGCGTGGTAATTTTTCAGCTTCATGTTTTATGTAGGTGTAAAACCATTTTTCACTTACACGGCCTTTTACATTACTGAACAAGTCTTCTTGAAAAGCAATAATATCGTCTCCTTTCCAATCCTCAATAGTTTGAGGTGCACTATTACTTTCCAATAACTTTTGCGTTATGGCTAGTTTTAGCTTTGAAAATATGTGCTTTTCTTCTAAGTTCAATAGTAGGGTAAGTTATTGATATTCAATTGTGTAGTTCTTGTAAACTATTTACAACTGGTTTACAACTATTTTTCAAATGAGAAAAATGTATGTCAATTAAGTTTGTTTGTATAACGTTTAAAAATATAAAATTATGCAAGTAAAACAGTTTAAATCCAGAATTAAATTTTCTGCTCTATTAGTAGTCTCACTTTTAGTAAATGGGTGCTATCCTCCAAATGGTAATTCTAAAAATACGCTTTATGAAGTTCTAAGTGTAGATGTATATGAAGTCGCTACAGATGATGAGGTGATGATAGAACATAATACTGAAGAGTACGATATAATTTATGAAAACACATTTAAAGATGTGCTTCAAAATCCATTGTCTACATTTTCTATAGATGTTGATAATGCTTCATATAGTAATGTGAGACGATTTTTAACTGGCAATCAAATGCCACCAAAAGATGCGGTGCTTATAGAAGAAATGATTAATTATTTTGATTATGATTATCCGCAACCAACCGATGAACATCCTTTTGCCTTTATAAATGAAGTAGCTGATTGCCCATGGAGTAGTAAAAATAAACTTGTGCATATTGGCATACAAGGAAAATCAATAAATAACAATGATTTAAAGGCAAGTAATTTGGTTTTTTTAATAGACGCTTCTGGGTCTATGTCATCTCATAATAAATTGCCATTGCTAAAAAAGGGTTTAAAATTATTGTTAGAAGAAGTAAACGATAACGATAGAATTGCCATAGTAGCTTACACAGGTTCTGCGGGTTTGGTTTTGCCATCAACAAAAGCATCAAGTAAAGAAAAGATAATCGTTGCTTTAGATGCTATTGAATCTGGAGGTTCAACAGCTGGTGGACAGGGCATACAATTAGCTTATAAAATAGCAAAGGAGAATCTAATTAAAGGTGGCAATAACAGAGTGATTTTAGCAACTGATGGAGATTTTAATGTTGGTGTGTCTTCGAGTTCAGAATTGGTAAGAGTAATCGAAGAGAAACGAAAAGATGATATTTATTTAACGATTTGTGGTTTTGGAATGGGAAATTACAAAGATGGAAGAATGGAACAAATAAGCAATGCTGGTAATGGCAATTATTTTTATATTGACAATATTAAAGAAGCCAAGAAAGTGTTTTCAACAGATATGAGAGCGAACATGTTTACTATAGCTAAAGATGTGAAAATTCAGATTGAATTTAATCCAAACCAAGTAAAGGCTTATCGTTTTATTGGTTACGAAAATAGAGTCATGAATGCTGAAGATTTTAATAATGATAAAAAGGATGCTGGTGAGTTAGGGGCAGGTCATACAGTAACAGCTTTGTATGAAGTTATACCTTCCAATTCTGATGAAGTAATTTCAAAACATGACGCCTTAAAATATCAAAAGACTATGATTGCAAACGCTTCAGATAATGACGAATTATTAACTATAAAATTCAGGTATAAAAAACCTAAAGAAGATAAAAGTAAATTAATTACTCACGCAATTATTGATAAAGGGATAGCATTAGATTTAACATCAAATAATTTTAGATTTTCCTGTGCAGTTGCTGGTCTAGGACTTTTATTAAGGGATTCAAAATATAAAGGTGATGCGTCATTTACGATGATAGAGAATCTTGCTAAAAGTGCCAAAGGAATAGATAGTAATGGTTATAGACAAGAGTTTATAGACATGATAGAGACATCAGCGTTACTTTCGAAATAAGTGATGATATATATGATATAAAAACACTTTTAGTGAAGACTAAAGGTGTTTTTGTTTTTGTTTTTGTAAAAATTGTATTTTTACGGCGATGCAAACAACACTTTTAGACTCTATACCTAATCAAGCGCAAGCTATGGTAAATACCATATTAACGAATGATAAACTAATAGTGAAAATTAAGAATGAACGCAAAACAAAGCATGGTGATTATAGACAATTACCCAATGGTAAACATCAAATAACTATAAATTCTAACTTAAATCAGTATCGCTTTTTAATCACCTTAATTCATGAAATTGCTCATTTTGAAGCTTGTAGAAAATACAATCGTTTCATAAAACCTCATGGGAAAGAATGGAAACAAACGTTTCAGCATTTAATGTTGCCATTTTTACGTCCAGAAGTATTTCCTTTAGAATTATTACCGCTTCTTGCAAAACATTTTAAAAACCCAAAAGCATCTAGCGATACAGATACGCAACTCGCCATAGCATTAAAGCAATTTGATAATAATAATGATAAGACTTATGTGTTTGAAGTACCTATGAACAAAACCTTTAAACTTTATAATGGAAGAGTTTTTAAAAGAGGGAGTAAAAGAAGAAAACGATATGAGTGTGTTGAGGTTAAGTCAGGTAAGTTATATTTGTTTAATCCTAATGCAGAAGTAGAACTAGTAGATTTATGAAAAACAAAAATTATTACGCCATATTAATGGCTGGTGGAGTAGGATCAAGATTTTGGCCAGTAAGTACACAAGATTTTCCTAAGCAGTTTCACGATATGCTTGGTACAGGAAGTACTTTAATTCAAAAAACATTTAATCGTCTGGCAAATTTAATTCCAGAAGAAAACATATTTATTTTAACAAATGAACGCTACAATGATTTGGTATTTGAGCAATTACCAATGGTTACAAAACGTCAAGTAGTTTTAGAGCCTGCTATGCGAAATACGGCACCATGTATTTTGTATGCATCTTTAAAAATTCAGAAAGAAAATGAGGATGCAGTTATGATTGTTGCTCCAAGCGATCATTGGATCGAAGATGAGCAAGCATTTTCTGATAATGTTAAAACAGCATTTGATTATTGTGCATCTAATGATGCTTTAATGACCTTAGGTATAACTCCTTCATTTCCAAACACGGGTTATGGTTATATAGAATATGATAAATCGGCAAATGCTGAAATAAAGTCTGTGAATCAGTTTAGAGAAAAGCCAGATTATGAAACAGCTAGGTCTTTTATAAGTCAAGGAAATTTTCTGTGGAATGCTGGTATATTTATGTGGAGTGCTAAAAGTGTAATTGCCGCATTTAAAAATAATCAACCTGAGTTATTCCGATTATTCGTAAACGGATATCAGGTTTATAATACTGAGTTTGAAGAAGATTTTATTAGAGACAATTATGGAAAGGCAGAAAATATCTCTGTAGATTATGCTTTAATGGAAAAAAGTGATAATGTATTTGTAATACCTGCAATATTCGATTGGAATGACCTTGGTACTTGGGGAAGTCTTTATGATAAATTAGACAAAGATGATGATGGTAATGCAGTTGTCAATGCAAGAACATTGACTGAGGATGCTTCAGGTAATATGATCCGTACTAAAGGCGACAAAATCGTAGTGTTAGATGGACTAAATGACTACATCATTGTAGATAAAGACGAAGTTTTACTTATCTTTCCTAAAACGAAAGAGCAAGATATTAAAAAAGTACTCCAAAAAGTGAAAGCTAATTTTGGAGAAGAATATGGTTAATTATGAGTGATGAAAGTAAATTTAATTTTTCTGAAGAAGAGCAAAAACAACAGATAGAGAAGGATAAGGCAGTTGAGGAGAGAAAGGAAGCAGTAAAAAAAGACGCTAAAGGACTTTTTGCTAGTGTTTCTAAATTTTTAAGTGAGCTTTTAGATTTTAGAGACGATACTGATAGAGATGCTACTATAACTGCTATAAAAGCAGACATTCCATTTAAAGGAGCAACAGCCTGGATCTTAATCTGTTCTATTTTTGTAGCTTCTATAGGTTTAAATGCTGATTCAACTGCTGTTGTTATTGGTGCCATGCTTATTTCTCCTCTTATGGGTCCAATTCTAGGTATTGGAATGTCTATTGCATTAAATGATATTGATACATTAAAAAAGTCTTTAATCAACTTAGCTACGATGATTGTGTTAAGTTTACTTACGGCCTTTTTATTTTTTAAATTCTTTCCTGGTGCAGATTTTGGTAATAATGAAATTTTTGGACGTACCAAACCAGATTTTAGAGATGTTCTTATTGCGTTTTTTGGTGGTTTAGCCTTAATTATTGCACGGACTAAAAAAGGAACCATAGCTTCTGTCATATTTGGTGTTGCTATTGCTACAGCCTTAATGCCACCTCTTTGTGTAGCTGGCTATGGATTGGCGCACAATTGGGAATTTTTCCTAGGAGCCATGAATTTATTTACTATCAACACTATATTTATAGCATTAGCAACATTTATTGTATTAAAATTGTTGCGTTTTCCAATGCTTAAATATGCAAATTCTAAAAGGAGAAAGCGAATTGCTCAATTAGCATCTCTTGTTGCTGTCGCTGTAATGATATGGCCTACAATTAGCTTTATTAGATTTGTTGAGGAGACACGAATAGCAATTGATTTTAGGAATTTTGTTGATAAAGATATAGAGAGTAATCCCAACCTTTGGTACCAGAAAAGGGATGATGACTTAAAGCCAAGTGAAAAAACTATTAGCTTACATTTCAATGGAGATGTAAGTGAAGAAATGATTTCAGCATTAGAAAATGATAAAAAGAAATTTGAGTATATAAAAGATTTTGAGTTAATCATTAATGCTAATAAAACAAGAAGTGCTGATCGTCTAGTACAATCCTTGGATAGAGCTTATTCTGATTTAGATAGAAAAGATAATGTAATAGATGGTCTTCAAAAGCAAATAATACAATTAGAGACAAATATATCTAGTCTCAATAAAGTAATTGAATCTAAAAATTCCGACAAGAATACAGTGTCTTTTAGTTCTTTATCAAGAGATGCCAAGGTTAGGTTTAATGATTTAGAATTTTTCGGATATGCGAAAATGTTGGAGTCTAAAGATTTTATTAATATTGATACTGTAAACGTTGCAAATATTAGATGGAAAGTATCTCTGTCTGATAGTGTTGTCTTAGTTCGAGAGCGATCACTTCAAAAATGGTTAAAAGAAGAATTGAAAGTAGATACCGTTTTTGTTAGAAGAAACTAATTACAGGTTCTCTTCTAAATACATTTTACGCACTTTTTTAAATAAATTAGAAGAGTAAACAAAGTCGGTCACAACTTCATTGTCAGTTCTAAAAATGGTTTCATTAGAACCTTCCCAAGCTTTTAATCCATCTTTAAGGAAAACAATTTTCTCACCTATCTCCATAACAGAATTCATATCGTGAGAGTTAATAACTGTTGTTATTTGGTATTCATCTGTAATTTCTTGAATTAGGTTATCAATAACTATAGCCGTTTTTGGGTCTAAACCAGAATTAGGTTCATCACAAAATAAATACTTAGGATTGTTTACTATAGCCCTTGCAATAGCAACACGTTTTTGCATACCTCCAGAAGCTTCACTTGGCATTTTATGATGTGCTTCAGGTAAATTAACACGTTTTAAAACAGTATCGGCTCTATCTTCCATTTCACTTTTATTCATTTTAGTAAACATACGCAATGGAAACATAACGTTTTCTACTATAGTCATAGAATCAAATAAAGCACTTCCTTGAAATACCATGCCGATATCTGCACGTAAATCTCTTTTTTCATCAGAGCTTAATTGGCTAAATATTTTTCCGTCATAAGAAATTGATCCTTCTTCATATTCAAATAAACCGAGTAAACATTTTAAAAACACGGTTTTACCGGAGCCACTTTGCCCAATAATGAGGTTAGTTTTTCCTTTATCGAAAATTGTTGTGATTCCTTTTAGGATGTGTGCATCACCAAACGACTTCTGTAAATCTTTAACTTCTATCATTAGCCTAAGAGTAAACTGGTTAGTAAAAAGTTTAAAAGAATAATCACAACACTGGTCCAAACAAAAGACGTTGTACTTGCTTTACCAACTTCGAGTGCTCCACCTTTCATAAAGTATCCGTAAAATGACGGAATTGTTGCTAGTATAAAAGCAAAGACGAAAGTCTTAATAAAGGCGTATACAATATGAAACGGTATAAAATCTGTTTGAATACCTTCTATATAATCTTCTAAAGTCCCATAGCCACCATATACACATGCAGCCATTCCACCTAGAACTCCAAGGAACATTGCTATTGATATTAAAAAAGGGTATAAGGTTAAAGCAACAAATTTTGGGAATACTAAATAATTAATAGCGTTAATTCCCATTACTTCTAAAGCGTCAATCTGTTCTGTTACTCGCATAGTACCGATACTTGAAGTTATAAAAGAACCTACTTTACCAGCCATAATTATAGAAATAAATGTTGGTGCAAACTCTAAAATAATAGACTGTCTTGTAGCAAAGCCTACTAAGTATTTAGGTATTAGAGGGTTATTAATATTTAAAGATGTTTGTATAGCTACAACACCTCCAACAAAAAAGGCAATAAAAGCCACAATACCTAATGAGCCAATGATAAGGTCATCAATATCTTTAAGGATTAATGTTTTCATCACAGACCATTTAGTAGGCTTGCGAAAAATATCTTTAATCATTATAAAGTAAGTGCCAATATTATGAAGATACTTCATAGGTGCTAAAGTATAAAAAATGATTATGAAACGAGCATATTCAATTTTTTTTCACTCATGAAAATGATTAATTGCGAAGAGTATGTAACAAATGAAAAATAATAAGTATAAACAAATGAATTTACCTTAAATTAAAATTAAGATAATCTAAAAACCCTATTTTTGAACTTTAATTAATAGACATTATATCTCATGAAGAAATGCTACACATTAATTACGTTTTTGCTATTATTTTCGGCTTGTGGTTCACAAAATGAAACAATCCTAGCAACAGAACAAACTAATACCATTGAAACAAATTCTAAGCCTAAGCTAGTTATTGGAATTGTTGTGGACCAAATGCGTTACGATTATTTAACTCGTTTTGAATCCAAGTATGGCGAAGGAGGTTTTAAACGTATGATGCGTGAAGGTTTTAACTGTAAAAACAATCATTTTAATTACATACCAACATATACAGGTCCTGGACATGCATCAGTATATACTGGGACTACTCCAAAATATCATGGTATTATAAGTAATAATTGGTATGATAAAGAAACGAAAGAAACAGTGTATTGTGCAGGTGATGAAAATGTTAAGTCCATTGGTACAGAAGATAAAGCTGGTAAAATGTCTCCACATCTTATGTTAACTACTACCTTTTCTGATGAGAATAGATTGTTTACACAAATGCGAGGAAAAACAATTGGAATTTCATTAAAGGATAGAGGAGCTATTCTACCTGCAGGTCATACAGCGAATGCTGCTTATTGGTTTCATGGAAAAGAAGAAGGTACTTGGATAACAAGCTCATTTTATATGAATACTCTTCCAAATTGGGTGACTGATTTTAATACAGCCGAAGTTGCGAAATCTTATTTAAAAGAATGGAATACGGTTTATGATATTTCTACATATATAGAAAGTGGAACAGATGATAATAACTTTGAAAGAGGGTTTATGGGAAAAGATAAAGCTATTTTCCCGTATGATTTAAAAACCTTAAGCAAAGATAATAATGGTTTTGATATTTTAAAAGCAACACCTTACGGAAATAGCTTAACGACTGATTTTGCCATTGCTGCCATAGAAGGTGAGCAATTGGGTATGGATGAGATTACAGATGTTTTGACCGTCAGTTATAGTAGTACGGATTATGTTGGCCATAATTTTGGTGTGAACTCTAAAGAAGTAGAGGACACTTATATACGTTTAGACAAAGATATAGAACGTTTCTTTAAGTATTTAGATGAAACTGTTGGTGAAGGTGAGTATACAGTTTTCTTAACTGCAGATCATGGAGCAGTAAATGTGCCTGCCTATTTACAATCTGTAAAAGTCCCAGCTGGTTATTTAGATTACGACTCAAGGAAAGAAAAATTCCAAGCATTTTTAAAAGATACTTTCGGTACAACTGATATTGTTGAAAAGGTAAGTAATAATCAAGTCTTTTTGAGTAAATCTAAACTTAAAGAATTGGGTTTAAACCTTCATAATGTTGAACAGGCATTGGTAGATGAGCAAATAAGCTACGAAAACATAGCTAAGGTATATACTGCAACAACAATGAATAGTACCAACTTTACAACTGGTATTGAAGTGCTTTTACAAAACGGGTTTAACCAAAAACGTTCTGGTGATGTTATAATTATAGACGATATTGCGCATATTGCATACAGTAAAAAAGGGTCTACACATGGTAGTGGATTAAATTATGATACACATGTGCCGTTGTTGTTTTTGGGAAATGGGATAAAGCAAGGTGAAACATATAATAAAACAGTGATACCAGATATTGCACCAACAATTTCTGCTTTGTTAGGGATTAGTTTTCCTAATGGTTCAACTGGTTGTGTTTTAGGATTTGTGATTAAATAAATTTACCTCTAATCCCTTTCCAACGTAGATTTCTTATAAATTTACCTTCGTCAGCAGAAACAAGGAATTCAGAGTTGGCCGATTTAGCCTTAAAATAACCAGACATGTAATCTCTAAACAATTTAATATTCCCTTTTTTATAGGCTAATTTCATAGCCGAAATAAGAGTAATCCAAAAGCCATATCGCATTTTGTACATCGCTTCTCCTTGTAAATATTTGGAGGCTTTATTATAGGATTGACCAGTAGGTTTTAGATGTTTTACATGAAGGGATTCATCAGTAAGAATTACCCAACCATTATATTTTGCTAAAATCTCATCAACAGTATCCCAACCCATTGACGGCTTTAATTTGCCAATTTGATTAAAGCACTCTTTTCTATAGGCTTTTAGTGCACCACGTATATGATCTTTTCGAGTTAGACTTTCTAAAACCCATTGATTATGTTTTTCGATATAACAAAACCCAGAAGCCATACCTAGTTTTTTATTTGCTTTAAAATGATTAGAAATAGTTTCTAAATAGCTTTTTGGAAAAATAAGGTCTGCATCGAATTTGCAGATGATATCGTAGTTATTATCCAGAGCTTTTAAACCTTTGTTAAAGGCATTTATAATCTTAGAACCTGGAAGATGTTTTTCTGAGGATGTTGTGCTTATAATATTTATCCAAGGATATTTTGAAGCATAATTTTCAACAATAGTCTTAGTGTTATCAGTAGAATTATCATTGACTACAACCAATTGTTTAGGTAATAGAGTTTGCTCAACTATAGACTCTAAAGTTTTACCAATGTACATGTCTTCGTTGTGAGCAGAAATGATAATGTAAATATTCAAAATTGAAAAACTATTTTTTCAAAGTTAAACTCTTTCTGCATAAACAATATAATATCTTGGTGTAAACTGTCTAAGTAATGGTCTTATTCCAATTTTTTTCACCGGATTAGTCCATTTATCTCGTGCTTTAATTGTCCAGCCTGTTTTTTCTAAAAGCCAATCGAGTTGCCAGTCTTCGAATTCATGATAATGTCTATCCCATTTATCAGTCTTACTTCTGTAAGCACAAGAAAACCATAATCGTAATGGGATACTGATGACTAATTTATCTGCTTTAATAGCTTTTAGAACTTCATAAGGTGACAATAAATGTTCAAAGATTTCGAGAGCCGTAACTACAGTTGCAGATGAATTTTTAATTGTAGAATGGTCCTCATCTAAATCTTCACCAGTAGTATTTTCAACTGAATATCCTTCAGAAATCATAATCTCAGAAAAAGGATTCTTTATGCCTAAATCTAAAATTGTTTCTGAAGAAGAGATATGAGCCTTTAAAAACTCTAAAGAATGTTTGAAGCGTTTATTTGGAAAAGTTTTTTCGTACATGTTACTTGTCGCGAAAGCGGTAAACTCGTTAATGTTTGTATACAATAGCATTAATGTTCATGCCTGCACCAACACTCGCAAATATAATGACATCTCCTTTATTAATCTCTTGATTCTTAAGTTGCCCTTTTAAAATCATATCATATAATGTAGGTACAGTCGCAACACTAGAATTCCCCAGCATATTAATGGTCATAGGCATAATACCTTCTGGCATTTTCATACCATAAGATTTGTAGAAGCGTTTAACTATAGCTTCATCCATTTTTTCATTAGCCTGATGAATCAATATTTTTTTGACATCTTTAATTGAAATACCACTTTTATCTAGGCAGGATTTTAAAGCTTTAGGTACATTAGTAAGGGCAAATTCATAAATTTTGCGACCATACATTTTAATGTATCTACGTTGGTCAACAACGTCTAATTTATTGGTTTCTCCAAAGAATATAAAATGTGCTTCATCTAAGGCATAGGTAGCAGAATCATGGCCTATTATTCCACCATCTTCATCAGATTCTTCAACGATAACTGCAGCAGCACCATCACTATAAATCATAGAATCACGATCGTGTTTATCAATAACACGTGATAAAGTTTCTGTGCCAATAACTAAACATCGTTTTGCTAAACCAGAAGCGATAAACGCTTTAGCCTGTATAACGCCTTCAATCCAACCAGGACAACCAAAAAGTAAGTCATATCCAACACATTTTGGATTTTCAACTTTTAATAGGTGTTTTACACGAGATGCAATACTTGGTACAGTATCACTTTGTTCTGTATTATGTTTTACATCACCATAATTATGAGCAACAATGATATAATCGATACTTTCTTTATCAACTTTAGCATCTTCTATTGCTTTTTGAGACGCAAAAAAAGCTATATCAGAGTTTAATAGCTCTTCTTTTATATAGCGACGTTCTTGTATTCCAGTTATTGCTTTAAACTTTTCTATAATAACCTCGTTAGCACTATTTATAGATGATCCATCAGAATTTAAAAATTCATGATTATAGAAGTCTTGATTTTTTTCAATAATACTCGGAATATAACTACCTGTTCCAGTTATTTTAACGTTCATAAATATGATGTCTGTAGTTGTATTTTAATCTAATACGGCAATGTAACTATATTTAAATTAACAAATAGAAAAAGAGGTTTTGTTTTACGACGTTCAAACTGCAAAATATAAGACTCTTCAATAAATTTAAATAGTCTCTATGCGTCTGCATACGCCTCAATTGGCGCACAACTACAAATTAAATTTCGATCTCCATAAGCATCATCAACACGTCTTACACTAGGCCAAAATTTATTATCTCTAACATATTCTAAAGGAAAAGCAGCAACTTCTCTTGTATATGGTAATAACCATTCGTCAGAAGTTAACATCGTCATTGTATGTGGTGCATTTTTCAGAACATTATTTGGTTCATCTTTAGAAACGTTATCAATTTCTTTTCTAATAGAAATCATTGCATCACAAAAACGATCCATTTCTGCTTTGTTTTCACTCTCGGTTGGCTCTATCATCATAGTGCCAGCAACTGGGAAAGAAACCGTTGGAGCATGAAAACCATAATCCATAAGACGTTTGGCAATATCAACGACCTCAATACCATTCGTTTTAAAATCACGACAATCTATAATCATCTCATGAGCTGCTCTTCCGTTTTCACCTGTATATAATGTTGGGTAATAACCTTCTAAGCGTTCTTTGATATAATTAGCATTTAAGATTGCAGTTTCTGTAGCTTCCTTTAAACCTTTAGCACCTAGCATTTTTATGTATCCATAAGAAATAATACAAGCTAAGGATGACCCAAAAGGTGCGGCAGAAATTGCAGAAATTGCTTGGTGCCCACCAGTTTTTACAATTGGGTTTCCAGGTAAAAAAGGAACTAGTTGTTCTGCAACACAAATAGGTCCTACTCCTGGTCCACCACCTCCATGAGGTATTGCAAACGTTTTGTGTAAGTTTAAGTGACAAACATCAGCACCTATACTTCCAGGATTTGTTAATCCAACTTGCGCATTCATATTAGCTCCGTCCATGTAAACCTGTCCACCATTATCATGAATAAGCTGCGTAATTTCCTTAATGGCAGATTCGTAAACTCCATGAGTTGATGGGTAGGTAATCATCAAAGCAGATAAATTATCTTTATGTAATTCAGCTTTATCTCTTAAATCATCAACATCAATATTTCCGTTTTCCGAGGCTTTAGTGACTACGACTTTCATGCCAGCCATAACGGCACTTGCAGGATTTGTTCCATGTGCAGAAGATGGAATTAAACAGATATTTCTATGATGATCTCCGCGAGATTCATGATAAGCTTTAATAACCATAAGACCAGCAAATTCTCCTTGAGCACCAGAATTTGGTTGTAAAGATGTTGCTGCAAAACCAGTAATTTCTGTTAATTGATTTTCTAAAGCATTCAACATTAATTTGTAGCCGATAGGTTGATCTTCGGGCACAAAAGGATGCATATTTCCCCAACTGCTCCAGCTTAGAGGCAACATTTCAGCGGCAGCATTTAGCTTCATAGTACAAGAACCAAGTGAAATCATAGAATGATTTAAAGCTAAATCTTTACGCTCTAAGCGTTTAATGTAACGCATTAATTCAGTTTCAGAATGATAAGAATTGAATACATCAAATGTTAGAAAATCTGATTGACGTTGTAAATGATTAGGAATGGTTTCAATATTTGTAATGGATACAATTTTATCAGTTGTGTTACCTGTTGCACGTTCAAAAATTGAAATAATCTCATTTAAGTCTGAAATTGTTGTAGTTTCATTAATTGAAATCGTAACTGTATTTGTATCTGGATAATGAAAGTTCACTTCACTTTTCTCTGCTTCATATTTTACTTTAACAGCATCCACTTTTATTTGCAGCGTATCAAAATAATGTGAGTTTACTTGTTCTAAGTTTAAATCTTTTAAAGCATTAGCAAGAGTTGAGGTAGAGTCACATACTTTATTAGCAATGAATTCTAAACCTTTTGGGCCATGATAAACGGCAAACATACCAGCCATTACAGCTAATAACACTTGTGCTGTACAGATATTAGACGTGGCTTTTGCTCTTTTAATATGTTGCTCTCGTGTTTGTAGGGCCATACGTAAAGCTCTGTTGCCATTAGTGTCTTTTGTAACTCCAATTATACGACCCGGTACATCACGTTTGTAAGCTTCTTTAGTAGCAAAATAAGCAGCATGTGGACCACCATAGCCCATTGGGATTCCAAAACGTTGTGTCGTTCCCACAACAACATCAGCACCAAATTTACCTGGTGCTTCAAGCTTTACTAAGCTTAAAATATCAGCTGCTACTGCAACTTTTATTCGAGATGCATTAGCCTTTTCTATAAAACCTTTGATATCTGTAATCTGTCCGTTTTTTCCTGGATACTGTAATAATGCACCAAAGAATTCTTCAGAAAGATTAAACTCTGCTTCATTGCCAATAACTAATTCTATACCTATAGGGTTTGCTCTGGTTTCTAATAAGGAAATAGTTTGAGGTAAAACTAAATCTGAAACAAAGAATTTATTAACACCTGCTTTCTTTTGATCACGTTCTCTTACTGCAAAAAGTAAACTCATAGCTTCAGCTGCAGCTGTACTTTCGTCTAAGAGTGATGCGTTTGCAATTTCCATTCCGGTTAGGTCTATAACCATAGTTTGAAAATTTAACAAGGCTTCTAAACGGCCTTGAGCGATTTCGGCCTGATATGGAGTATAAGCAGTATACCAACCTGGATTCTCTAATATATTTCGCTGAATTACTGCAGGTAAGTTTGAGGGATGATACCCTAAACCTATATAAGATTTAAATACTTTATTAAGTTTTGAGAGCTCATAAATATGACTTAAATACTCTTGCTCACTCATCGCTGGCTCTAAATTTAAGTCGGTCTTTAGACGAATATCTGAAGGTACAGTTTCGGATACTAGTTGTTCTATACTAGTAACACCAATAGTGTTTAACATGGCTTTTTGTTCCAAAGAATTTGGGCCAATATGTCTGAGTGCAAAAGAGGTTGTATTCATTCTTTATTTAGCAATTTTTTTGATATGCAAAAATACGGAATTAGCCTTTTTATTTAGTTAATGAAAACTAAAGTTTTTAACCATAATAAAGGGTTATTAACACATTGCTTATTTTTGTTTGATGACTGTTCTAAAACGTATATTCAATTTCTATTTAAATAGTAGTATTCATGTGGCACTTGCAGTTTATGCTTTAACATGGATAACGTTGATTGAATTTGGTTTGGATTATGATGAAAACGTTCTATATTTTGTGTTTTTTGCGACGATTACAGGTTATAATTTTATCAAATATTTTGGTGTGGCCAAATTTCACCATCGTAGTCTGGCAGTTTGGCTTAAAGTGATTCAGCTTTTTTCTTTCGTTGCATTTATTGCGATGACTTATTACGCCTCTCAGTTAGAGATGAAAACCCTTTTATTGCTCTCTGTATTTGGTCTCATAACTTTTCTTTATGCCATTCCTTTGGTTCCTATGCATTACTTCAGAGATAGTCAGAAAAACTTGAGAGAAATAGGTGGATTAAAGATTTATGTTATCGCTTTAGTTTGGACATTTACAACTGTATTATTACCATTGTTAGATAATGAAGTGCTTTTGAATACCGATGTAGTTATTACAAGTATTCAACGTTTTGTTTTTGTAATTATACTAATGTTACCTTTTGAAATTAGAGACCTTAATTACGATAGTGTAAAATTAGCTACCATACCACAGAAAATTGGAATTAAGAATACTAAAACAATAGGTGTTTTACTCTTAATTGTATTTTTTTTCTTAGAATATTTTAAGGATGAGTTAACTGGTAATGCGATTCTTGTCATGTTGATTACATTTTTGGTAACATTTCTATTATTAATTTTTTCAAATAAAAATCAATCTAAATATTACAGCGCATTTTGGGTAGAAAGTGTGCCAATAGTTTGGCTAGTAATTTTATTGATGCTTAGCTAATTCTTTTTCAAACTGTTCCTGTAGTTTTTTGCGTTCATCTTTCTTCATGCAGTTTACTTCAGCTTTTTCAACAACTTGGCTGAGCTTATTATTATTTTTAGAATAAGCCTTTGTGATTCGACACCAAGAAAGTCTGAGCCCTAATTTGACACGTTCCCATCCTGTAGCTTCACCATATTGTCTTTTATCACAAATATGTTGTGCTTCTTCGCAACTAACAAATAAAAAACTTTTTTTCATCTTTTGTTTTCCGTATGACCGGACTATCTTTTTTTATTCAAACCAATTTTTTTCCATGCAACCAGCCAGAGCTGTTCTTGCTCTATGGATGATTACCCAGAGGTTAGACGCAGTTATATTCAATTCATTACAAATGGTTTCTGTGTCATATCCTAAAATAGTTTTCATCTTAAAAACTTCAGCTTGTTTTTCAGGTAGCTTATCTAAGCAATCATAGATGGCGTCACCTAATTCTGAATTTTCTAATTTATCCTCCGCAGTTTTATCAAACGGATCAGCTACACGTTCTTCAAGCCAATCTCCCTCAGAATCTGTATCACTATTATAACTCATTCTAACTTCAGCTTTACCTTTATTAGAATTTATTTTTCTGTAATGATCAATTATCTTTCTTTTAAGAATAGATATTAACCATGTGCGCTCACTAGCTTCACCTTTAAAATTAGCCATAGATTTTAAACCGGCCAAAAAGGTTTCAGATACTAAATCCTGAGCCATTTCTCTGCTACTAACACGTGTTATGGTGTAGTTAAAGAGGTAGTCAGAATAGAGTTTTATCCAATTATTAGGTTTTATTTGATGATTAATCATTTTTGTTTTTCATTGCTGAACCAAAAATAGTGTAAAAAAATGAGAACTGAATTATGATTTTACAAGTGAACTTAATGCATTATCAATATTTGTATATGTGAATTTGAAGCCATTATTTATAAGGTTTTCTGGAAGTACATTTCTACTTTTTAGAACCAATTCTGATTCTGTACCAATAACTCTAGCACCTAACTTTAATAACCATTTTGTTTGAGGAATACCAAATGGAACATTCAAAGCTTTTCTTAATGCTTTCATCAAGTGAATGTTTGTAGTAGGTTTTGGAGAAACGATATTAAATGTACCTTCTAGATTTTGTGTCACTATAAAATCAATTGCTTTAGCAAAATCGAGCTCATGAATCCAACTTACTTTCTGCTTTCCATGCCATTGTTTTCCTCCTAAACCGAATTGTGTTAATCGTTTTAATGGAACAAGTGCTCCACCATTTTTACCAAGAACAATAGACGTTCTTAAAATTACTTTTTTTGTTTTAGTTGTTTCTATATTATTAAAAGCGATTTCCCAAGATTTAGCAATATTCATTGAGAAATCATCACCAATATCTCCGTTTGTTTCTGTCATTTCTTTGTTATAAGAATCTTCATAAATAGTAGATGTAGACATGTTTAACCAAATTTTTGGAGGATTATTACAGTTGTTTACAGCTTTCCCCAAAATGAGAGTAGAGTTGATACGAGAATCGTGAATTAGTTTTTTATTAGCTTCAGTATATCTACAATCTACAGATTTCCCTGTTAGATTTATTAAGATGTCTGTTTTATTTAATATAGTAGTCCAATTGTCTAAATCTTTCGCATTCCAATACATATCATTATCCCGTTTAGGGTTTCTAGTTAGGATATAGATAGTGTGTCCTTGTTCTTTAAAGTAGTTTTCTAGGACTTGACCTAGAAACCCACTTCCTCCAGCTATGGTGATTGTATTTGTTTTCATATGATAAGTTATTTAGTAGCACTGATGATATAGTATCCAAAACTTTTCATGTGTAAACCAGTTATTAACGCATAAAAAGAACCTTTTAGATTATGCAAACTTTCTCTTTTTATAGATTTAAAACTTAATAGTTTTTTTAGTATAAAACCAGCTATTGCAAATGGTACGTGTAAGACTGAAGGTGCCACTCTAAATGATACGTCCTCGACTTTAATATTTTTAAAACCAAGAGTTTCTAACTTTTCTTTTATAAACGAATGAGTTTCTAATTTTTCGAGACTCCAATGATCGCATAGACTTTTGTAAGAATAATGAGCTCCTTTGCAAAGTTCTGTTGCGTCCTTTTTTAAGAAGGCATCAGCAATTACTAATCGTCCTGCCGGTTTTAAAATACGATGTGCTTCTTTTAGTGAATTTTCACCGTGACCAGAATGACAAAAGCTCTCTACCGCAACCGCAGAATCAAATGAATTAGATTTAAAAGAAGTGTTATTGTAGTTTTCTTTCAGAATGATTCCATTCTTTCCTTTTAGTAAATTATTGCCTTGTTGCACTTGGAAATCAGATAAGGTTACACCATAAGCTATTATATTTTTAAATTGCTTTAAAGCATAACGCATAGTACCTCCCATTCCACAACCTAAATCAACAAGACGATTTTTAGTGTCTTTTATGTTAAGACATTTAATTACTTGAGCATTCATTTGGTTAAGCATTGAATCTCTTTTAAACGGATTAGTTTTAAATGGAATGAAATACCCAAAATGCATATTGAAATCATTGCTCCAAAATTCGTAATCTTCAGAAGCTTCGTTATAGAAATCGATCATTTCTATTTTGTTTTGTTCTGAGTAATTTTGATAATCTAAGGTCTGTGTTTTCATGATTTTTGATTTTTGTAAATTAAATAAGTAACTACAGTGAAATAAAAGCCAATAAGCATAAGAATTACATATAGTGTGGCAATGTCATAACCTTTAAGAATTTTAGTAAATAGGAAAGTAAGGAATAATATAAACCAAGTTAAGACTAAAAACCAGTATGCTTTGAGTGCTTTATGACCAACGGAATTATTTTTTTGAATATCATCAATTAATTTTACACCAATTACAAATTGAAATATGCCAAGTCCCATTTGGCGGAGAGCTCCCAAAAGAGGCTCGTATATGTAAAGTCCAATTACAGTGAGGTAAAATAAAATATTAGTGTAGTGCGTGCTTTTCAAAATAAAATTTGTTTTTAAATTTTCAGAAAAAATTGAAAGTTTCATTTAAAAAAATTAAAGCTTTTTTGCATGAATAATTTCAAACAAATCAAAAACTCTTTGATGCTCAATAACGCTTATTTTTGTGTTTATTAAATTCGATTTTAATCTATTCATGTTTTTATGATTATTAATGTAAGGGAAAAGTGCTTTAAACTGTTTACCGAACATATTAGACACAAATACATCTAAATAAAATTTAATAAATTTTAAATTCAAATAATTCTTTGGCTTTACGAGCTCTAGTAAAAGCACTTCCCCATTAGGTTTAAGTAAATGATTTATCTTCTCTACAAATACACTAAGTTGTTCTGATTTAATAGTTTTAATTCCAAATGAACATAATATAATATCGTAGGATTCTGGTTTATGATTAATCTCAAAAAAATCACTCTCAATTTGATGAATTGTTTTAGTCTTATAATTTAACAGAGCAGCTTTATTCATTTGAGTTGCAAAATCTACAGTTGTAATAGAGGTGTTATTTTGTTGATCAATGTATTTAAGGTTTTCTCCTTTTCCACTCATAATGTCTAAAACAGATTTATTTTCAAAACTTTCGACCTTTTTTATAAGCTTTCTTCTCATATAGTTAGTCACAAATAATGATGCATACTCGTTAGTGATATAAGTTTTGCTTAAACCGTCAAAGTATTCTATAAGATTAGAGCTAGTAGTCATACTTATCGTTTATTGAATTTAATACATGTAGCTGCATTTCATTAATTGTGTAATTGGACCAAAGCTTCCAATACCATTTAGGTGCAATTTTGTAATTATATGATGTTTTAGCAATAATCTTGGTTGTATTTATATCTAAAGGTTTTAAAGTAATTTGCCCATAGTTTACAAAAAAGTAGTTATGTAAATGTTCAGCGTCTATTGAATCGTAAGGAGTTAATTCGCGCATCGGGATTGTCTGCTCTCTAGGTTTAAAAGTCACTTGAGAATTAGCCTTAAAGTTTATAATGTCTAAATTTATAGTGTCGTTATTAGTAATACATAAGTAACTATGTTTATTATCATCTAATTGAATTGATTTAGGATAAGAAATACCTTTTTCAAAAAGTAACATCGGTGTTTTCTCAAAAACAATTTCATTAGAAAGATCATTCCATATTTTTTCTTTCGAAACATTAACTATTAATTCTGTTATTACTTCTTCCTTTATTGGTTCTGTATAGCTATCATAGATATACGTTGTAGGATTCATTAAAACAATTAAGATTATTGAGTTACGTTTTAAATTCTTATCAGCATTGCCAATACCTAAACCGATTGTATAAGTTATTGTCATTGGGATGACTAAAAAAGGATAAGCCATTAAGACACAAATTGCACCTTCTAAGCCAATTGCAATTAAAAACCCGCAGAAAACAGCAAAAAGAAGCATTATGAGTATAAACCCTTTTAAACCTTTTTTGATTGTCTTAGTTAATCCTCCATTAAATGATCTAGAATACCCAATTAAAAAAGCTATTGTACCTGGAATAGTAAAAAATAGAGTTGTACCATAATTTCCATTTTCTAAAAGTGAAAACCAAAGTGCCGTAAGAAAAATGATTACTAATGTAATGACAAGATATTTGTGCTTTTTAAGTATCGGGTGCATAATAATATAATTTTAAACTTTCAGAAAAAAATGAAAGTTAGAATTAAAAAATATATTGGTTATTTCATCAGTTTAAAAACAGACTTAGTTAACCAGTTTTGTTTTTGATTTACTAACTTATTCATTAAGGTGTCTAAGTCATCGGTTAATTCTTTTAATGCTTTGGTCTGTTTAATTAATTCTTTTGTTTTTTCGGTACCATCATCTTTAATAGAAGAGACTTCGTCTAAAACTTTAATTACTGGTTTTATTTCTCTTCGACTACGTTCTTTAGCCACTATTCTTGCTAATTCTTGAACATCTTTTTCTGTTGTAAAAAATTCTTTTCGTTCTCCAGTCACTAATACCTTAGTCACAATTCCCCAATCCATAAGTTGTCTTAAATTCATACTCGTATTTCCACGAGAGATTTTAAGTTCTTCCATAACATCCTCCATAGACAATGGTTTTGTAGAGATGAAAAGCAAGGCTTGTATTTGAGCCATGGCTTTATTTATACCCCAAAGTGTGCCTAAACTACCCCATGTACTAATAAACTTTTCTTTTGCTTGTTGGTATTCCATATAGCAAATGTACAATAATTATTAAACTTTCAATAATTATTGAAAGTTTGTTTTTTAATTTTTCTTATTTTAGTTGATAAATTGACTTACTATGAAAATAAAACTACTTTGTCTTTCTTTACTTATGTTTGGAATATGCCAAGCCCAAATAGAGCTCGTTCCTAATCCTTGTGATATCAATTCTGGAACAATTACCTTTAAATATGGTGAGTCTGGAGATTACTCAATTTTTGATCCAATGAGTGACCCAAATTTGTACCTTTACACAGGTTTGCAAACTGATGTTGACCCTCTAACTTGGGATTATCATGATGATTTTACAGATGTTAATACAATGATTCCCCTCACTTATGATGCTATTTTAGGCTATTATGTTGCAACTTTTAACCCAGCAACACGAACTTATCTTGAAGAGCCAATGTTAAATTCTACTACAATTACCCAAGGTACTGAGGTTTTTGATTGGTACTTTTTAGTAACAGTTGGTGATCAATCTAGGCAATCAGCTGATTTAATGGGAAGTGATTATGGGTTTGGTTCTGCGATTCTTTCGGTAGAGAATTATGATTTAATTGACAATATCAAAGTAGGCAATGGTGAAATAACATTTAAGTCTCCGGCACAATACGATATTTCTGTTTATGATATTTTAGGAAAGAATGTTGTTAATCAACAATTAAATATTAGCAATAGCTTAACTCATAATTTTCAATTACAGAGTAATGGGATTTATTTGGTTAAAATTAGTGATGGTATTAACTCCCGAACCGTCAAGATGTTGAAATATTAACTATTTTATTTGAAGATGAATGTGATCGTCGTGCCGAACAGCTTTGCATCCATGAAAAGAAATTTTAGACCTATCATTTAAACCTAATCTCGTTTTGAGATAAGGCTCAATAAATACCTTTTGTGTTTCAGAATGAGAAAGAAGTGTTTCTATTATCGTTTTAGTTGAATTTGAATCAAATTTTAAATCGTTAACTATTTCAAAAGTGATATATTTAGTAAAATCATACTGCCAATTACCTTTTTCAATGCAGTTTTCTGTTGTTAAATTATTTGGTTTCACATAGGTACCATAACCTGATAGTGAAGGTTTTTTATTTGTTTTATTTCCATTTTTATTTAGATAATTAAAGCTAAGATCAATTTTTTTGCCATCATTATGACTTAAGTGAGGTAGAAGTGGAAACTTATCAAAAAACGGAAAATTGCCATGTAAATATGTGATTTGTGTTTTACTTGCCTTAGAAGAACTATATAATAAGTTTTTCAATTCCGGTTTTACATAGTTTCTAAAAGCTAATGGGTAAAACCAATTTTTGGGTTTTAAATTAACATCAAACCATGGTAATTTTTCTCTTCCAAAGTATGAAGCAATTGGAGGTACTAAAACTAAATTGAATAATAAATAGAATACTGGGAAAATAACGCGCTTTTTACACTTAGTTTTAATCGAAAGAAAAACTGTTATTAACCAGATTAACCCACCAACTTGAGTTAATGCTGTTAAAAATGTTATTAGTATTAGATGTCCAAGAAGTTTTAGAAACCACATAGACATTAAACGAATAAACTCCTTAACTTATTTTAATAAACCAGCACGTCTCAACAAAGCTTCTGGTTTTGGTTTTTGCCCTCTAAATTTTTTATATAAGGTCATTGGGTTTTCTGTACCACCTTGGGATAAGACGTAGGCCTTGAATTTATCTGCAACTGTTTTATTAAAAATACCTTCTTCTTTAAAGTATTCAAAGGCATCAGCATCTAAAACTTCAGCCCATTTATAGCTGTAATAACCAGAAGAATAACCACCTTGAAAAATATGTGCAAAAGCTGTACTCATACAATTTTCTTTCACATCAGGATATAAGCTTGTGTTTCCAAAAGCTTTAGTTTCATATGATTTAACGTTACTAATATTTGATGGGTCAACACCATGCCAAGACATATCTAATAACCCAAAACTTAATTGACGTAAAGTCTGCATACCTTCATGAAACGTTGCAGATGCTTTTATTTTTTCAATTAATTCCATTGGAATAACTTCACCTGTTTCATAATGCGTCGCAAATAGTTTTAAGGTTTCTTCTTCGTAGCACCAGTTTTCTAAAATCTGACTTGGTAATTCTACAAAGTCCCAAAACACACTTGTACCAGATAAACTAGGATATGTTGTATTGGCTAACATGCCATGCAGTGCATGTCCAAACTCATGAAATAAGGTTGTCACCTCATTAAAAGTCAATAGAGAAGGTTTGCTTTTTGTCGGTTTAGTGAAATTACAAACTATTGAAACATGTGGGCGATGATTGTCACCATTTTTAATCATTTGAGGTTTGTAAGAAGTCATCCAAGCACCATTACGTTTTCCGGCTCTAGGGAAAAAGTCAGCATAGAATACAGAAACCAATTCATCATCGGTATCTGTCACTTTGTATGTTAAAACATCATCATGATATTTATCAATGGTATCGATTTCTTCAAATTTTAAGCCAAATAATTTTTCGGCCACAATAAATGCACCATCGATAACATTTTCTAGTTTAAAATAGGGTTTCAGTTGCTCGTCATCTAAGCTGAATAATTTTTGCTTCAATTTTTCAGAATAGTAAGCAGAATCCCATTTTTGCAGTTGCTCAATTCCATCTAAGTCTTTTGCAAAGTTTTCAAGATTATTGAATTCGTCCTTAGCTGCAGGCTTTGCTTTATCTAATAATTCGTTTAAGAATGTATTGACTTTCTCAGGTGTTTCTGCCATACGCTCTTCTAGTACAAAGTGGGCGTGAGTTTTGTAACCTAAAAGTTGTGCACGTTCAAAACGTAATTTGGCTATTTTTAAAACTATATCTTGGTTATCTAAATCGTCATTATTAAAACCTTTACTTCCGAATGCTTTTGATAATTTCTCTCGTAATTCACGATTATCTCCATAGGTCATAAAGGGAATATAACTTGGATAATCTAATGTAATTAACCAACCCTTTTTGCCTTTACTTTCAGCTAATTGCTTAGCTGCTTCTTTTGCTCCTTCAGGTAAGCCAGATACCTGAGTTGGGTTAGTAAGGTGCAGTTTATATTTGTTGGTTTCAGCTAAAATATGTTCGCCAAACTTTAATTTTAATTGACTGGACTCTTTATCAATAGCTCTAAGTCTTTCTTTTTTATCTTCAGATAGATTAGCACCATTTCTAGAAAACCCTTTATACTTTTTATCGAGAAGTGTTTCTTGTTCCGTACTTAAATCTAAATCAGATTTTGAATTGTAAACAGCTTTTACACGCTTAAATAAATCTTTATTTAAAGTTATGTCATTACTAAACTCTGATAATAAAGGGGATACTTCTTGTGCAATATTTTGAATAGCATCATTAGTTTCTGCAGAATTCAAATTAAAAAAAATACTAGATAGGCGATCTAGCTCCTCACCAGAATAGTCCAAAGCTTCTATTGTATTTTTAAACGTAGGACTTTCACTATTTTTTACAATGTCATCTATTTCTGATTTTGCTTTTTTAATGGCTGTTTTGAAAGCTGGTAAATAATCCTCAGTTTTTATTTTAGAAAAAGGGGCAGTATTGTATGGTGTGTTAAAGTATGATTTAAGAATTGTCATTGTCTATGTTGTCTAATTATTCTTACGTATTTTATTGGTAATGTGAATTTTAACTCATTTTTAAGAGCTTAAAATTTAAAAACTCATATTAGTTTGATTACTTTTGCAGAATCTTTTTAGTATGTAATTATACTTGAAAGAAAATGGTTAATAGCTAAAAGCCTTAACGAAAGTTGAGGCTTTTTAGAGGTCTTTTGCAGAATCAATCACTTTCGCCTTTAATCCTTCCTTATAAATCATAATTTTATCTAAAACACACTGATCTGAACTTCCGATAATTTGTGCAGCTAAAATGCCAGCGTTTTTTGCTCCATTTAATGCAACGGTAGCCACAGGAACTCCACCAGGCATTTGTAAAATTGATAATACAGAATCCCAGCCATCAATAGAATTACTACTCTTTACTGGAACACCAATTATAGGAAGTGGCGATAAGGATGCAACCATTCCTGGAAGATGAGCTGCACCACCAGCACCAGCTATTATAACTTTAATACCTCTAGTATGAGCATTTTTACTATAATCAAATAATTTATCTGGTGTACGATGTGCAGAAACAATATCAACTTCTATCTCTATATCAAATCCTTTTAAGATATCTATAGCGTCTTGCATTACTGGCAAATCGCTTTTACTTCCCATTATTACGCCAACTTTACTCATAATTTATTCACTAATTACTTCAATTGTATGTTTTACTTTTTCTGCAACTTTACGAGCTACAGTAATGTCTTTATTCACAATAGTGACATGCCCCATTTTTCTAAAAGGCCTTGTTTGTTTCTTACCATATATATGTGGTGTTACTCCATCCATAGCAAGTATATTGTCAATGTTTTTATAACATACATTACCTGTATGATTTTCTGCACCAACTAAATTCACCATCACACCAGCAACTTTACTTTCTGTGTTACCTAATGGTAACCCTAAAATACATCTTATGTGTTGTTCAAATTGAGATGTATAACTAGCCTCAATACTGTAATGGCCAGAGTTGTGAGGTCTTGGAGCAACCTCATTAACAATAATATTATCGTTTTCTGTTTGAAACATTTCTACAGCTAATAATCCAACATGTTTAAATGCAGCTGACGTTTTAAGCGCTACAGATTCTGCTTTTTTTGCAATATCGTCAGGAATTCTAGCAGGACAAATTACATATTCTACTTGGTTTGCTTCTGGATGAAATTCCATCTCAACAACTGGGTATGTTTTTAAATCTCCAGCTTCATTTCTAGCAACAATAACAGCTAATTCGTTTTTAAAAGGAATTAGATCTTCTGCAATACATTCTGCATTTGGTAAATCTACTAAATCTTCATTACGCCTTACTACTTTTACACCAGTTCCATCATAACCAAATCGAGCACTTTTCCATACAAAAGGGTATTTTAATCCACCATTAGCTATAGCATCTTTAATTTCTGAAGGGTGTGCAAAATGACTGAAGCTTGCCGTTGGAATATTCTGATCGCGATAAAATAACTTCTGAGTTGCTTTATTCTGAATAGTTCGTAATGTTTTGGAAGAAGGAAATACTTTTATGCCTTCATTCTCAAGAGTTTCAAGTGCATCAACGTTTACGTTTTCTATTTCAAAAGTTAAAACATCTACCTTCCTTCCAAAATTAACTACTGTATCGTAATCTAATAAGTCACCAACGGTAAACTCATCACAAGCCAATCGAGATGGTGCTTCTTTACTAGGATCTATGACACATGTGTAAATATCAAATTTACGTGTATCATAAAGCATCATTTTGCCTAGTTGACCACCACCAAGAATGCCGAGTTTAAAATTTGAAGAGAAATAATTCATGTTCATTTCCCTTTATAGAGGGAACCTGTTAAAAAATTCAACAATATCTATTACAAAAATAAACTAATTATAGAACAAAATTCTAAAATTAGAAACCAAAAATCGTCTATCGATAATCATTTGATTATCTTTGCATTTCTAAAATAATAACATAGTGATAAAGCTTCACGACTTATACTTTAAACCTTTTATTTCAGAGCAAGAAATTGATGCAACTGTACAAAATATGGTGGATGCAATTTCTAAAGAATTAGAAGATGAAATGCCTGTATTTGTTGGTATACTTAATGGGTCATTTATGTTTGTCAGTGACTTTGTAAAAAAGTATCCGAAGCCATGTGAAGTTACGTTTATTAAACTAGCGTCTTATGAAGGGGTTAAATCTACTGAGGATATTCAACGTTTAATTGGCTTAACCCAAGATTTGACAGGAAGAACTGTTGTTATTTTAGAAGATATCATAGATTCAGGTAACACATTGGAAGAAGTGCATCGCATTTTTGAAAATGACAATGTAAAGCAATTACTTATCGCAACTTTATTTTATAAGCCTGAAGCTTATGACAAAGATTTTAAACTTCATTATGTTGGTATGGAGATTCCTAATAAATTTATTGTAGGCTATGGTTTAGATTATGATGGATTAGGACGAGACTTACCAAACGTATACCAATTAAAAACAACACAACACATGACTAACCTAGTGCTATTTGGCCCTCCAGGTGCAGGAAAAGGAACACAAGCTAATTTCTTAAAAGAAAAGTATGATTTAGTGCACATCTCAACAGGTGATGTATTTAGATATAATATAAAAAATGAAACTGCTTTAGGTATGTTAGCGAAGTCGTACATGGATAAAGGGGATTTGGTGCCAGACCAAGTTACTATTGATATGTTGAATAAAGAGGTAGAGAAAAATGCAGATGCTAACGGCTTCATTTTTGATGGTTTTCCAAGAACTAATGCGCAAGCAAAAGCTTTAGATGAACTTATGAATAGTAAAGATTCTCAAATCAATGCTATGGTTGCTTTAGAGGTTGATGATGAAATTTTAGTACAGCGTTTATTGAAACGTGGAGAAACTAGTGGAAGAGCTGATGATGCTGATGAGAGTATTATTAGAAATCGAATTAAAGAATACTACACTAAAACTGCAATTTTGAAAGATTACTATTCTGATCAAAATAAATATTTTGGTGTTGATGGAGTAGGAAGTATTGAAGATATTACATTGCGTTTAAGTACTGTAATAGATAAACTTTAAGTTTATAATTGCTGTTAAGACAAGAATTTATTTTTCTTATTAATTAAAACAAATTCCCATTTTCATGGGAAGTAAACATGACTGAAGGAAATTTTGTTGATTACGTAAAAATGCATGTGTCTTCTGGAAATGGAGGTAAGGGTTCTTCTCATTTACATCGTGAAAAGTATATACAAAAAGGCGGACCAGATGGAGGCGATGGTGGTCGTGGAGGACATGTAATTCTTAAAGGAAACTCTAACCTTTGGACTTTAATTCATTTAAAATTTAAGCGACATATTAGAGCTGGTCATGGTGCTCATGGTAGCTCAGGGAGAAGTACGGGTGCTGATGGAGAAGATGTTTATTTAGAAGTGCCATTAGGAACTGTCATCAGAGATTCAGAATCCGACAACATCTTATTTGAGATTACTGAAGATGGTGAAGAAAAGGTTGTAGCAGAAGGTGGTATGGGTGGTCGAGGTAATTGGCACTTTAAAAGTTCAGTGAATCAAACACCACGCTATGCACAACCAGGCATTCCTTTAGAGGAGCGACATATTACTTTAGAACTTAAAATACTTGCTGATGTTGGTTTGGTAGGATTTCCTAATGCAGGAAAATCTACATTATTATCTGTTTTAACCTCGGCAAAACCCAAAATAGCCGATTATGAGTTTACAACGCTTAAACCTAATCTTGGTATCGTAGAGTATCGCGATTATCAATCGTTTGTAATGGCAGATATTCCTGGTATTATTGAAGGAGCTGCCGAAGGTAAAGGTTTAGGGTATTATTTCTTAAGGCATATTGAGCGAAATTCAATTTTGTTATTTATGATTCCTGCAGATGCTAAAGACATTGTAGAGCAGTATGAGATTTTAGTAGATGAATTAAGACGCTACAATCCTGAGATGTTAGATAAGGAACGTTTTGTGGTAGTGTCAAAATCTGATATGCTAGATGATGAATTAAAATCCGAAATGTCTACTATTTTGGATAAAGATTTAGAATGTAAATATTTATTTATTTCCTCAGTTGCACAACAAGGCTTAACAGAGTTAAAAGATAAGCTTTGGCAAATGTTGAATAATTAATTCTTTATTCTATTCATCATAATTACTTTACTGCTGTTGGTATATATTATTTTTAAAATCAGGCACATTTAGAGCACTTTTCTTCAATCTTTGATAGTCTTTGGTGATCCATTGTGACACTAACAACAGTTGGTCTTAATGATGTATATTCAATAATTGTTGGTGGTCCTATCTTTACTTTTTTCATTCTATTGATTGGTTTAGGGATTGTAGTTATTCCGACAGGTATTATTTTCTCGTCTATAACAAAAGCTGTGGATTCAAGAGATAAACAGGTATAGTTAAAGTTTTTCTTAGCCTTTTATTTTTTAATATATTTAAAACAAAAAGCATGAAGACCTTCAAATTTATTTTAATAGCCTTATTAATTACATCTTGTGGAACAATAGTCAACTATGACTATGAGAAATCAACTGATTTTACACAATACAAAACGTATAATTATTTTGGTGATATGAAAACTGGATTAAGCCAGTTAGATAATAAACGCTTAATAAGAGCCATTGATGCTAAGCTTCAAACTATGGGATTAGCGCGTTCTGAAAACCCAGATTTCTATATTGATATTCAAAGCCAAGATGTAATGAATAGAAATAACTCCAGTGTTGGAGTAGGAGCTGGTGGTGGAGGTCGAGGTGGCTTTGGTGGAGTTTCGGTGGGTATTCCTTTAGGAGGTAGCCAAAATACTAGAGAAATAGTTATTGATTTTGTAGATAAAAACCAAAATGAAAAACTGTTTTGGCAAGCTGTAAGTGAAAGTTCATATAAGCAAAATGCATCTCCAGAAAAACGAGAAGAAACTTTTGCTAAATTAGTTGAGAAAATATTTTCTGGTTATCCACCTAAAAAATAAGTTAATCACCTGTTAATACTCAGGTTTCAAGATGATTAGGTTTTGTTTTTAGTAAACTAAAACCTTCAATCAAATGAAAACAACCACGCTATCAATTCTCGTATTTTTACTTTTAAGTACTTCGGTGTCTTTCTCACAAACCGAAATAAAAGCTCCAAAAGGCTACTCAAATGACATCGGAAATATGATTTCTATGCTCGACAATTTAAAAGGTCGTGTAGAACGTAATGTTAGAAATTTAGAGCAATAAGGCACTGATTTTCTTTTAGATGAAAATGCGAATAGTCCTGGTGCTATAATATATCATTTAGCTGCAACAGAAGCTTATTATCAAGTTTACACTTTTGAAGGAAGAGGTTTCAATCTGAGGAAAGAGAGAAATGGGAAACTGCTTTAAATTTAGGTGAAAAAGCTAGAAATGAATTTAAAAATAAGCCTATAGAATATTATATGGATATTTATGATAAAGTAAGAGCTAAGACCAAAAAATTATTAAAGAACAAAGATGATGCTTGGTTTAAAAAGGCGATAGGTAATATGAGCATACATTGTGCTTGGTTTCATGTCATGGAACACCAAGCTAACCATATGGGACAATTAGCACTAATTACTAAACGTATCAAGTAAAAAAGAGAAGCTAAAGACCTCTCTTTTTTACTTGATATTTAATTGTTAACTCAATAAATCTTTGTATTTATCTTTATAGCCGAAAAGTACAACAATGTTAAGTATGAGTAAAACAGCAGCTCCTCCAATTCCACCAGGATCTAAGGTCGCATGAAATAAAACGGCGTTAACAGAAATACTCATTAAAATTAACGCTAATAAAGCACCGAATTTGTCTAGAGTTAAAGCTAAGCCAGCAATGATTTCTACAATACCTACAAGTACCAATGTTTTAGTACCGGTTAAAGCACCAAAATAGGCTCCAGCTTCGGCATTTAGCTCTGGCATTGGCAAAAAATCTCCGAATTTGTTTACTCCGAAAACGAATACAAAGATTCCAAGTAAAAATCTTAGAACCATAAAAACTTTTGAATTCATAATCTTATAATTTTGTTAGTTAGTAATCTTCAAGGTATAAAAAATATTTTTTACACTTGTACTTGTTTGTCGTTAAGGAAACATTTAACTAACATATTTTGATTAGTTCAACAAGACTTTATATTTATCCTTATAACCAATTAATAGTGTAATATTGAGTAAAAGAAATAGAGCAGTTCGTGCAATACCACTTGGGTCTAAAACAGCATGAAATAAAAAGGCGTTTATAGAAATACTCATTAACATAACAGTCATTAGAGCACTATATTTATTGAATATTAATGATAATCCAGCTAAGATTAATGTTATTCCTACAAGCTCCATAGTTTTAGCACTAGTTAATGCAGAAAAGTAATTAGCAGCATCACCAGTTGTTTCTGGTATTGGTAAAAAATCAGCGAATTTATTTATTCCAAAAACTAAACTTAAAATTCCAAGGATTAATCTTAGAATCATAAATATTGTTGCGCTCATCTAAGATATTTTTATGCGTTATTGATTCTTAGAGTACAATATGAATCTCTTCAAATTTAATATTCCCTAATTATCTTAACTAATAAAAAGGATTGTTATTCTACAGTAATTCGTAATCCTTCGCTATGACTACTAAATTCTGGTGCATACATGCTTTGTATAATGCTAATACCATTACTCATATCACCAGCGTTGTTGATTCTTAAGTCGTACTCAAATACATAAACGCCTTTTGGTAAGTAGTCTATAAAGAAGTTAGTAGCTGCATCTTTAGTACTTTCATAATAACCCAAACCATCTTGCCACTTGTATTGAGATAAGACATTAATAGGCTCAAAACCTGCAGCGCGCATGTCTTTAAGATGAACAAATTCCATAGAACGATCTGTTCTTAACTCTATTCTTACTCTAACTAAATCACCAACGTTTAATTTTGTTTCTTTCGTAATCTCCGAGATTTTTTCACCTATATCTGTATTGGTTTTTAAGAAGAGTTTCTTACTTAACTTCAAAGGTGTTTCTGCCACAGTTATTTTGTCTAAGTCTTCAAAATATTGCCAGTATAAAGCTCCCCAAGCAATGCCATCTCCTTTTTTACTTATGGTAACATCTGCCTGTTTAGGTTTTATTTCTGAGTCAGTCCATGATGTTTTATAATAGCCTGTACCAGCCTCAATTTTTGAACCCTTCAATGTTTCGCGAGTAATAGATTGATTACCAACCGTTACATCGACAATTTCTGTAACGTCTAACCATTCGCTACCTTGTAATAATAAAGCATAAACGGCTTCTGTAGTTGCTTTAGTCGTTTTCCATTGATTAGTTTGCTTATTCTTTAATAACCAAATTTTCAAATTATCGATATCATTTAGATTATTTGCTTCGCTCTGAATGGTACTACCAGCCTCAGAAAATGCTTCAATCAATAGAGCTTGTGTTTCAATAGGCGCTTGGTGCCAGTACCAAGAATTGGTATTAGCTTTCCAGTACATGCCTAATTCTTCAGAAGTAATACTATTCTCCTTTAATGATTTTAAAATCTTACCAGAAGTTGAGTTATCATCCATTCTGTGCATAATTAAAGCCATTAAACCCTTAGCATATAGTGAACGCTTTAGCCAATACTTCTTAATCTGACCTTGGTAATACTCCATAATTTTTTCAACTTCTGAGCTAGGTTTTTGTTCAGGGTAAAAGCTTCGAACATATAAATAATGTAATTGCATATATGATAAATGGTCTTCATTCATGTCTGCATCTTTATTGTACTTCTTTAAGTTGTTGTATTCTTTTACAAATTCTGAATCTAAATATCCTAATGCACTTTGCACCATTGATTTATAACTACCATTTTGTTTAACGTTGAGTTGCTTTAGATGTCCAAAGCCAGCAATGATATGTTGCGTGATATAACGATTTTCGTATCCACTATTAAACCAAGCCCAAGCTCCAGAAGGCAATTGGTTTTGTTTTAATTTTCGTTGCGCAGATTGTAACTCATGATTCATTTTATTTAAATCGAACAGTAAACCAATACGTTTTTTCTGCTCAGTTTCAGACTGTGCATCTCTCAACCAAGGTGTTTCTTGAATTAAGAGAGATTTTAAGTCTTGGTTTTTTTCTAAGTTACTTAACAACGCATCTGATGATTTCCATTGGTTAAAAACCGCCTCAATCTTTGGATTTGACTTTACAATATGCTGTGCTAATGCATTGGCATAATATCTAGAAAAGGTTTGCTCATTACAATCATAAGGATATTCCATTAAGTATGGTAAGGCTTGTACAGCATACCAAGCCGGATTTGACGTCATTTCTAAAGTCAACTTATGGTGACTAAGTGTAGTGGAAGTCTGATTCTTCAACTTATCTAATGTAAAGGTCTTCGTTTGGTTAGAACGTATCCACATTGGCATAGTCTCTGTCACTAACATTCTATTAGATAATACAGGTAAAGTATTTTGTTCACCATCACTAAAGTCTCCAGCTTTTGCAATAATTTTGTATTGTACAGCTTGTATACCCTCTGGAATCATAAGTATCCATGATACTTGAGTATTACCTTTAGAATCAACAGTAAAAGACTGTTCTCTATCGTTATTTATATCGATACTTTTTTGACCACGAATTTTAGAATTTATTATAAGTGAACTAGAAACTTCCTCATTCGTTAATGGGTTTATAAGAATTAATTGTGCTTTCCCAGAAACTTCTGTATCAGTAAGGTTAGCAATTTTAGTACTAATTACAATTATATCTCCTTCTCGTAAAAAACGAGGTGCATTTGGTATTACCATCAACTCTTTCTGAGTTACCGCTTCTAATTGAGTTACTGCACTTTCCAAAGTTTTAGTATGAGTCAATAATTGCAATTTCCATGAGGTTAAAGCTTCTGGTGCTGTAAAATTGAAACTTACATTACCTTCTGCATCTGTTTGTAATTCTGGGAAGAAAAATGCAGTTTCGTTGAGGTTTTTTCGAATTTGGATGTTTCCTGAATCAACTTCTTCTTTTTCTGTGTATATTGCATCAGGACTCTCATTTACGAGATTTAGTAAACTATTTATATTTGCTTCTGCCTCAGGTGCACCACCTACTGCTACAGCATCATCTTTCATTTCAACTAATTCCTGAACACCTCTTATATTATCTGAAGAATATACGACACCTTTTCTTCTCAACTCATTCTTATAGTTATTCCCAAAATAAAACCCAAACCAATTCAATTGGTCATAGTTTTGACTTGTGTAACCACTAGCATGTTTAAAACGATTAAACAATCTAAAATTAGTTGTACCAAAACTTTGTCTTGCATTTTTATTAATACTTCCATAATAATTTGGACGACTGATTGGATTAAAATTCCAGTTATGATCTCTAAATTCATCTAGAGAAGCATCATACATACTTGCTAGTAATTCCGCTGATACTTTTTCACCTTTTGGGCCTTTAATTTTAAAACTCCAAGTTTCATCTTGTCCTGGTTGTAATTTATCTCTAAACGTTTTTGTTTCAATTTCTAAATCCGTTTTAGGGTAAGGTACATTGATACTAAAACTTTGTGGTATATATGAGTTGAAAGCCGCTAAACTACAATGCACTTCAAAACCACCAAAATCATTACCTAAAACAGGAATGCTAATGGTTTGTTTTGAGTTATTTAAGGTTACTAATTGTGTTGAGATAATTTTACGGTCTTTTTCAACCTCTACAGTAACAATAATGCTATTTGCTGCAGAACCCAAAGTTAGCTTAGCAACGTCTCCTGTTTTATAACTTATTTTATCTAGAGAAGCTTCAAATAATTGATGGTCTGCAATGGTTTTATCCGATTTGCTGTAGAGCGATGTAAACATTTCATCTTTTACATCTTGCCCAAATTTATCTTTACTCTGGGCCACAATAATATACTTACCAGAATCCCATTTCTTCAATTTCTTTAAAGTGATGATTTTTTCTTTTTCGGTATCAAAGTCAGCTTTAAAAACTAAATCACCTTTATCCCAATTGGTTAATAAATCTTCATTATCATAAGGATCATTAGGGAACAAAGTTTTAAACTCTTTTTGGGTTATCACTTGGTAATCTGGCGCACTCCAAGGTCTAGCTCTTAAAACTTTATTAGGTGCATTGAGCTTGTAAATTTTAAGTGTTCCTTTTACAGATATTTCCTCGCTATTTAAGTTTTGAGATATTAAAGAAACCTCTATAACCTTTTTTGTTTTATCAATAGCGTCTGGTGCTACAATTTTAAGTGTCATAGCATGATAACCAACATTTACAATTGTTGTAGCTGTTCTGGTCTCACCATTTATATCTGTAATATCAGCCGTAACTTCATATCTAAATATAGGTAAATTGTCTTTTGTTACGCTTTCATCTGGAATTGCCATAAACGTAATATCAAATTCACCTTTATCATTTGTTTTAGATTCACCATAGGTGATTTCTTGAGGTTCAGAATTATAGGATGGACGTCTCCAGTAATACCAGCCAGGATATTGCACTTGCCGTTTTACACGATAGATTACTTTTGCATCTGTTATATTACTACCAGCAAAAGCTAAGGCTGTTCCTTTTACAGTAATACTATCGTTAACTTTATAGGTTTCTGTAATAGGTTGAAATTCTGCTTTAAACTTTGGACGTTTATACTCTTCAACAGAAAAATAGGTGTAAGTTGTATTACCACAAAATAGCTCTAGCGTATAATTACCTGTTAAGCCATCATTAGGTAATATAAACTCGCCATTTACAGAACCAAATTCATTAGTTTTTAATTCTAACTCACTGATGATTTCTCCATTTACATTTTTAAGTTTTGCTTTAGCTATATTATTGGCAAACACTTCCGTTTTATTATCTTTAGTAGCTGTGGCTATCCCTTTAAAATAGACTACCTGTCCTGGTCTATATATACTTCGGTCTGTGAATAAGAAGACATTGTATTTAGTATTGTTATTTTCTTGAATCTCGTATGTTCTGCCAATATGATAGTCTCCAAAAATTCCAATATCGTCCTTATAGTCTGCTCTTATTTCAACAGCTCTATAATAACTTTGATCCTTATTGAATTTGAACTTTCCAAAGCGGTCTGTAGATAACATTTTAGAGAAGGTCTTATTTCTATTGCTTCTATAGGTGATGTTAATAACGGCATCAATAATAGGGTCTCCATTAATTCTGTTGATCAATTGATAGTGAACAATGTCATTTTGTACACTTTCTACTAATGCCATATTAGTAACCTGCATATGTGTAGCTCCAAAAACATTAGCTTCAGTATTAGTATCGGCTTTAATGAGGTATAAGCCATTTTGTAGTTTGGGTACTATGATTTCAGTACTATGAAGTTGGTAATCACCTTCAGTTTTTAATGAGCTTGTATAAGATTTAAAAACAGAAAGTTTATTAAAGAACTTTGCTTTGTCTGATGCATTGTAGATTTTGTTATAAGTATCTAATTGACTATTATTTACCTTATAAATCTTAAAGTCTAGCGAAGTAAGATTTTTATAATTAACTAAAATCCTTGATGCTGAATTTATAGGAGTATATTCCTCAGCTTGCAATTTTATATAAGGTTGAAGAATCTGTTGTTTTAAAATGTCACATTGTTTTGCGCCATCACTTTTTGGGTAATTGGAAATTACAGCATTACATAAATCAAAAGCTTCTTTGATTCTCCAGCGATTTGTTAAGTCTTCGTTTTTAATATTGCTATTTGTATTGCCTTGTTGTTTGTAAATTGAGGCAATTTCAAAATTATATGAAGCCGATAAATCCAATGCTTTAAAAGCTACAGCTCTGGTCTTTAAGGTTTCTAAAAGTAAGTCTTGTTTATTTGTATAAGTAGCATGCTGAGAAACAAACTTTAAGCGCTCAATATCATTACTTACAAATGCTTTAGTTGGTTCAGCTTTTCGATGAAATTTTAATAGACTCTGATATATCTTTAAAGCGTTAAACTGTAATGAATTTTCATCCTTAGATTTTAAATCTAAATTGATGAATAATTCACTATCACTTATAAGAGCTTCATCATCGATTATAAACTTATAAGCAGGTTGAGTTATAGAGTTCTCATCTGTTTTATAAAAGGTTAAAGCATTATGACTTAGTAAATCAAATAATGTAGGACGAAAATCTTTAGAGTTTTCAGCTTCAGTTAATAAAGTGCTGTAATTACTTAAAGGTTCTTGCTGAAGCATCAAACCATTTTCTAAAGACTTTTGGTAATAAATATGAATCTCGTTGAAAAGCGTCTCTAAATCCCATGTTCTAAAATCATCACTTATTTTTTCTGATGTTTTTGTTCTATTGTAAAATTGATATCTATTTTGTTGAAAATATTGCCAATACATCGTTGCTAGCATATTTTCTAAAAGATGTTTGATGATAAGGTTCTTAGAACTTTCAATTTCAGACTTGAAGCGGTTTATGATATTTAGTTGCGCTTCCTCTTCAAGCGTTAGCATGTATTTGCTCTTGTGCAACAAAGCTTTAATTTGCTGTTGCTCATTTTTGCTTTGTAGTGCATCTTTATAAATTTCGTCTACCGAATCTGAAGCACTTTTTGTAAGTCCTTCTTTTTCAAATTTTATAACCTTGTTCCATTGACTTTCAAAGTTGTCTTGTGCATTAGAAAAAGAAGCGAAGCAAATTAGCATTAGTATTGAGATATAGTTTTTCATTTTGATATCATTTTCTACAAAATACCTTCAAAAGGTATTCCAAAAACAGTAGTAAACAGTGAAACGGTAGTTTCGATGAGTGAAGTTAAGCAATTTGTAAGTTAAACTAAACGTTATTAAACTTAACGCGTTTAATTTTTTTTGGATTTAAGCGAAAATTAGAGATTTGTGATATGTAGAAGTTATTTTTTTCTTGCATAGCATCGTTACGGAAGAATAAAAATGATAAAAATAGGTTACAAAAGATCAATTTTTTAGCAAATTGAAAAACTTTAAACGAGTTCATTGTATTTTTGCAAAATAAAGCCCATTTCTATGTATAGATTTTTATGGATAATTTTATTGTCTTCTATTTGCTTTTCTCAGACTTCAAAAGAGAAAGCTGAAGCTTTTATAGCCGAAAAATCCTTTAAAAGTGCTCAAAATGAAATGGTTGTTTTTCTTAAGGAAAATCCTGAAGATAAAGAAGCTATTGAGTTATTGGGTGATGCTTATGGCCATCAGAAAAAATGGGATGAAGCCATTGAGCAGTATAAAACCTTAACTGATAAGCAACCAAATGATGCTAATTACCAGTACAAATATGGAGGTGCCTTAGGAATGAAGGCACTTAGTATTAGTAAACTGAAAGCTTTAGGAATTATAGGTGATGTAAAACGTGCGTTTTTAAAAGCTGCGGAATTAGATCCAAAGCATATCGATGCAAGATGGGCTTTAGTAGAACTTTATGTTTCGCTTCCAGGAATTATTGGTGGTAGTAATTCTAAAGCACTGAAGTATGCTAATGAATTACAGAAGTTGTCAAAGGTTGATGGTTACTTAGCTAAGGGTTATGTTTATGAATATGATGATGAGCCAGAGCTAGCAGAAAAATACTATCGGCTAGCTATAAAGGTTGGTGGTTCAGTAACGTGCTATGAAAAGCTAACAAATTTTTATGAAGGACAAAATCAACCAGAGAAAGCAATTGGTAATTTAGAGGAGGCTCAAAATAAATTACAACGTAATGCCATGCATTACCAAATAGGAAAAGTATGTGCAGATTACAACATTCAATTAGATAAAGGAGAGAAGTGTTTAAAAGCTTATTTATCTCATTATTCCTCTAAAGATGGAGTCCCAAAAGCTTGGGCATATTATCGTTTAGCACAAATTTATAATCACAAAAAAGACAAAACTGAAGCTTTAAAATGGATTGAAAAGGCGATTACAGGTTTACCTAAAATTAAAGTCTTCCAAGAAGAAAAGGCTCGTATTAATAAGCTTTAGGGAATTAATCACAAATTTTATTTATAGTATTCATCACGTTTTTTGTGCTACTAAATATATGTTAATTATTTTAAATTAATAGTAATACTATTATATTTGCAATCAAATTAATTAAATATGTTAAACTTACTATCAAATTTAAAAATTTCAGTACCAGATAAAATCTATATTAAGGATCCAGAATCTTCCGATTTAGGTAAAAGAATTATAGAGCATAGTATCTTATTAATAGATGAAATTGGCTTTGATAGTTTCACCTTTAAAAAGTTGGGTGTTAAAATTGGTTCTAACGAAAGTTCTATCTATCGTTATTTTGAAAGTAAGCACAAATTACTTCTGTATTTAACATCTTGGTATTGGGCTTGGATCGAGTATCAAATGGTGTTTGCTACCTTTAACATGCCAGATCCAAAGGCACAATTGTTTAAAGCCATAGAAGTGGTGACCAAAACTATAGAAGAAGATTTAACCTTCTCTCATATTAATGAGGTGGTTTTGAATAGAATTATCATAAACGAATACTCTAAATCTTACTTAACTAAGGAAGTAGATAGTGAAAACAAAGAAGGCTATTTTGTAGTCTACAAGCGTATGATTAAGCGTTTACGAGATATGATTATCAACATCAATCCAAAATATAAATTCGCTTCTAGTTTGGCAAGTACTATTGTCGAAGGAGCACTTCATCAACATTTTTTAAAGGAACATTTTAGTTCGATTACGGATTGTAGCAATAAAGTTACACCAACAGACTTTTTCAAAGAGCTCACTATTAACGCTATTAGTAAGTAAAATCATTATGAATACTAAAGAAATTATGTCTCCATGGGAGAGGCTTGTCGGCCTGCTAAAATTAGAGCGAAGGGATTTGTTGCAAGTTATATATTACGCGATTTTTTCAGGACTTTTAGCCTTGACATTGCCATTAGGAATTCAGGCAATAATTAACTTAATTCAAGGTGCACAAGTCAGCACATCTTGGGTTGTTTTAGTAATTTTAGTAACGTTAGGAGTTGCTTTTGTTGGTGTACTTCAACTCATGCAAATGCGAATTATTGAAACCATTCAGCAACGTATTTTTACAAGAGCCTCTTTTGAATTTACGTATCGTTTTCCGAAGATAAAAATGAATGAATTACGAAACTACTATCCGCCAGAGTTAGCTAATCGTTTCTTCGATACGTTGAATATTCAAAAAGGATTAGCCAAGATTTTGGTTGATATTCCAACGGCTATGTTGCAGATTATTTTTGCTTTAATACTGTTATCTTTTTATCATCCATTTTTTATAGCATTTGGCATCTTATTACTCTTGTTAATATATATTGTCTTCAAGTTTACGGCTCAAAAGGGAATGGATACAAGTCTATTAGAGTCTAAGCATAAGTATAAAGTTGCGCATTGGATACAAGAAGTTGCTCGTGCTGTAGTGAGTTTTAAATTATCAGGACAAACAAGTTTAGCAGTTAATAAAAATGACGACTTAGTTAATGACTACTTAAAAGCTAGAGAAAGTCATTTCAGAATTCTAGTTATTCAGTTTGTTCAGATGATTGGCTTCAAAGTTATCGTTACCGCAGGACTATTACTTATAGGTGGATTATTAGTCTTAAATCAAGAGATGAATATTGGTCAGTTTGTTGCTGCTGAAATTATCATTTTATTGGTCATAGCATCTGTTGAGAAATTAATACTCGGTTTAGAAGCGTTTTATGATGTTCTTACTTCACTTGAAAAAATGGGTCAAGTCGTTGATAAAGAACTAGAAATGCAAGATGGTGTTAAACCAGATTTTAAAGACAACTTTAGTTTAGAGTTAGAGAATGTAACTTATAATGTACCGCAAAGAGATCAGAGTATTCTTAATCAAATTTCGTTAAAGATTAAACCAAAAAGCAGAATATTGATTAAAGGTGAAAGTGGCTCAGGTAAATCGAGTTTATTAAGATTAATTGCTGGTGTCATTGAACCAACTAAAGGTAGTGTGTATATCGATGAGTATTCACTAAAAAACATCAATCTAAACCATTATAGATCGCATTTAGGATTATCCTTAGCAGACGAAACTCCGTTTGAAGGCACCATTAGAGAAAATATCACTTTTGGTAATGAGAATATTTCCGAAGACCAACTACAATGGGCAATAGATAAAGTAGGCTTAAAACAATTTATTAAAGAAAGTCCTCAAGGCTTAAATACGATTTTAAACCCTGAAGGGAAACAAACGTCCTTTACAATTGCTAAGAAAATTGTATTGGCTAGAGCTATTGTAAGTCAACCTAAAATTTTAATTCTAGAAGATCCACTAGAGCATTTTGAGCTAGACGAAGTCAATAGGATTATCAAGTTTTTAACAGATGAAACTAATCCTTGGGCTTTGGTAGTAGTAAGTATTAGTAATAATGACTGGTCTCAAAATTGCACACAAGTTATAACCCTTAAAAAAGGTGAAATTATTTAAAGAAATCAACCATGCTAAATATATCTCATAATCAGCTTAATAAATCTGTAGATATTACAACGTCTAAATCAGGTAAGCGTGTTTTTCATGCTAGATATTATAAGTATTTCAATCGTTTTTTAGGAGCGTTTGCTATTGTTGGTATCATTATTTTGTTTTTGCCTTGGACACAGAATATAACAGGCAGAGGACAAGTAACAACCCTAACACCAGATCAGAGACCACAAACCATTCAGTCGCCAATTCCTGGTCGTATAGAACAATGGTTTGTTCGCGAAGGCAATTTTGTATCCAAAGGAGATACGATTATGCAAATCTCTGAAATTAAGAGCGAGTATTTTGATCCTAATTTGGTAGAGCGTACAGCGCAACAACGGGATGCAAGAGCACAGTCTGTTGGATCTTATGGTGAAAAAGTAAAAGCTCTGAATCGACAGATTGGAGCTTTATCTCAGGAGCGAAACTTGAAACTAGAGCAGGCTAGAAACAAATTTTTACAATCTAAATTGAAAGTAAAAAGTGATAGTATAGATTTTGAAGCAGCGAAAACGAATATTAGAATTGCACAATCAAAATACGATCGAACAGCGACTCTAAAAGAAGAAGGTTTTAAAGCCACCAAAGATGTTGAAGATGCCAGACTAAAGCTTCAAGAAACTGAAGCGAAACTCATTTCTCAAGAAAATAAGTTATTAGCAAGTAGGAATGAAGTGATAAATGCTCAGGTAGAAATTTCTCGAGTAAATGCAACCTATGCTGATAAAATATCAAAAGCGCAGAGTGATAAATTTACAGCGCAATCTAGTCAGTTTGATACTGAAGCACAAGTCTCTAAATTAGATAATGCATATTCAAATTATCAAATGCGAAACGATTTACGTTTCATTAAAGCACCATACGACGGTTACATTAATAAAGCTATAAGAGGTGGAGTAGGACAAACATTTAAAGAAGGTGAAGCTTTAGTCGGTATTATGCCTGCACAAGTAGATTTGGCAGTAGAAACTTATGTTGAGCCAATCGATTTACCATTACTTCATATTGGTGAAAAAGTTAGAGTACAATTTGATGGTTGGCCTGCAATAGTATTTACAGGATGGCCAAATGTATCCTATGGAACTTATGGTGCAAAAGTCGTAGCTGTTGAAAATTTTATAAGCGATAATGGAAAGTTTAGAGTGCTTTTAGCACCAGATGAGGAAGATCATAAATGGCCAGAGGCTATTAGAGCGGGATCAGGAGCTTTAACTATGGCATTATTAGATGATGTACCAATTTGGTTCGAGTTATGGAGAAAACTCAACGGTTTTCCACCTAATTATTATAAGCCAGAAGGCGCAGCAAATACTAAAAAGAAATAAAGATGAGAAACATACTTTTAGTAGTTCTTATTGGATTTAGTTATATGGGATTTTCTCAAGCAGAGAACTTATCTAACATTCTTCGTTTTGATGAATACTTAGGATTTGTAAAGAAATTTCACCCTATTGTAAAGCAGGCAGAGTTGATAATAGATGAAAGTCAGGCAAAACTCATGAAATCTCGTGGCGCTTTTGATCCTAAAATTGAAGTCGATTATGATCGAAAGAAATTTAAGGGTACGGAATATTTCGATAGACTTAAGGGAACATTTAAAATCCCGACTTGGTTTGGTGTCGAATTAAAGGCGACATTCGAAGAAAATACTGGTGATTTTTTAAACCCTGAAGCTTTTGTACCAGAAGACGGTTTGTATAGTGCAGGTATTTCAGTGCCATTAGGTCAAGGCTTAATGATAAACAATAGAATGGCCGCTTTAAAGCAAGCCAAATTATTTAGAGAGCAAGCTAAAGCAGATCGCGATATTTACATCAATAACATTTTGTATGAAGCATCTTTGGTTTACTTTGAATGGTTAAAAGCTTATAATGAATTAAAACTATTTGAGAATATTTTAGTGAATGCAGAACAACGTTTTACAGGAGTGTAGAAGGGAGTTGAAGTTGGAGAAAATGCCGAAATTGATGAAACTGAAGCGCGTATTGCAGTTAACAATAGAAAATTAGGTTTAGAGCAATCCAAGGTGAAGCTGATTAAAGCGGCTTTAGAATTATCTAATTTCTTATGGTTAGAAAACAATGTGCCTGTGGAACTGCAGCCTAATATTATTCCAGATGTAAATACTGAGCCTATTGTAGACGCTACGTTTAATATTTACCAATTACGAAGTGATGAGGTGGTTTTAGACGAACATTCGAAAATGCAATCTTTAGGATATAAACTTGAAGGATTGGAGGTTGATACAAAGTTAAAAGCCAATAGATTATTGCCAAGAATTGATGTTGAATACAATTTTTTAACCGAAGTACCAGAAATTGCACGAAGCTTAAATACTGCAGAATATAAAGGAGGCTTAAATGTTAGTTTTCCTTTGTTTCTAAGAAAAGAACGTGGTGATGTTAAGTTGGCACAGTTAAAAATGCAAGACACAGAATTTGAAATGGATGCCACTCGTGTTAATCTTCAAAATAAGATTAGCGCTTTAAAGCAAGAATTGGAGTCTTACGTTTCACAAAATGAAATTACTGCACAAATGGTCTCAGATTACGAGCGTATGTTACAAGCCGAAGAACGTAAATTTGAACTTGGTGAAAGCTCTTTGTTTTTAGTGAATTCTCGTGAGTCTAAACTAATTGATGGCCAATTAAAAGCGATTGAAATTCAGAATAAATTTTTTAGTACCAAAGCAAAATTGTTTAATAGCTTGGCTGTGAATCCTGAATTATAAATAGTATTTTTACAACACTTATTTTAGGATACTATGAATGTACATTTTATTGCTATTGGAGGTGCAGCAATGCACAATTTAGCCATAGCACTTCACAATAAAGGTTATAAAGTTACAGGAAGTGATGACACTATTTTCGATCCTTCAAAATCAAGATTAAAAGCGAAAGGTTTATTACCAGAAACCGTTGGATGGTATCCTGAGAAAATCACTACAGATTTAGATGCTATCGTTTTAGGTATGCATGCAAAAGCTGATAATCCTGAATTAATTAAAGCCCAAGACTTAGGTCTAAAAATTTACAGTTATCCTGAATTTTTATACGAGCAAGCTAAAAATAAAACACGAGTTGTTATTGGTGGAAGCCATGGAAAGACAACGATTACCTCTATGATTCTGCATGTAATGCATTACCACGATCGTGATGTAGATTATATGGTAGGAGCACAGCTTGAAGGCTTTGACGTGATGGTAAAACTCACTGAGTATAATGATTTTATGGTTTTAGAAGGTGATGAGTATTTGAGTTCGCCAATAGATATGCGCCCAAAATTTCATCTATACAAACCTAATATTGCCTTGTTGAGTGGAATTGCTTGGGATCATATTAATGTGTTTCCGACCTATGATAATTACGTTGAGCAGTTTAGCATTTTTGTAGATTCTATTGTCACAGGTGGAAGCATCAATTACAATGAAGAAGATTTAGAAGTAAAACGTGTTGTAGAAGCATCTGAAAATCAAATTAGAAAAATAGCATATCAAACTCCAGAATATACAGTTGAAAACGGAGAAACCCTTTTAGAAACTCCAGAGGGTCCAATGCCAATTGAAGTCTTTGGTGCACATAACTTAAATAATTTAGCTGGTGCTAAATGGATTTGCCAACATATGGGAATTGATGAAGATGATTACTACGAAGCTATTTCTACTTTTAAAGGTGCAAGTAAAAGATTAGAGAAAATTGCCGAAAATTCTAAAAGTGTAGCGTATAAAGATTTTGCCCATTCACCAAGTAAGGTAGAAGCCACAACAAAAGCCGTAAAAGAACAATACAGCGACAGAACTTTAGTCGCTTGTCTCGAATTACATACATATAGTAGCCTTAATGCCGAATTTCTTAAAGAATACAAAGGTGCTTTAGATGCTGCTGACACAGCAGTGGTTTTTTATTCTTCACATGCTGTAGAAATTAAAAAATTGGAAGAAGTATCACACGAACAAATCGCTACTGCTTTTGAGCGTGATGATTTAATTATTTATACCAATCCAGAAGACTTTAAAAGCTTCTTGTTTTCTCAAAATTTTGACAACAAGTCTTTACTCTTAATGAGTTCTGGGAATTATGGTGGTTTAGATTTTGATGAGGTGAAGGAACTTTTTAAATAAAGTTTTATTATTAAAAATTGATAATATATCAATTACGATTTTGATAATCCGTTAAAAGTCCTAAGTGAATCCAATTCGCTAAAGCTTCTCTGTTTTCATAATTTAATATGCGTTTTTGATCTTTACTATTTCTTATATTTCCTAATTCTATATACACCATTGGAGGTAAGGTATTCTTAACTAAGTACAAACCACTCATAGAAGTAACAGTTCCAGAATAGATGCGATTGGGTTGATGCTTCGCATATTTTTGTTTAAAAGTCGTATGTATTTGCTCAGCCAAACGTTTTCCGTTTTTACTATTCTTATGATGGTAAAAGAATACATCAATATTTTTGCCAACACTTCTACTATCTACATGAGTGACAATTAGTCTTTGGTAAGCTCCTTTATGTTTTAAATATAAATTATTGACCGCTTTTGAGCGTTGTCGTAGTCGCAATTTTTGACTTCTTGGAATTTTTTTATTGGGATAACAAACTTCATCATAATCGACCTCTAAAATACGCTCATCTCTTATACCATCATTTTTATCTTGTACAATAATGTAAACCGTAGCTCCGTCAGCCAATAATTTTTTAGCGAGTCTTAGCGTGACATCATAAGCATATTCATCTTCAGTAATTAATTTAGAATTGTATGTTGTTACTGCTCCAGGATCAGGACCACCATGTCCTGAGATTAAATAGTACACTGTATTTTTAAGCGTATTATTTTCAACAATAATCTTGCTGTATTCTTTGCCGAATAAAGGTTCTGTTTTAACTATTGGCTTATTGGAAATACTATCTAATTTAGACACTTTTAAATCGGAAATAGAATCCTTTTCTATAATAGGTAGGGCATAACTTTTACCAACAATTAATTGATTACCAGAAGTTATTTTTTCTTTATTAAGTTCTATAAACTTATCAATATATGTTAGAGCAATATTGTTATCCCTTAAAAGCGAATAAATACCATCTCCAGATTTAGCAATCACAGTTTTAGTAGTTGATTGACCTATCGCTAGATGAATAGATACTAACATAAAAAAGATAAGGAGATGTTTTAGCATACTGTGTTTGAGGTTTATATAAAACTAGTGATTGATAACTGTTTTATGAGTTGATTTATTGTGATTTGGTAACAAAAGTTTGAAATTTTAGACTAATTTGTTACATACCATCGCATATGAATTTCAATCATCTCTTTTATGATTCACGAGTAAACTTCAAATCAATTTCTACGAAGAGAATTGTTTTGTCTGTCTTACTTGGGCTATCTTCAGCAGTATTAATTTATAGCTTGTTTTATGTGTTAAGAGAAACTGATAGAATGTTTTTTCTTGACTTTGAGGAGAGACCTATTGTTGTATCTGAAATAGATAGACAATTATTCAATCTTTTCTTTGCGGCTATTTCACTGATTTTAAGTAATTCTATAGCTATTAGCTTCTTATTTTCTAGACCCCAAAAGGTATTTTCAAGAAGAAATAATAAACGTATTAAAATCTTAAATGATCAAGTTTTTTTAGGATTTAATTTTATTCATTGGTTTGCGAAAGTTTGGTTTTTATTCGCTGCTTTTTCTTCGCAATTTATGGGTTCAAAATTTATTATGAATTTCTTGTTACCATCAGCATTATTGATTCTTGTGCTTTATTTAGATACATGGAAGGCACTTAGTCTTGTATATAAAAAGAATAAATGTAAGATTAAAATATTTCATTTTGTCTTATTTCTACTTCTAACATTTGGTCTAAGTAGACTTAATGTTATAGATTACAAATCTATAGATGAGTCAGCGTTTAAAGCCCATCCAACAATAGAAGTACCAGCAAGCTCATTTAATAATAGCAATAATCAAAGACGTTATTACGATAATCCTGTTTTTAAGATATATTTTAATTCTAAAAATGAACCTTGTCTTTTTAATTCTGAAAATGAGCCTATTCAATTATATGATGTTTATAATGAAATTAGAGACTGAGAGGGGCAACTGAATGATGAGCTTAAGCCAAAATTTTCACCAAGACTGAGGGCAGATAAAAACATACCAATTAAATATATAAAAGAGCTAGAATTAGAGTTGATGCAATTTAATAAATGGCAAATCATTTATGAAATAGCTAACAATGATGAACTCACGTTAAATTTTATAATAATCAATTGAGACATAGAATTTCATCATCACTTCAACATGAGTTTCCTGTTTTGGAAGGGGAGCCGCCTAGAATTCCGATATGGGATTTTAAGAAAAACCTCAAAATACAAGATACATTAAGGTTGAAAGTTTCCAATAGAATAGAAATTGAAAACAAGATGGTTCCATTAAATAAACTATCTAAAGTATTAAAGGGTCATATCAATGAATCATCTGTTATTGAATATATTTATGATGATAATGTAACCTACCAAGATTATATCAATGTTTTATCAGCGCATAAAATGGCAGTTTGGGAATTGAGAGGTGCAGAGGTTTATAGTGAAATAGTAGAGTCCATTTATAGAAATCAATTTAGTCGTGACGAAGAACTAAATAAAGAAAGAGATCGTTTGAGAGAAAGGTATCCATTTCGTATTACCGAACGATTTGAGTGAGTTTATTCATTCTCAATTTTCTCAATCATTTCTCTAAATAAATTTAATAGAAACGTCAGTTTTGTAGCATCACCTGCAGCTCTAAACCTTTGGTTTTGAATTTTCACTCCATACCAATCTTGTTTTCCGTTTTCGTTGAGAACCCATTTTATTTCTAGGTTAGCAATAGATGTTTTAGAGATATCAATTTCCACGTCCCAACCAGCAGGACTGTCCATATTGGTAATTTGTATGGCATCACCTTTTTCCCAGTCTCCATCACAATTGGTTTTAAACCAATTTTGTATCCATTCTAAAATTTCCATTTGTAGTGTTTAATATAATTGCGGATCTGTTTGTATAAAGCAATTAAATACTTTGAACAAAATCGTTAAAGACCTTTTTATGTAGTTCCAAATCCATATTAGCCGAAAGCGCAACTCTAGCAATATAATCTTTATCACCTTCTTTAGTCGTTCCTTGAGTTGAGGTTGCAGGTATGGTCCAATAACAACCTTGTAATTGACCATAACTGACACAGTATTTACTTTCATTTGGAATTTCTGTAATCATTAAGGTAATAAGCTTATGATTTAAAGCGCGCTTGTAAGCTTCCTTTTCTTCAGCAGTATTTCCTTTTGTTGGCAGATCTAATGAAAATACTGAAGGTGTAAACCCTTGTGCTGCAAGTTTCTCTGAAACAAAATTGATTTTAGCTTTTGGTAAAGTCTCTTTTATATAGTTGACAAACGCCCTTGTATTGGTATAAGCATTAGCGATCCTTTGATTCATGGAAGGCATTTGGGTTGCTAAAATCTCATACTGTAAAGCAGTTGCTTCATTATCGCATAGTAATAAGTGCTCCTCTATTTTAGATATTAAGCTTTCCGCTTTTTTATTACCTACACAATAACCAGCTGTACATTTACCACCACTAGGAAACTTAGAACCACTAGCATAAGAAATTGTTCTTACGGTTGAAAGTATTTCACCTTCACCTAAAAAGTGAATGTTAGGGCAGAAGGTTTGGTCTAAAACAAAAACAGGGTCAATAGCAATATTACCAGATGCTGTTCTTGGTTCTTTACTCAAAACCGCTTTTAATTGTTCTAAATCCGGAACTTCAACCCTTGGGTTGGTTGGGATTTCGGCAATGATGTAAGGAATAGCATCTTCTTTAGCAACTTTATCTAAAACCGTTTCCAAGCTTGCTACCATATCATTGTCGCCATCAACGGCTAAATCTACAACTTCAACATTGCTTAAACATGCAGCAACTCGTCTCGCTTGGTCGTTGGTGCCACCATAACAATTTGTAGGTACAATAAATTTAATCGCTTTTTGGCTGTAGTTCTCTTGGGCATCATCGATTAATCCCATCATAATTGCATATTGCACAGATAATCCACTGGAACCAACCAATGGTTTTGTTTTAACATCAGTAATGGTTTTAATAGCGTCTAAAACACTAGCTTTATTAGCTTTAATCTTATTATTTTGAGTTTTAAAAGAAGATTGTTTTACCAAAGACTTTAAAGCCAAAATACAGTTTGCAGGAGTCATGGCAATTGTTTCTCTGCGTCGCACATGCTGTATGTCTGAGATGTATTTATTGCTTTCTACACCATTGACTATAAGAACACTTCCAAGACCATCATAAAGATTGACATAAAAATCAATAGCTGGGTTAAGGTTATTAGTGCTAAATTGATTTTCTTGAGAAATGAAAATGGTAGTGCCTTTGAATTCTGAAATAGTGTCTTCATTCCCAGCTTTCCTAAACTCAAAATTATAACCATAAATGTGTTTTATGAGTTCTGTATCGAAATACTCTGGTAATTCATCAGTAAAAACAATTCGTGTCTTTTTATTTGCCAATAGATTCGTCCTTAAAACTGCCAAAACTGGTACTGTTTGAGAAGAAAAACTAATGATATTTTCTGATTTTAGACCATGTAATTTGGCAATTACCCATTCTAATACACAAGATAATGGATGACCTAATCTAATATAATCGTAAGCTGTTGGTAACGCTTTAAGTGCTGATGACTGTGAATTGTTATTCTCAAATAAGCTTTCAAACTTATCAATGAATTGTGTTTTTGCCAATGACTCATTATAAATGTCTAGTCTATGAGTAGTTAGATTAAGCCAGTCTTCTGGCATATTTTCTAATACAGCTTTTATATAATTGAGTAGTTTTTGGTCTTGCATCTTATTTATGTACTAATAGATTGTAAAGATACATTAGTTGCAGCTTCTTTAAAACCTTACAAGACGTTTTAGGAATCTATTTTTATTTCAAATGTTTCTTAAAAAATGCAATAGTACGCTCCCAAGATAAATTAGCCGCCTTTTTATCGTAACGTGGAGTTGTGTTGTTGTGAAAACCATGATTCACTTCAGGATAAATATAGGCTTGGTGTTCAATCTTATTCTTTTTTAGAATCTTTTCAAATGCTGGCCAACCTGCATTAACACGTTTGTCTAATTCACCATATTGAAGTAATAGAGGAGCTTTAATTTTCACGGCGTCTTCAGCTTCTGGTTGTCTACCATAATAAGGCACTGCTGCTCCTAAGTCTGGTAAACGAACAGCCATCATATTAGAAATCCAACCACCAAAACAAAAACCAACGACTCCAACATTACCGTCACAATTTTCATGATTTTTAAGATGATGATATGCCGCGATAAAATCTTCTAGCATTTCATTTCTATCTCTTTTTTTCTGCATAGTTCTGCCATCATCATCATTACCAGGATAACCACCAAGAGGACTTAGAGCATCTGGCGCTAAAGAGATAAAATTAGCTTTTGCAGTGCGTCGACCAACATCTTCTATATATGGATTTAGACCTCTGTTTTCATGAACTACAATAACTCCAGGTAATTTTAGTTTATTATCTTTTGGATGCGATAATAGACCTTTTATAGTACCACCACCTTTTGGTGATTCATAGTTAATATAGCCGGAATCTATAGTTGGATCATTTGGTTGAACTAATAAACTATCCACATAATTAGGTGATATAAAACTCAATAATGAAGATACGGTTAAGCCACCCACAGCGTATAAACCTAGTTTTTCAACAAATTGTTTTCTATTGAGTTTGTTGTGTGCGTAATCGTCATAAAGATCGAATACGTCTTGATTGATATCTTCTTTTTTTAAGTCTTTCATACTATGAATTTTATTAGACAATATAATTAAAAACTTGATGCTTAATCTGAATTTCTAGTTTTAATAATGATTCTAAAATTCGATTTAACTATTCATTGAAGGCGACATAGGCACTAGATATAACTCGAAAATCTGCTGTTTCATCAGCCACGTTATCAAATGCAATATAATCTATCCATACAAATCCATCATCTCCCCAATTTTCACCCCATGAATTGACAACTTTAAAAGCATTATTTTCATTATCATAACCAACTATTAACATGGCGTGACAACCACCTTCAATTGAAAAATCTACAATATGATCTCTGTAAGCTGTAAGTCCTAAGTCATCAGTTTTAGCAAATTCCGAATCTAGAAAAACTGAAATTAGTATAGGTTTGCCGTCATTAATCAATGTTTTTATTTCATTGACCATATTTTCTCTACTAAGCGCTTTAAAATCGAGTATTTTATTTTCTTCCGCTAAAATATCTTGCACTTCAGTAGGTTGAATACTGCATGAGTCATCGAAATAAGGAAACTCTTCTAGTGTAACTGTGCCCTTTGATTTTAGAACAGATAAAGCACTAGTAATTCCTGTACTCTCACAAATACCTTCAGTTATTTGGTTATAAGTATAAGCAGGACTCATAATGGTTGCCTCGTCATAGGGTGGTTCGGTTGATTGTCTTTTTTGAAGCGATTTAAGATAGTATGTTGTAGACCATGATACGCAAGAGCCTTGTCGTCCTTGATTACCAATTGGCGGAAGATATTCCGATAAATCCATTTCTATTGGTAAGTCATCAGGTATTTCTAAATCTTCTAAAAGGTTATTACTATCTAATATATAACTGCCTGTTCCTGTGCAATCTGTAGAACCCGTTATATATACAGAGCCTTGTTCATCTACAAACTGTCCTTCTTCAATAGTCTCTTCTTCTGGGAACATTTGTTGAGGTACACGATCGTCCATATCATAACTACAAGAAAAAGAAATGATTAGTATGAAGTATATTAATTTAATTGATTTTATTCTACTCATAATCTTTCGTTTAGTAGATGATAAAATTGTAAATGGCTTATTTAACTGAGTTTAATTTAGATATTTTTTTTAACTCTATGAATTTTTATCAGTTTATTTAGTTTAAACAATTTATCAAAATTGAAGGTATGTCCATAAAAAATATGATAATAATAAGGCTCTTACAGTCCAACTCAACGTTCTAACCCAGTTTGTTCTAATCACTTTTGTAATTAGTTCTTCAGATTCTTCTTGCATAAGTTTTAGGTGCGTTGGAACTTGAAAAATAAGTGTGCTTAACCAAATAAAGGTTAATAAAACTATATTCAATAAGTGTAAACCATCTTGATAATTATACAATAAAATAAGTCGTGTTATAAGCTCAATAGTCATAATTGGTACTATTATAAAACCTGTAATTGCATTTTTTCTCTCGTAGGCAGGAAACTTATTACTTTTTATAACTCTAAAGAGATGATAATGAACAACTTAGACAAAAACCAACACAAGCCTGTCATAAATATAGTTGTAACAATATGTATAATTAATATAATTTTCATTCAAAAACCTTATCCAAAAAGACTTTAATACTTTCTTGATTAGCTCTAACTAATTCCTCACGAGCTAATTTAATGTCTTTTGGTTTTTTGTCTTGCGAAAGCTTAAATTTTCCTTCCCAATCGGTTATGGTAATTTCAAACATTTCAATGTATTTAAGATTACTATCTAATCGAGGATTTTCTGGTTCCAAAACATATTTATGGTCTGGAGCTTCTAAAAACTCAGTCATTGTAATTAGAGATTGTTTAAGAGCAACTTTGCTTTCAATAGCTTTTACGTTTCCTTTGAGGTGTACTTTAATATAGTTCCAAGTTGGTAACTGTGTTGTAGAATATACGCTAGGTGAAATGTAACATTCTGGTCCGGCAAAAATTATGGTAACGCTACTATTGTCTTTTAATAATTTGGCTTGAGGATTATAAATATCTATATGACCAATCAATTTTCCATCCTCATAAATCAATGGTAAATGTGTTATTAACGGCTCATCATCTTTTACAGAGATTACTGTGGCTAAAGGATAAGTTTCTATAACCTCAATCATATGATTGATATCGTCATCTTGATGTTTTTTTGGTGGATAATTCATTACACCCCAAACTGTCTAAAGCGATGGTCTAAATGCTTGTATTGCATTTTCCCCCATTGTTCTTTTGTTAATTTTCCAAAAGCAGGATGTGGTTGCCAATCATTTCGATTGCGTTGTGAGTTTAACTCATTAATAAGACCTGTAATGGCTTGTTTTTCTGTATCAAAACCCTTTTCATCTTTAATTGCAAAGCCTTTAGCTGTTGGTAGATTCTTTTTCCAAAGCTTGTCGCTATACATTGATTTTTTAAATAATAAATTAATCAACCAATTAGGTTTTACGCCATAGTCTTCTTTTTCTAATATAATATTTAGTGGCATTTGGCAATGATATAACATCTGGCCAACGTTCATTTTTCCCCAAGTAGCTAAGGTATCTTTATTTAATTTGTTGAGACGCGATGTTAATTCATCATAGACTCCTTCCTCAAAAAATGATTGCATAATTCTTTGTTTTAATTGATGCTTAAATTTACAATTTTTTATCTTTAGGGCATGTCAGAAAAAACGACTTCATTTTCAATTAAAAATTGGTCTCAAGATGACCAACCAAGAGAAAAATTACGGGACAAAGGTAAAATCGTTTTAAGTGATGCTGAACTGGTAGCAATTCTTATAGGTTCGGGAAGCAGAGATGAAAGTGCGGTTGATTTATGTAAACGTATTTTGGCAAGTGTAGATAACAACCTTAATGCTTTAGGGAAATTATCGATTAAACAATTAATAGAATTTAAAGGGATTGGGGAAGCCAAAGCTATAACAATTACTGCTGCTTTAGAACTAGGAAGACGTCGTCGATTAGAAGAAGGATTACAATTAGAGAAGATTACCTCTAGCCGTTCGGTTTACAATATTATGCAGCCCATACTAGGTGAATTACCACACGAAGAATTCTGGATATTATATCTTAATAATTCTAATAAGGTGATTCAAAAGAATCAATTGAGTAAAGGAGGAATCACTGGTACTCTAGTGGATGTCCGTTTAGTTTTAAAGAATGCACTTGAAGTAGGAGCAACTGCGTTAATTCTTTGTCATAATCATCCATCCGGAACTCTAAAGCCTAGTCAAGCTGATAAAGATATTACCCAAAAGTTAAAAGTAGCCGCACAGAGTTTAGATATTAAAGTTCTAGATCACCTCATTGTAACTGAGAAAGCGTATTTTAGTTTTGCAGACCAAGAAATTATATAATGTTATTAGTTTATACTCATAAAATCACTCCACGTTTAATATATACGTTTAAACATATTGGTAAACGTATTTTAGGCTTAGAGGTGAGTTTCACTTCTAAAGTTGAAGATTTTATTGCGCATAACAGTCTTAAAATGTCCTATACAAAACAACCATTGAGTAATGAATTGTTTGTGCGAAGTAATGAACTACTGTTTGAGAATGGATTGTCAGATATAGATATCAATGTACAGCAGTGGGATAATACAAAAGGTTTTTTTGCAACAGGTGAGCGTAGTGATTTGCCTTTTGATATTTTTGCAGCGTCTTTTTACTTATTGAGTCGTTATGAAGAATATATGCCACACGTAAAAGATGATTATGGTAGGTTTATGGCCAAAGAAAGTCTGGCTTATATTCATCGCTTTTTAAATCAACCTGTAGTTGATATTTGGGCATACAAGCTTCAAAAGGTTTTAAAAAAACGATTTCCCGATTACGAATTTCAAAAACGAAGTTATAGAATACAACCCGTTATAGATGTTCCAACTGCTTATTATTTTCGTCAAAAAGGATTGTTGCGAACTGTTGGAGGTACATTAAATGATTTGGTGCGTTTTAAATTAAGACAACTGTATCAACGCTATTCTGTTTTGATGGGTTTTAAACGCGACCCTTACGATACATTTAAGTGGGTTATTACGAAGCAAAAGCAAAGTAAATTTAAATTCATTGTACTGTTTTTAATTGGTGATTATTCAACCTATGATAAAAATATAAATACAAATAAAAAACAATTTGTTTCACTCATAAAATCCATTGCTGATTATTGCGATGTAGGCATAAAAGCATCCTATTTTGCATTAGATGATGTTTCAATTCTGAAAAAAGAAAAGCTTAAAATGGAAGCTATTGTAAATACCAATTTAAAGGCGGTAAGGCATTCGTTTTCAAAGTTAAATCTACCTACGTCTTATCGTAATTTGGTGGAGTTAGAAATCAATCAAGATTTTACTATGGGTTATATAGACACTCTAGGTTTTAGAGCAGGTACATGTACACCATTTCAGTTTTACGATTTAGATTACGAAGTACAAACTCCATTACAAATCAATCCATATCATTGTATGGATTTTGCCTTATTGAAATATGACTCAGAGTTAGATAAAACTGAGCATTTACAAAAACTGATAGATGAGGTAAAAGCAGTTAATGGAACATTTACACCAATATTTCATAATTATACATTTAGTGATTTAGATCGTTGGAAAGGCTACAGAACACTATTTAATATGATACTAGAATCAATAGAATGAGCAATCAAATAAAACATGTATTTTTCGATTTAGATCATACGCTTTGGGATTTTGATAAAAATTCGGGATTGACTTTTGATAAAATTTTTAAGCTAAATCAAATCGATATAAAGCTTAACGATTTTTTAAAAGTATATGAACCTATAAACCTTAAGTTTTGGAAACTATATCGCGAGGAAAAAGTAACCAAAGCTAGTTTGCGCTATGGACGATTGAAGCAGGCTTTTGATGCTGTAAATATAAATGTAGAAGATGATTTGATTAATCGATTGTCTGAAGCTTATATAGAGCATTTATCGAGCTTTAACCACTTATTTGAAGGTGCAATTGAGATTCTTGATTACCTAAGGAATAAATATGTTTTGCACATTATTACAAATGGCTTTGAAGAAGTTCAGGAAAAGAAAATGAAAGGTTCAGGAATTAGGCATTATTTTGAAACTGTCACCAATTCAGAAATGGTAGGAGTTAAAAAACCAAACCCAAAAGTTTTTAATTTCGCTTTAAACATTGCAAATGCAAAAGCAACAGAAAGCATTATGATTGGTGATAGCTTAGAGGCAGACATAGAAGGTGCATATCATATAGGTATGGATACGATACATTTCGATTACAAAGACATTCATAATGCTCATAATTTCAAAAGAATTACTACCTTGAAAGCTATTGAAAATCTTCTCTAATATAGTGTAACATGCTTAAGAAAATAATTTTTACTGTTTTAGTAGTCTTCATAAGTTTTAGCGGAACTGCTCAAAACGAACTTAATGATTACAAATATATTATTGTCCCTAAAACATATGATTTCTTAAAAACTGAAGATAAATATCAGCTGAATTCGTTAACCAAGTTTTTATTTAATAAATATGGCTTTGAAGCTTATCTTTCAGATGAGGATCTTCCAGATGATTTAAAAAATGATAGATGTATGGCTTTAACATCAGAAGTATCTGATGATAAAAGTGGAATGTTTAAAACAAAGCTAGAGATCATTTTAAAGGATTGTTTTGGTAAAGTAATAATGACATCTGAAATTGGTGAATCGCTTTTGAAAAAATACGATAGAGCATACACTGAGGCTTTAAGGAGTGCTTTTGTAACGTTTCAAAATATTGGGTATAAATATGAGCTAAAAGAAAAATTAGTTGAGGTTAAAGTACCCAAAACTGAAATAAAAGACGAACCAGTAATTGAAACAGAGAAGATTGAAATATCAGAAACTAAAGTAGTGGATGAAGGTGTAAAAGATTTAATTATTAAAGAGGAAATTTATTATGCTCAAGCGATAGAAGATGGATATCAATTAGTGGATTCCGAACCAAAAATAATTATGATTTTGTTGAGCACGAGTGCTAAGGATGTCTTTATGGTAAAAGATAAAAATGCTATTGTTTATAAAGACAATGAAGATTGGGTTTATTATGAAAATAATGGTGCAATTTCAAAAAGAGTTATTAATATAAAGTTTTAGTAAAATATAGGTTATGAAAAAGATTCTTATTCTATGTCTAATTGTATGTAGCTGTTTTAGTGGATGGTCTCAAAGTACAATAAATGATTATAAATATGTGATTATTCCTTTACAATACGAGTTTTTAAAAGGGCAAAATGCATATCGATTAAATACGGTCACAAAGCTTTTATTTAAGCAGCATGGTTTCGATGCTTATTTTGAAAAGTCAGAGCTGCCTCAGGATTTATTTGAAGACAGATGTTTAGCTATGTATGCAGATGTTCATAAAGTAAGAGGTGGATTCCGTAAAACAAGATTAGAGGTAAGCTTAAAAGATTGTTACGGTGAATTAATTATGAAATCTGAATACGGTCAATCTGGCGAAAATAATCATGAAAAAAGACATCAAAAGGCACTAACAGAGGCATTTAAAAGTATAAAGGCGTTAAACTACAAGTATAAACCAAAATCAGATACAGAAACTACTGTTGTAACTGAACAAGAGAATCAGATTGAAAATAAAATAGATAAAGTTGAAGATGTTCAAAATATTGAAAAGATTAAAGAAGTAAAAGAAGTAAAAGAAGTAAAAGAAGTAAAAGAAGTAAAAGAAGTAAAAGAAGTAAAAGTAACTAAAGAAGCAGAGGAGGCAGAAGAAGTTGTAAATGATATAGCAGTAGTAAAAACGGTTAAGTCTGAAGTGAAAAAGGAAAAGGCGTCAGAAAAAACAGTAAGTAATGTGTTATACCCTAATCCGATTACAAATGGTTATGAGGTGAGGGATGAAGATAAAAAGATAGTCATGGTGTTATTGAATACAGCAGCAAAAAACGTATTTATAGTTAAAGGTAAGAGCGCTATAGTTTTTAAAGATAATAATACCTGGAAGTATTCAGAAAACAATGGAACTACATCAAATACAAAGAATCTAAATATTAAGTTTTAATACCCATATTTTTCTTTCCAAAGGGATTTTAAGTAATTACGCTGAGATTGCTCTCTTGCGTTTTGTCCTGGCTCATATAACTTAGTATTCTTTATGTCTTCTGGCATAAACTCCTGTTCAGCAAAGTTGTTTTCATAACTATGAGAATATTTGTATTTATCACCATAACCCAATTCTTTCATTAATTTTGTAGGAGCATTTCTTATAGCTAGTGGTACAGATAAATCACCAGTTTGCTTTACTAATTGTTGTGCTTTGTTTATAGCTTCATAAGCCGCATTACTTTTTGGAGAACTTGCTAAATATGTTGCACATTGGCTAAGGATAATTCGAGATTCAGGGTTGCCAATAACAGAAACTGCCTGAAATGTATTATTAGCAATAACAAGAGCTGTTGGGTTTGCATTACCGATGTCTTCACTAGCAAGTATTAAAAGCCTTCTGGCAATAAATTTTACGTCTTCTCCTCCTTCAATCATACGAGCTAAATAATAAACCGCAGCATTTGGGTCACTACCTCTAATCGATTTTATGAAGGCCGAAATAATATCATAGTGCTGTTCACCAGTTTTATCGTAACGAGCTGCTTTGTTTTGAACCTGTTTTGTTACTAAATCATTGGTTATGACCATAGGTTCATTATCAAAAGAAGTAACAAGTAATTCAAAAATATTTAAAAGTTTTCTTGCGTCTCCTCCTGAGAAGCGAAGCAAAGCTTCAGTTTCTTTTAAGTCTATATTTAATTTTGAAATTGATTTATCTTCAATTAAAGCACGTTTTAATAAAGCTTCTAAATCAGCTTTACTAAAGGCGTTTAAGGTATATACTTGACATCTTGATAGCAATGCTGAAATAACCTCAAAACTAGGATTCTCTGTAGTTGCGCCAATTAGTGTAACCCAACCTTTTTCTACGGCTTCTAAAAGGGAATCTTGTTGTGATTTACTAAAACGATGTATTTCATCAATAAATAAAATCGGGTTTTTTGCAGTAAAGAGCCCTCCACTTTTTTTGGCTTTGTCTATAACCTCCCTAATATCTTTTACACCAGAATTGATAGCACTCAATTTAAAAAATGGACGCTCAGATTCATGAGCTATGATATTTGCCAAAGTTGTTTTTCCAATACCTGGTGGTCCCCAAAGTATAAGTGAAGGAATAACTCCACTTTTAATCTGCTGATAGAGCATACCTTCCTTTCCAACTAAATGTTGTTGACTTAAGTAATCGTTCAATGTTTTTGGACGTAGCCGCTCAGCTAAAGGAATATTCATGCTCTAAAATTACAAAACGTGAATGGAAAAGATTGGAATTTTTATTAACAGTTATGACAATATTTCATGTAAAAGGATTTTGGTTATAAATTTGAAGTAACATTCGCAAGTAGTAATATGTCTTCGCAACAATTTAAATATTCTAATAGCGTCATCTTGTATCCTTTGATGATTGTTTTTACTATATGGCTTGTATTCTGGTATCAAGTACGTGTTGACTATGGAATTAAATCTTTTGGTATTAGGCCTCAAAAGTTAGAAGGGCTTTTTGGGATTTTTACAAGTCCCTTTTTACATGGGGACATAAGTCATATTTATAATAATTCTATTCCACTTTTTGTATTGTCTTTAGCGCTCTTTTATTTCTATAAAAATATAGCATGGAAAGTGATTCTTTATGGTATACTCTTATCAGGATTTTTAACTTGGCTCATAGCTAGTTCAGGAAATCATATTGGTGCAAGTGGGTTAATTTATGTATTAGTAAGTTTTATTTTCTTTAAAGGCATTTTTGCGAAACATTATAGGTTGATTGCACTATCATTAATGGTCATATTTTTGTACGGAAGTATGATTTGGTATGTGTTTCCTATAAAAATGGGAATGTCATGGGAAGGACATTTAGGAGGGCTAATAACTGGGCTAGTCTTCGCTTTAATCTTTAGAAAACAAGTTGCGAAACCAGAACGTTATAAATGGGAGCAACCTGATTATAATGAGGAAGATGATCCCTTTATGCGTCAATTTGATGAAAACGGAAATTTTATAGAATTAGAACCAGAAATTGAACTTGATTCCGAAGCTGAACAAGAAAAAGATTCATCACCGAAAGTCAGATATATTTTTAGAAAAAGAGAGGATTAACTACGTTGCCTTACAGCTTCATACAAAAATGCTCCACAAGCAACAGAAACATTCAAAGATTCTATTTCACCTAAAATGGGAAGTTTAGCTTGATTGTCGGATACTTTCAGTACAGATGGATTAATACCTCTACCTTCAGAGCCCATGATGATAGCACATGGTTCTTTAAAAGAGACTTCATAGACAAAGTCTTTAGCTTTTTCAGTAGCGGCTATCACTTTAATTCCAGAAGCTTGCATATGAAATACGGCATCCTTAATATGATCGACTTTACAAATTGGCATTTTAAAAATTGCACCTGCACTTGTCTTTATCGTATCACCATTTATAGGAGCTCCACCTTTTTTCTGAATAATAATACCATTAACACCAGTACATTCTGCGGTACGAACAATAGCACCAAAATTTCTTACATCACTTAATTGATCTAAGAGTAAAAACAAAGGAGTTTTACCTGATTCAATAACTTGCATAACCAAGTCATCAATATTATGAAACTCAATAGGGGAAATCTGTGCAACAGCACCTTGATGATTACCTCTGGTTAATCTATTTAGTTTTTCAATAGGAACATAAGATGAGTTAATGCCTTCTGAACGTATAAGTGCTTCTAATTCTTGAAAAAGTTCACCTCTAAGTCCTTTCTGCATAAATACCTTATCAATGGTTTTACCAGATTTAATAGCTTCAATAATAGCTCTTATTCCAAAAATAGTGGTTTCATTACTCATAGTGTAAAGGTATAGAAACCTATCTAAGTATTTGTTATCGGGTGATAATTAATATAGATTTTTTAATATATAAAGGCCACCTATAATCTATAGGTGGCCTTTTGTAAATTTTAAGAAACTAACTCGTTAAAATTTAATTTATTGGTGTTGGGTCAAATAATCCTGGTAGAGGAGAAGGAACATTTGAGTTCGCATCTATTTCTACTTGTGGATATATAAAACGTTGTGGTATAGTTGCACCTGTTTTAGGTGGTACGTTAAGCATATTAGCTGTACGTCTTACATCATGGTAAGGTTGAAGTTCACCAATTAGTGTGATGTACTTTTCTTCTAAAATTTCCATTAATAAATCAGCACTACCTGAAGCAGATGCTGTATCTGGGAAACTTCCACCATATTGTGTTGCTAAATATCCTCTTATTTCATTAAATGCTGCCACATCACCTGCATCACCTGTACGGTTAGCAGCTTCAGCTTCAATTAATTTCACTTCTTCGTACGATATTATATTCATAGATGCTGTCTCAGCAAATACTCCTGTAGATGATACATTCGGTGCATGACCAGTTCCATCACTATAAGGTGTAAAGTAAAAATCAAATCTTTCCGCGTCACCTGGGGTTGCAATAAGTCTTGCTGTTACGCCACTTAATAAATTAACTAAATGAGAATCAGTTGCTCCTAAGTAACCATCACGTTCATCTACCATAAACTGATAGTATAAATTTTCTGTATTAGTAGAAGTCGTATGTAAAGTTACTAAACTTTTCTCTGGTGTATCTATGCCATTACGAGCACTTGTTAATGCATTTGGATAGTCTTTAGCAATTAAATAATAACGCGCTTTTAATGACCAAGCAATTTCTATCCATGAAGCAGAACTAGACATTCTGTTACCTGTATAAGGTGTACCTGTAGTAGAACCTATATTAGATATTGCATTATCTAGTAAGGTTTGAACACCAGCTAAAACAGTAGACTGAGCATCATAAGCAGGCTCAGGAAAATTTTCTACGTCATTAGCTTCTGTAAATGGAATATCTCCAAAAAGTGCTGTCATTTCTCCAAAAATTGCTGCTTCACATATTTGTGCTATACCTACAAGTAGAGTAGCTCCACTTTCTTCAGCTAATTGTTTGGTTAATTGTGCTGCTGCTATACCATCTACATAAGAATCATCCCAAGTGTCATCATAATCACCAGCTGTAGTTGAGTATTGGTTAACAGCAATATATTGTCTGTCTTCACCAGTAAAATGGTTCATAAAGATACCTGCGTATCTAGCACTATTGCTAGTTGCTAATTGCGCCCATCCTAATTGTGCTTGCCCAATAATAAGTTCTGGCGGTGCACTACTAAACTGGTTAGGGTCAGTATTTAAATCTTCAGTATAAGACTCGCAAGCTAATGCCAAAGCCAATACTATAAACGAGAATAAATATGTTATTTTTTTCATTTTATAATAATTTTATTTGATTAGAATGATAATCTTATCGTTGTTAAGAATGATTTTGTTCCAGGATTACTAAAATACTCTAATCCACGACCTTTAGATGCACCTGTTAAGTTATTATCAGGATCAAACCCTTCAATATCTGTCCATAATAATAAATTACGACCTGTTATACCAATCTCTGCATTAGTCATACCTAATTTAGAAATAAGATCTCTTGGAATAGAATAAAATAAAGAGAGTTCTCTTAATCGCGTCCAAGATGCATCTTCATGGAAAGGCTCTCCAACATCACCAAATCCACCACCATTTCCTGTCCACCAATCTTGGTTAACAGCTACAGGTCCAGCACCAAAGTCTTGTTCCCAACCTCTAAATGTAGCTCCTGCAGGAATTGTACTACCTCCAGCAGTAACCAAATCTTGTGATGCGACAGATTCAACTGCCGTATCTGGATGGATACCAAAGAAGTATAATACACCTCTAGTACCATTCCATACTTGATTGCCTTGAGAAGTTTCAAATTGAGCTGATAATGTAAATCCTTTATAAGATACAGATGTTCCTAAACCACCTCTCCAAGTTGGATTTGGATCACTTATAAAATCCGTTGTTGGCGACGCTGTAGGGAAACCATTAGCGTTAAGAATATAATCACCATTATCATCTCTTGCATAACGTGTACTTCTTATAATTCCGAATGGTTGACCTTCTGCAACACCAGATTCATTAGACGTAAATCCATTTAAACCAAAGAATGCGCTACCGGCCATATCTTCAACTAAACTTGTATTTTTTGTATAACTGATATTCATATTCCACTGTAAATCTTCATTACTGATAATTCTACCAGATAAATCTATTTCAATCCCTTTGTTTGAAATCTTTGCAGCATTAACAGCTTGTCTATCAAAACCAGTAGAATTTGGAATTGGTAATTCTAATAAAGCATCATCAGTTGTTCTATTGTAATATGTAGCTGATAAGCTTATTCTATTATTTATGAAACGCGTATCAAAACCAATTTCAAATTCTTTAACACGTTCTTCTTTTAAATCTGGATTTCCTCGAAGAGATGAGCGTGTTAATGGATTACCATATTGTGCACCATCATAACCATCTCCCCAACCAGAAAATACACCTCCAGTAGTAATATAGTTATCTGTTAAGTATGGGTCTGGGCCAATACCAACTTCACCATATGAAGCTCTAAGCTTACCAAATGATAATACATCTGAGTTTTCAAGGTATTTTGTAAAGTTCCATCCTGCTGATATACTTGAATAGAATATTAAACCTGCATTAGGTAATTCAGATAAATATTCGCCTCTTGCAGTTAATTCTAATAAAAACTCATTTTTATAATCAAAGTTCAATAATGCAAATCCACCAGATTTTCTAGTTTTAAGAATGTAGTCATCAAAATTAGAGTTTGCTGAAATTGCATTTCCTCCATTTAAGAAGATTTCATCAGGATTAGTGAAGTTCGCTTCCTCAGAAGACAAACGTTTGTATTTTCTCTGAAAAAATTGAGTACCTACTGTAAAGTCCATTCTCAAATCATCCATTAAGTCATAATTACCAGTTAAAAATACATTGATGTTTTGATTAGATTCCGTAATTCTGTCTTCTTCATATTCACCATTAGTACCATCTCCTGCAGAACCTGCTGGTTCATAACCCAAACGGTTATCCTGATAGTAATCCATACTATAACGTCCAGTTAATAATAGATTATCATTGATTTTAAAATTCGCTTCAGGCGCAATTATAAAACGACTTACATCATTTAAGTTTTTTTGTTTATTTGTTGTCCATAATGGATTATTGTATGATGGTGAATTGTAACTAAATGTTCCATCATTGGCATTAAACGTCCTTGCAGACCCTAAATGTTGTCTATAACCTCTATGAGAGTTAGGTGTTGGAATTCCGCCCGCATCAAAATGTGTACCTACATAATCTCTAATATCAAAATCTGGGGACGTTCTTAAATATCCTAAGTATAAACCATTAAGGTTAGAGCCAGTCTGCACTCTATTAGATTCTATATCTATATAAGTAGACGATAACTTTAAAGTAAATCTATCAGAGAAATCAATATCACTATTTAATCTTACACTTGTTCTTCTGTAATCAGATGCACCATTATAGATACCATCTTGATCCCAGTTAGAAAGACTTACAAATGTGCGAGAGTCTTCTCCAGAGTGACTAAAGCTAATATTGTTCTCGTTAGTAACACCAGTCTTAAATACAGCATCTCTATTTGATTGGTTAAAAACTTCTCTTGAGTTTTTCTGTGTTATAGGGTAAATTACATTACCAGTTGCTGATTGAAAATAAGCACCAGTTGTATCTACTGTGTCTGGTCCTCCAGATCTTGCATCTATTCTGCCTCCATAAGAGAAACCAGTATTAGATAATCCAGAACCAGATAAGTGATCTACACCATTAAAGCCTTGTCCATAAATACCTTGCTTATCCCATTCTACGTTTACTTGGTCAAATGAAAAACTGTTCTTGTAATCTATTTTCCATTTTTTTCCGCCTCTAGTGCCTCTTTTTGTTTTGATAACAATTACTCCATTTGCAGCACCTGTTCCATATACGGCAGCTGCAGAAGCACCTTTTAATACTGAAATAGATTCGATGTCTTCTTGGTTAATATCATTCAAACGAGATTGCTGTACAACACCAGCTGTACCGCCACCAATAGAGTTGTTAGATATGATAGCCCCATCAATTACGATAAGTGGACTACTATCACCTAAGATAGTATTTTGTCCACGAATTTGGATGTAAGCACCAGCTCCAGGATCACCAGAGTTTCTTGTAATGTTTACACCAGAAGTTTTACCGGATAGTGCTTGCAGTACGCCAGCTTCACCAGATTTTTGCAATTGGTCAACCTTTACGATGGACGTGGAACTCAAATCATCGTCTTTCTTTTTTTCTAGACCTAAAGCATTAATAACAACCTCATCTAATACTGAAACGTCTTCTGCTAACGATACGTTAATCGTATTAGAAGTACCTACAGTAATAGATTGGCTTACAAAACTAATGTAAGAGAAAACTAAAACGTCTCCCACATTGGTGTTAATAGAATATTTACCGTCTAAATCGGTTTGTACTCCATTTGTTGTTCCTTTTACAAGGATGTTTACGCCTGGTAAGGGAAGTCCTGATTCATCAGAAACAGTACCAGAAACTGTTTTTTCTTGTGCAAAAGATAGCTGCACCGCTAACGCTAGGAATAGCGTTAGCATTCCTTTTAATTTAATTTTCATAATTTATTATAGTTGATAATTAGTTAATGTAAAAATCATAATAAAATGTCAGCAAACCAAGAATATATCAATTTTTTTAAAAAATCATTGAAAATAAACTATTTTTTTAGGTTAAATTAACATAAATAATGAAAAAAATATAATTACTTAAATTGCTTGTTTAGCCCTTGTTCTTTAGTTGTTTGTAAGAATTTATAAGTGATTTTAATCGTTGTCTCTCTAATTTTAGAAATGCACCTAATTAAGCATAATTTTTATTTTCTAAAAAGTAGCAGTTAAACTCACATGAACTTTTGAGTTGGATAATTTAAATTGACGATTTTCTGTTTTTCCGCTAGAATAGTTTAATCTAAACAAACCAGAATTTGTAAGTAGTCCTAAGCCAAATCCGAAACCAAATAATTTCTCTTTCTGGTCATTGAGTTGGTTTTCAAAGTAAGCAGCATCAATTACAGAATGTACAAATATACTATTACTAAGTCGATAGCGATATTCGGTGTTAATGACTCCATAAAGGTTGGCAACCAGACTATTTTCTTCAAAGCCTCGAATTGAATTTATGCCTCCAAAACGAAAGAGTTCGTTGTCTAAATAGTTGTCTGAAGTTAAAATAGCTCCATTCAATCTGGTATAAATGCTATTTTTTGGGTTAAGCTTAAAAATCTTGTAGGTATTAATATTAAGGACACTTTGTTTTAGGTTATTAATGTCATTTTTTCTGTCTCCAAAACCAGCAGATAAATCAAATTGAAAGTTTATGGGGAATAATGGGTCGTAAAATTGTGCCTTTGTATAGTTGTAATTTAGTGTATAATAGTCAGATTTGTAATCATCTAAATTAGCAGTGTCATTCTCTAAAAGATTTGTTGAACTAGTTGAGTTAATACCAATTCCAATTCTGTGTTGGGCATTGATCTGATAATTGATTTTCGCATACTGTTTAGCATTTGAGAATGTTGAATCTTTTCTAAAGATATTTAAGCCAACTTGTAATCCCAATGGTGAACCAAATAAATAAGGTAAATCTGCATCAACTTTAATGGTCTGCTGATCAATCTCATCACTTTTATAGAATAAGTTAAGTGTTTCACCAAAGTTTAGGTTATTAATAAGTCTTAAATCTAGATAACCGTCAAACTCAATTTTATTAGTTGCTTCATTAGTTCCAAAACCTAAGAAGCCATCAAAATTATTGGTTCTGGTTTTTTCTATATATAAATAAAGTGTAGTAGAGTCTTTTGTAAATAGAACTTCAGGGTCTTTAATCTGATTTGCAAAACGTAAATCTTCTAAGGATTCAACTTTTTCTTTAATCCCATTTAGATTAAAGGATTTCCCAGTTCTCAATTTCAGAAACCTTTTTATATAAGACTGCGGAAACTTTTCATAACCTTTTATAATAATTTTGTCAATACGTCTTTTTTGGTTGAAAACAATTTTGAGATTAGCTGAAATTAAATTGGGATTCGTCTTAGAAATATTAACTAATTGTATGGTTGAAAAAGGGTCACCTTGTTCAGCAATTTTTGAATTCAATTCGTTTAAAGAAATTTCTAGTTGAGTGATATCTAAATCAAAGAAATCATCACCTTTAATATGATTAATAAAATTTAGTAATTCAATATTGAAACTAGAATCATATATAATACGTATCGTATTGATTTTATGACCCAAATTTAATTGGGCTTTAAATAAGGTGTCATTTTGTTTTATAATACTTTCAATACTAGTGTCAATATAGCCAAGTCTTACAAGTTTTTTTTTCACAGTTTTTAATTCAATTTCAAGATTTATATAATTATCAAATAGCTTTGAATAACCAATAGAATCAGCGATTTTAGTTTTTGATTCACTTTCACCTTCAACTTTTAGGCTTATAGATTGCCCAGTAATCTGATTTGTAAAAATCAAAAGTGAGATTATAAAAAAACGTTTTAAAAATATCATTAAATCAGAATAGAATAACTCAGATGATAACGTAAAAATAGGCCTTTATATATATGTATAAAATCAATAGTTATATTTCTTTGAAAAATAAATTCTCAACTATTTGAATAATTAAGATTAATTCCTACCTTTGCAGCCCTCAAAAGTGAGGGTAAATAAAATTTTATATAGAAATATATGCCAACAATTTCACAATTAGTACGAAAAGGAAGAGCCAAAATAACCAAGAAGAGTAAATCGGCTGCTTTAGATTCGTGTCCTCAGAGACGTGGTGTATGTACTCGTGTTTATACAACGACACCTAAAAAACCTAACTCAGCAATGCGTAAGGTAGCAAGGGTTCGTTTAACAAACGGAAACGAGGTAAATGCATACATTGGTGGTGAGGGTCACAATTTACAAGAGCACTCGATAGTATTGGTTAGAGGTGGAAGGGTAAAAGATTTGCCAGGTGTTAGATATCACATCGTTCGTGGTGCATTAGATACAGCAGGTGTTGCTGGTCGCACACAACGTAGATCTAAGTATGGTGCAAAACGCCCTAAAAAGTAATTTAAAACTTTAAGAAGAAGACATGAGAAAAAGAGCAGCAAAAAAAAGACCACTTTTACCAGACCCAAAATTTAATGATCAGTTAGTAACACGTTTTGTTAACATGATGATGTGGGATGGTAAGAAGTCTGTAGCTTTTAAAGTATTCTATGATGCAATTGATATTGTTGAAGAGAAAAAGAATGACGAAGAAAAAACAGCGTTAGAAGTATGGAAAGATGCTCTATCTAATGTGATGCCTCACGTAGAAGTGCGAAGTCGTCGTGTTGGTGGTGCAACATTTCAAATACCAATGCAAATTCGTCCAGATCGTAAAGTTTCTACTGCGATGAAATGGTTAATTAGCTATTCTCGTAAAAGAAATGAAAAATCTATGGCACAGCGTTTAGCTTCAGAAGTATTAGCTGCTGCTAAAGAAGAAGGTGCAGCTGTTAAGAAAAGAGTTGATACTCACAAAATGGCCGAAGCAAACAAAGCATTCTCTCACTTTAGATTTTAATAAGAAATGGCAAGAGATTTAAAATTCACAAGAAATATAGGTATTGCTGCTCACATTGATGCAGGAAAAACCACTACTACAGAACGTATTCTTTATTATACAGGTGTTTCTCACAAAATTGGTGAAGTACATGATGGTGCTGCAACAATGGATTGGATGGAGCAAGAGCAAGAAAGAGGTATTACAATTACTTCTGCTGCTACAACTTGTACATGGGAGTTTCCAATTGAAAATGGAAAACCAACTGAAGGTACTAAAGGATATCACTTTAATATTATTGATACTCCTGGTCACGTTGATTTTACCGTTGAGGTAAATCGTTCATTACGTGTGCTAGATGGTTTAGTATTCTTATTTAGTGCAGTTGATGGTGTTGAGCCACAATCTGAAACTAACTGGAGACTAGCTGACAATTATAAAGTACCTAGAATTGGTTTCGTTAATAAAATGGACCGTCAAGGATCTAACTTTTTAGGTGTTTGTCAACAAGTAAAAGATATGTTAAAGTCTAATGCAGTGCCAATTGTTTTAAACATTGGTGATGAGATAGATTTTAAAGGTATTATAGATTTAGTTAAGAATAGAGCTATTGTATGGCATGATGAAACTCAAGGGGCAACTTTTGATGTTGTTGAAATTCCAGAAGAGCTTAAAGAAGAAGCTAGAAAGTATAGAGCTTTATTAATAGAAGAAGTAGCTAGCTACGATGAGAACTTACTAGAGAAGTTCATGGAAGATGAAGATTCTATTACAGAAGAAGAAGTGCATGCTGCACTTAGAGCTGCTGTAATGGATATGGCAATCATTCCTATGATTTGTGGTTCTGCTTTTAAAAATAAAGGTGTACAATTTTTATTAGATGCTGTATGTCGTTATTTACCTTCTCCAGTAGATAAGGAAGGTATCGTAGGTGTTAATCCAGATACAGAACAAGAAGAAATTCGTAAGCCAGATGTAAAGGAGCCTTTCGCTGCTTTAGCATTTAAGATTGCTACTGATCCTTTCGTAGGGCGTTTAGCATTCTTTAGAGCTTATTCTGGTCGTTTAGATGCAGGTTCGTACGTGTTGAATAATCGTTCTGGTAAAAAAGAACGTATTTCTCGTATTTACCAAATGCATGCTAATAAGCAAAATGCAATTGATTTTATCGAAGCTGGTGATATTGGTGCTGCTGTTGGATTTAAATCTATTAAAACAGGAGATACATTAACAGCAGAAAAGCATCCTATAGTTTTAGAATCTATGGACTTCCCTGATCCAGTAATTGGTATTGCGGTTGAACCTAAGACTAAAGCAGATGTTGATAGATTAGGAATGGGCTTAGCTAAATTAGCTGAAGAAGATCCTACATTTACTGTACGTTCAGACGAAGCTTCAGGCCAGACTATTATATCTGGTATGGGTGAGTTACACTTAGATGTAATTGTTGATCGTCTTAAAAGAGAATTTAAAGTTGAGGTTAACCAAGGTCAACCACAAGTTGAATATAAAGAAGCAATAACAGCTTCAGCAGATCATAGAGAAGTTTATAAAAAGCAATCTGGTGGTCGTGGTAAATTTGCAGATATAGTATTTACTATTGAGCCTGCTGATGAAGGTCAAGTAGGACTTCAATTTGAGTCTATTATTAAAGGTGGTAATGTTCCTAAGGAATTTATCCCTTCAATAGAAAAAGGATTTAAAATGGCGATGATAAATGGACCACTTGCTGGTTTCGAAGTTGACGCTATGAAAATTACTTTGAGAGACGGTTCTTATCACGATGTAGATTCTGATCAATTATCTTTCGAATTAGCAGCTAAATTAGGTTTTAAGAATGTTGCAAAAGCAGCTAAAGCCGTAATTATGGAGCCTATTATGAAACTTGAGGTTATTACACCTGAGGAAAACATGGGTGATATTGTTGGTGATTTAAACAGAAGAAGAGGTCAGGTAAGTGATATGGGAGATAGAGCTGGTGCAAAAACTGTAAAAGCTACTGTTCCATTATCTGAAATGTTTGGATATGTTACAACATTAAGAACGTTATCTTCAGGTAGAGCAACATCAACAATGGAATTTTCTCACTATGCTGAAACTCCTAAGAATATTTCTGAGGAAGTAATTGCAGCAGCTAAAGGAGTTGAATCGTAAATCTTAATAAAATGAGTCAAAAAATCAGAATAAAATTAAAATCTTACGATCACAACTTAGTAGACAAGTCTGCTGACAAGATTGTAAAAACAGTGAAAAGTACAGGTGCTGTGGTAACGGGTCCAATTCCATTACCTACTCACAAGAAGATATTTACTGTATTACGTTCACCACACGTAAACAAGAAGTCGAGAGAACAATTTCAATTAAGCTCATACAAGAGATTATTGGATATTTATTCTTCATCTTCTAAGACTATTGATGCTTTAATGAAACTTGAATTACCAAGTGGCGTTGAAGTTGAGATTAAGGTGTAAGTAATACAAAACATGTCCCACCGATGCGGTCGAGGGAAAAACGGTTAAAAATACAATTCAAGGCTGAAACGTATTTTCAGCCTTGAGTTTTAAATAAAGAGTAATAATTAATAAATAATAAATATGTCTGGGTTAATTGGAAAAAAAATCGGTATGACCAGCATTTTCGATGAAAATGGGAAGAATATTCCTTGTACAGTAATCGAAGCTGGACCATGTATCGTTACCCAAGTCAGAACTGAAGAAGTGGACGGTTATTCGGCCCTTCAATTAGGTTTCGATGACGCGACAGAAAAGAACGCTACAAAAGCTGACATTGGTCATGCTAAAAAAGCGGGTACTTCTGTAAAACGCAAAGTCGTTGAATTCAAAGGTTTTGATGCGGAGTACAAGTTAGGTGATTCAATCACAGTAGAGCAATTCATTGAAGGTGAGTTTGTAGATGTTGCAGGAACTTCAAAAGGTAAAGGATTCCAAGGTGTTGTAAAACGTCATGGATTTGCTGGTGTAGGTCAAGCAACACACGGTCAACATAACCGTTTAAGAGCTCCAGGTTCTATTGGTGCAGCTTCTTATCCTGCGAGAGTATTCAAAGGAATGAAGATGGCCGGAAGAATGGGTGGTGAAACAGTAAAAGTTCAAAATTTAAGAGTTTACAAGGTAGTTCCAGAAAAGAACTTACTAGTAGTGAAAGGATGTGTTCCTGGTCACAAAAATTCTTATGTAATCATTGAGAAGTAATGAAGGTAGCAGTTTTAGATATAAACGGAAAAGATACGGGTAGAAAAGCTGAGCTTTCTAAAAACGTATATGCTATAGAGCCTAATAATCATGCAGTCTATTTAGATGTTAAGCAATACTTAGCAAATCAAAGACAAGGAACGCATAAGGCAAAAGAAAGAGCAGAAATTACTGGAAGTACACGTAAGATTAAAAAACAAAAAGGAACTGGTACAGCTCGTGCAGGTTCTATTAAGTCTGGTGTATTTAAAGGTGGTGGTCGTATGTTTGGTCCTAGACCAAGAAATTACGGTTTTAAATTAAACAAAAACGTAAAGCGATTAGCACGTAAATCTGCATTAAGTATTAAGGCAAACGATAAATCAATTTTAGTAATGGAAGACTTCAGTTTTGATGCTCCAAAAACTAAAAACTTTGTCAATGTTTTAAAGGCTTTAGAGGTTGAAAACAAAAAATCTCTTATTGTGTTGGGTGGCTCAAATAATAATGTATATTTGTCATCACGCAATTTTAAAGGCTCTGAGGTTGTAACAGCTTCAGAATTAAGTACTTATAAAATTATGAATGCTAATAAAGTTATTCTGATTGAAAGTGCATTAGAAGGAATTGAATCGAACTTAAGTAAATAGAACAAGATGAGTATCTTAATAAAACCTATAATCACAGAAAAGGCAACCATGCAAAGTGAGTTGTTAAATGCTTATGCATTTCAAGTGAATACAAAGGCGAACAAGGTAGAAATCAAAAAGGCAGTTGAAGCTGCTTATGGAGTTTCTGTAGAAAAAGTTCGTACAATAAATGTCCGTCCAGATCGTAAGACCAAGTTTACAAAAACTGGTGTTCAACATGGTAAAACAAATGCTGTAAAAAAGGCAATTGTACAACTGGCGGAAGGTGAAACAATAGATTTATACGCTAACATGTAATTAGACTTATGTCAGTAAGAAAATTAAAACCGATCACATCAGCTCAGCGATTTAGAGTAGTAAATGGATTTGACGCCATAACTACTGATAAGCCGGAAAAAAGCTTGCTTGTTCCGAAAAAAAGATCTGGTGGTAGAAACAGTCAAGGAAAAATGACCATGCGCCATTTAGGTGGTGGTCACAAGAAGAAGTATCGTATTATCGATTTCAAACGTAACAAAACTGGTGTTCCGGCGGAAGTTAAGACAATCGAGTATGATCCAAACAGAACTGCATTTATAGCACTATTAAATTACCAAGATGGCGAGAAGCGTTATGTTATCGCTCAGAATGGTTTACAAGTAGGACAAAAGATAGTTTCTGGTGAAAGTGGAATTGCTCCAGAAATTGGAAATGCAATGCCATTAAGTGAAATACCTTTAGGTACAATTATCTCTTGTATAGAGTTACGTCCAGGGCAAGGTGCTGTAATGGCTCGTAGTGCTGGAGCATTTGCTCAGTTAATGGCAAGAGATGGTAGATTTGCAACAGTGAAGTTACCTTCAGGTGAAACAAGAATGATTTTAGTAACATGTATGGCAACTATTGGAGTTGTATCTAACTCAGATCACCAATTGTTGGTGTCTGGTAAAGCTGGTAGAAGCAGATGGTTAGGTAGACGTCCAAGAGTAAGACCAGTAGTTATGAATCCAGTCGATCACCCAATGGGTGGTGGTGAAGGTAAATCTTCAGGTGGTCATCCAAGATCTAGAAACGGTATTCCTGCTAAAGGTTTCAGAACACGTTCTAAGACTAAAGCGAGTAACAAATATATTGTAGAACGTAGAAAGAAATAATTAAGATAGTATGGCACGTTCATTAAAAAAGGGACCTTATATCCACTATAAATTAGAAAAGAAAGTTGCAGAAAATGTAGCTTCGAATAAAAAGACGGTAATTAAAACTTGGTCGAGAGCATCAATGATTTCTCCAGATTTCGTTGGTCAGACTATAGCAGTTCACAATGGTCGTCAGTTTGTTCCAGTATATGTTACTGAGAATATGGTAGGTCACAAATTAGGAGAATTTTCACCAACACGATCATTTAGAGGTCATGCAGGTGCTAAGAATAAAGGTAAAAAATAAGAATCATGGGAAGTCGTAAAAAACAAATGGCGGAAGCTATTAAGGCTGAGAAAAAGCAAGTTGCTTTTGCTAAGCTAAATAACTGTCCTACATCTCCAAGAAAAATGCGTTTAGTAGCGGATTTAGTTAGAGGGAAAAAGGCAGAACAAGCGCTTCAGATTCTTAGATTTAGTCCTAAGGAAGCGTCTCGTCGTTTAGAGAAACTTGTAATGTCTGCAATTGCAAACTGGCAAGCTAAAAACGAAGATGCAGACGTTGAAGAAGCAAAGCTTTACATTAAAGAGATTAGAGTAGATGGCGGAACTATGTTAAAGAGATTACGTCCAGCTCCTCAAGGTAGAGCACACAGAATTAGAAAGCGTTCTAATCACGTAACTGTGGTTGTAGATGCATTAAATAAAACACAAAGCTAAGATAGAGATATGGGACAAAAGACAAATCCAATCGGAAATCGCTTAGGAATTATCAGAGGATGGGAATCTAACTGGTACGGAGGAAACGATTACGGAGACAAACTTGCTGAGGATGATAAAATCCGAAAGTATATCCATGCACGTTTATCTAAAGCTAGTGTAAGTAGAGTAATAATTGAGCGTACACTTAAACTTGTAACCGTTACTATCACTACTGCTAGACCTGGTATTATTATTGGAAAAGGTGGGCAAGAGGTAGATAAGTTAAAAGAAGAGCTTAAAAAAATTACTGGTAAAGAAGTTCAATTGAACATCTTTGAAATTAAAAGACCTGAACTAGATGCACATTTAGTAGCAGCAAGTGTCGCTCGTCAGATAGAAAGCCGAATTTCTTACAGACGTGCAATTAAAATGGCTATCGCTGCAGCTATTCGTATGAATGCAGAAGGAATTAAAATTCAGATTAGTGGTCGTTTGAATGGTGCTGAAATGGCGCGTTCAGAGCACTATAAAGAAGGGCGTATTCCTTTATCTACTTTTAGAGCTGATATTGATTATGCTTTAGTTGAAGCGCATACTACTTATGGTAGATTGGGTATCAAAGTTTGGATTATGAAAGGCGAAGTATATGGAAAAAGAGAACTTTCTCCATTAGTTGGTCTATCTAAACAAAAAGGAAAAGGTGGACGTGGTGGAAATAAGAACCAATCTCGTCGTAGAAAGTAATTTTTTAAACAAAAGAAAAAATGTTACAGCCTAAAAGAACAAAATTTCGTAAGCAGCAGAAAGGTCGTATGAAAGGTAATGCAGGAAGAGGTCATTTGTTATCAAATGGTACTTTCGGTATTAAGTCATTAGATTATTCTTTTATAACTGCACGTCAAATAGAAGCAGCGCGTATTGCAGCTACTCGTTACATGAAAAGAGAAGGAGCGTTATGGATTAAGATATTCCCAGACAAGCCTATCACAAAGAAACCTCTTGAAGTACGTATGGGTAAAGGTAAAGGTGCCGTTGAATATTGGGCAGCTGTTGTAAAGCCAGGACGTATGTTATTTGAAATCAGTGGAGTGCCATTAGACGTAGCTCAAGAAGCTTTACGTTTAGCAGCTCAAAAACTTCCTGTAAAGACTAAGTTTATCATAGCTAGAGATTACGAAGCTTAATAAAAAGGTATTATGAAGCAATCAGAAATTAAACAGCTTTCAACAGCTGAGTTACAAGAGAAACTTAGTGAAACTAAAAAGAGTTATACAGACCTTAAAATGGCTCATGCTATATCTCCTTTAGAGAACCCAATTCAGTTACGAGTTGCACGTCGCACAGTAGCTAGAGTGGCAACAGAATTAACTAATAGAGAAGTACAATAATTGTATTCTGCTGAAAGATGGAAAAAAGAAACTTAAGAAAAGAACGTATAGGGATAGTAACTAGTAATAAAATGGAGAAATCTATTGTTGTTGCTGAAGTAAAAAAAGTAAAACACCCTATGTATGGAAAATTCGTGTTAAAGACTAAGAAATATGTCGCACACGATGAGACAAACGACTGCAACGAAGGTGATACTGTTAAGATCATGGAAACACGACCTATGAGTAAATCTAAATGTTGGAGATTAGTAGAAATAATTGAAAGAGCGAAGTAATTATGTTACAACAAGAATCAAGATTAAAAGTAGCTGATAACACTGGTGCAAAGGAAGTTTTAACTATCCGTGTATTAGGTGGAACGAAAAGAAGGTACGCTTCTGTAGGAGATAAAATTGTAGTATCTGTCAAGGATGCAACTCCAAATGGAAGTATCAAAAAAGGTGCTGTTTCTACAGCGGTTGTTGTACGTACATCTAAAGAAGTAAGACGTCCTGATGGCTCTTATATTAGATTTGACGACAATGCATGTGTGCTTTTAGGACCTCAAGGGGAAATGAGAGGAACTCGTGTTTTTGGTCCTGTAGCTAGAGAACTTCGTGATAAACAATTCATGAAAATTGTATCATTAGCACCAGAAGTGCTTTAATTGATAAATAAGATGACAAAGCTTAAAATAAAATCAGGAGATACAGTACAAGTAATTGCTGGAGACCATAAAGGTTCAGAAGGTAAAGTGCTTAAAGTATTAATAGATAAGAACAAAGCCATCGTAGAAGGTGTGAATATGGTTAAGAAACATACTAAACCAAGTGCACAAAGTCCTCAAGGTGGAATTGTAGAGAAAGAAGCATCAATTCATATTTCAAACTTATCGTTGTTAACGTCTAAAGGCGAGACAACTAGAGTTGGTTATAGAATGGATGGCGATAACAAAGTAAGATTTTCTAAAAAATCTAATGAAGTAATTTAATTATGGCTTACGTTGCAAGATTAAAACAAGAGTACAAGGACAAAGTAGTTCCTGCTCTTACGGAAGAATTTGGTTACAAAAATGTAATGCAAGTACCTAAACTTAAAAAGATAGTTTTATCTAAAGGAGTTGGTGCTGCCGTTGCTGACAAGAAATTAATTGATCACGCGGTAGAAGAGCTTACAAAAATAACTGGACAGAAAGCTATACATACAATGTCTAAGAAGGATGTTGCTTCTTTTAAGTTACGTAAAGGTATGCCAATTGGCGCCAAAGTAACTTTAAGAGGTGAACAAATGTATGAGTTCTTAGATCGTTTAGTAACTTCAGCTTTACCGCGAGTTAGAGATTTTAACGGAATCAAAGCTACAGGTTTTGATGGACGTGGAAATTATAACTTAGGTGTTGTAGAACAAATTATTTTTCCAGAGATTGATATTGATAAAATCAATAAAATATCTGGTATGGATATCACATTTGTGACTTCTGCTGACACAGATAAAGAAGCGAAGTCTTTATTAACAGAATTAGGATTACCTTTTAAAAAGAATTAATTATGGCTAAAGAATCAATGAAAGCCCGTGAGGTTAAGCGTTCTAAAACGGTAGCTAAATATGCAGAAAAGAGAAAAGCTTTGAAAGAAGCTGGAGACTATGAAGCATTACAAAAATTACCAAAAAATGCTTCTCCTATACGTCAGCACAACCGTTGTAAACTTACAGGAAGACCAAAAGGTTATATGAGACAATTTGGAATTTCTCGTGTAATGTTTAGAGAAATGGCTAACAAAGGATTAATTCCTGGTGTTAAGAAGGCAAGTTGGTAAAATTATAAATTGGTTTCAGGTTTGACAATAGTGTCAAAAACCGCTACCGCAAATTAATAACTATGTATACAGATCCAATAGCGGATTATTTAACGCGAGTTAGAAATGCAGTTAAGGCAAATCACAGAGTGGTTGAGATTCCTGCATCTAACTTAAAAAAAGAAATAACTAAAATATTGTTCGATCAGGGCTTTATTTTAAGTTATAAGTTTGATGACTCTTCAGTTCAAGGTACGATTAAAATCGCTTTGAAATATAACAAAGACACTAAAGAGTCTGTGATTAAAAAAATTCAAAGAATCAGTAAACCAGGTTTACGTAAGTATGCTGGCTCTAACGAAATGCCAAGAATCTTAAATGGTTTAGGTATTGCAATTGTTTCAACTTCTCATGGAGTAATGACAGGTAAACAAGCGCAAAGAGAGAACGTTGGTGGCGAAGTATTATGTTACGTTTACTAAAAACAGGAAATTATGTCAAGAATAGGTAAAAACCCAATAGCAGTTCCTGAAGGTGTAACACTTGAGATTAAAGACAACACAATTACCGCTAAAGGTAAATTAGGTGAGTTAACTCAAGCGTATTCAGATATTACTATAAAACAAGAAGACGGTACTATTACATTAGAGCGTTCTTCTGAAAAGAAAGATCAAAGAGCAAAACATGGTCTATATAGAGCATTAATTGCTAATATGATAGAAGGTGTTTCTAAAGGCTGGACCAAAGAATTAGAATTAGTTGGTGTAGGTTACAGAGCATCTAATCAAGGACAAAAATTAGATTTAGCTGTAGGATTCTCTCACAATATCATTTTGGATATTGCTCCAGAAGTAAAAGTTGAGACAATTTCTGAAAAAGGAAAAAACCCAATAGTTAAATTAACATCTCATGACAAGCAATTGGTTGGGCAAGTAGCAGCGAAAATTCGTGGCTTTAGAAAACCAGAACCTTACAAAGGAAAAGGTATTAAGTTTGTTGGTGAAGAAATTAGAAGAAAAGCAGGTAAATCAGCTTAATCATTAAGTTATGGCATTGACAAAGAACGAAAGAAGAATAAGAATTAAAAGCAGAATCCGCAAGGTAGTATCTGGTACTGAAACAAGACCAAGATTAGCTGTTTTTAGAAGTAATAAAGAAATTTATGCTCAAGTCGTAGATGATGTAACTGGTAAAACTATTGCTGCAGCATCTTCAAGAGATAAAGACATTGCAAAGTCTAAAGGAAACAAAACAGAGACTGCAGCCTTAGTAGGTAAATCTGTTGCTGAAAAAGCTATGAAAGCTGGTGTTGAAACTATTTCTTTTGATAGAGGTGGTTATTTATATCATGGAAGAGTAAAATCATTAGCTGAAGGAGCTAGAGAAGCAGGACTTAAATTTTAAGACATTATGTATCAAAAATATAAAAACGCAGAATTAGTAAAACCAGGAGGATTAGATCTTAAAGATCGTCTAGTAGGTGTACAGCGTGTAACTAAAGTAACAAAAGGTGGTAGAGCATTTGGTTTTTCTGCAATTGTTGTTGTAGGTGACGAAGAAGGAGTAGTAGGACAAGGTTTAGGTAAATCTAAAGACGTTGCTACTGCAATAGCTAAGGCTGTAGAAGATGCTAAGAAGAATTTAGTAAGAATTCCTATCATTAAAGGAACATTACCACACGAGCAAAAAGGTAAGTATGGTGGTGCTAGAGTTAACATTATTCCAGCTGCACCTGGTACAGGTGTTATTGCAGGAGGTGCTGTTAGAACAGTTCTTGAAGCAGTAGGTGTACATGATGTATTATCTAAGTCTCAAGGTTCATCTAACCCTCACAATGTAGTAAAAGCAACATTTGATGCTTTATTACAATTGAGAGATGCTAAGTCTGTAGCTAGAGAGCGTGGAATTTCACTTGAAAAAGTATTTAACGGATAATCGATAGGATAAGATGGCAAAGATTAAAGTAAAGAAAGTAAAAAGTGCAATCAATCGTACTAAAAGACAAAAGCTAACATTAGAAGCTTTGGGTTTAAAAAAGATTGGTCAAGTAGTAGAGCACGATGCCACACCAAACATCCTTGGTATGGTTAAGAAAGTTGAACATTTAGTTTCTGTTGAAGAAGCTTAAAAATATAACTTAAATGGATTTAAGTAATTTAAAACCTGCAGAGGGTTCAGTAAAAAATCAAGGAAAGCGTGTTGGACGTGGTCAAGGATCTGGAAAAGGTGGTACTGCGACAAGAGGACACAAAGGTGCAAAATCACGTTCTGGTTATTCTAAGAAATTAGGATTTGAAGGTGGTCAAATGCCATTACAAAGACGCGTTCCTAAATTTGGTTTTACAAATATTAACAGATTAGAATATCAAGGTGTAAACTTAGATACTTTACAGAAGTTAGTAGATGAGAAAAAGATAAAAGGTAGTGTTGATTTTGAATCACTTGTATCTATGGGATTAGCTGGCAAAAATGAGCTAGTAAAGATTTTAGGTAGAGGTGAATTAAAAGCAAAATTAACTGTAACTGCTCATAAATTTACTGCTACAGCAAAGGCTGCTATTGAAGCTGCTGGTGGTGAAGCTGTAACTTTATAAGATTTCAAGGATGAAGATAATAGAAACATTAAAAAACGTTTGGAAAATCACAGAGCTTAAGGATAGAATCATTCTAACCTTAGGTTTGTTATTAGTGTATCGATTTGGTGCTCAGGTAGTATTACCAGGTATTAATATCGATGCTTTAGGTGGTTTACAAGATGGAACGGCAAACGGATTATTAGGATTATTAAACGCATTTACGGGTGGAGCTTTTGCTAACGCATCAGTATTTGCATTAGGTATTATGCCTTATATATCTGCATCCATTGTTGTTCAGTTAATGGGTATTGCGATTCCTTATTTACAAAAGCTTCAAAAAGAAGGGGCTAGTGGTCAAAAGAAGATTACTCAAATTACACGTTGGTTAACTATTGGTATTTGTTTAGTGCAAGCACCAGGTTATTTAGCAAGTGTACCTTCTTTATCTGGGGCACCTTCGATGGGTTCTATGTTGTTACCAGGTTTTGACGAGAATATTTTCTACTTTTCATCAGTAATTATTTTAGTAACAGGTTGTGTGTTCGCAATGTGGTTAGGTGAGAAAATTACAGATAAAGGAATAGGTAATGGTATTTCTCTATTAATTATGGTAGGTATTATTGCTACTTTACCACAATCTTTTGTTCAGAATATGTATTCTAGATTAGAGGGTAGTAATGGTGGCTTTATGATGATATTAATTGAGTTAGTAGTATGGTTCTTAATTATTATGGCATCTGTATTTTTGGTCATGGCTGTGCGAAAAATTGCAGTGCAGTATGCAAGAAGAACTGCATCTGGTGGTTATGAAAAGAATGTATTTGGATCACGTCAGTTTTTACCATTAAAATTAAATGCTTCTGGTGTAATGCCAATTATCTTTGCACAAGCGATTATGTTTGTCCCTAGTCTTATTGGAGGATCTTCACTTATGAAAGATTCTGCAGCTGGTCAGTGGATGCAAACTAATTTTGCGGATATATTTGGCTTTTGGTATAATTTAGTTTTTGCTTTGTTAATTATAATATTTACTTATTTCTACACGGCAATTACAGTACCAACAAATAAAATGGCGGATGATCTTAAACGTAGCGGTGGATTTATTCCAGGAATACGTCCAGGATCGGAAACATCAGAATATTTAGATAAGATTATGTCGCAAATAACTTTACCAGGTTCAATTTTCCTAGCTTTAGTTGCAGTGTTTCCTGCATTCATAGTTCAGTTAATGAAGGTACAAGCTGGTTGGGCACTATTTTTTGGTGGTACATCACTATTAATTATGGTTGGTGTAGCTATTGATACTATGCAACAGATTAATTCTTATTTATTAAATAAGCATTATGATGGTTTGATGAAAACAGGTAAAAATAGAAAATCAGCTTCGTAATAAAGTAAAGCATGTTTAGATCTCAATCTAAAATTTAGGCAAGATATTTGCAAGATGATGATTGAAACTAAAAATATATTATGGCAAAACAAGCAGCAATAGAACAAGATGGAACAATTATAGAAGCATTATCAAATGCGATGTTCCGTGTTGAATTAGAAAATGGTCACATTGTGACTGCACACATCTCTGGTAAAATGCGTATGCATTATATTAAGTTGTTACCAGGTGATAAAGTAAAATTAGAAATGAGTCCTTACGATTTAACTAAGGCTCGTATAACTTATAGATATTAAGTAATATGTAACCGTAAGGTTCCGTTTACTTTAGTAAAGTAATAAACAATACAAGATGAAAGTAAGAGCATCAGTAAAAAAAAGAAGCGCAGATTGTAAATTAGTGCGCAGAAAAGGTAGACTTTACGTCATTAACAAAAAGAATCCTAGATTCAAACAAAGACAAGGGTAATTATGGCAAGAATTGCAGGTGTAGACATACCAAAAAACAAAAGAGGAGTGATCTCTTTAACTTATATCTACGGAGTAGGTAGAAGTAGAGCAAAAGAAATTTTAGCTACTGCTAAAGTTGATGAGAGTACTAAAGTTCAAGATTGGACTGACGGCGAAATTGGAGCAATCCGTGATGCAGTTGGAACTTTTAAAATTGAAGGTGAATTACGTTCTGAAACTCAGTTAAACATTAAGCGATTAATGGATATCGGATGTTACAGAGGTATTCGTCATAGAGCTGGTCTTCCTTTAAGAGGACAACGTACTAAGAACAACTCTCGTACAAGAAAAGGTAGAAGAAAAACGGTTGCTAACAAGAAAAAAGTAACTAAATAATAATTAGTCTTTAGACGTTGGAAAGAATCTGTTTGAAATTTAACGGTTTAGGATTCTAGCGACTATTACTAAAAACTAAAAATATATATGGCAAAGTCAAGTACTAAAAAACGTAAAGTAATTGTTGATGCAATAGGAGAAGCACATATCACAGCATCTTTTAACAACATCATCATCTCTTTAACAAATAAAAAAGGTGACGTAATTTCGTGGTCATCAGCTGGAAAAATGGGATTTAGAGGTTCTAAAAAGAATACTCCTTATGCTGCTCAATTAGCTGCAGAAGATGCTGCAGGTGTTGCTAAAGAAGCTGGATTAAAGAAAGTTAAAGTTTATGTGAAAGGTCCCGGAAATGGTAGAGAATCTGCTATTAGATCTATACATAACGCAGGTATTGAAGTATCAGAAATCATTGATGTTACTCCACAGCCTCACAACGGTTGCCGTCCACCAAAAAGACGTAGAGTATAATTTATGTACTTAAATTTTAATATCAATTGTTTATGCAGTTGATATTAATTTTTATATGTAAATTTGCAAACTGAAAAATAATAACAAGTATCAACGAGAGGCAAACGGTTATAGAAGGATAAGATTAAGACCTTAATTCTTTAATCACTCTCAAAACAAATTTTAAAATGGCAAGATATACTGGTCCTAAAACTAAAATAGCTCGTAAATTCGGACAAGCTATATTCGGAGATGATAAAGCCTTCGAAAAAAGAAATTACCCTCCTGGACAGCACGGAGCTAACAAGAGAAGAGGTAAAAAATCTGAATATGCAATCCAATTAATGGAGAAGCAAAAAGCAAAATATACTTATGGTGTATTAGAAAAGCAATTCAGAAATATGTTTAAAAAAGCAACTGCTGCCCAAGGTATTACTGGTGAAGTATTACTACAATTATGTGAATCTCGTTTAGATAACGTGGTTTTCAGAATGGGTGTATCTCCAACAAGAAGCGGTGCTAGACAATTAGTTTCTCACAGACACATTACGGTTAACGGTCAAAAGGTAAATGTACCTTCTTACCAATTAAAAGCTGGTGATGTTGTAGGTGTTAGAGAAAAATCTAAATCATTAGAAGCTATTCAAAACTCATTAGCTAATTCTAGCAATGTTTACGAATGGATTACTTGGAATAATGACACAATGGAAGGTACCTATGTAGCTGTTCCTGCGAGAATTCAGATTCCAGAACAAATCAACGAGCAATTCATCGTTGAACTTTACTCTAAATAATAAATAATTAATCACATTGGTGTTTAGCCAAAGGGTTTATAGGTATTCTTCATTTATAGATCGCGCAACTAAATAACAATTAAAACGAAGAAAAAAATGGCAATATTAAATTTTCAGAAGCCCGATAAAGTAATCATGATTGATTCTACTGATTTCGAAGGTAAGTTTGAATTCAGACCTTTAGAGCCAGGATACGGGTTAACAGTAGGTAATGCTTTAAGAAGAGTATTATTATCTTCTTTAGAAGGTTTCGCAATCACTTCAGTTCGAATTGAAGGTGTAGATCATGAGTTTTCTACAATTTCTGGTGTAGTTGAAGATGTTACTGAAATGATTTTGAACTTAAAGCAAGTAAACTTTAAGCGTCAAATTGATGAAATTGATAACGAAACTGTTACTATTTCTATTTCAGGACAAGAGCAAATTACTGCAGGTGATTTTCAGAAATTTATCTCTGGTTTCCAAGTGTTAAATACAGATTTAGTGATCTGTAACTTAGATCCTAAAGTAAATATTAACATGGAATTGACTATCGAAAAAGGTAGAGGTTATGTTCCTGCTGAAGAAAACAAAAAAGCATCTGCACCAATCGGAACAATTTTTACAGATTCAATTTACACTCCAATAAAGAATGTAAAATATAGTATCGAAAACTTCCGTGTTGAGCAAAAGACAGATTACGAAAAATTAGTTTTCGAAATCAGAACTGATGGATCAATCAATCCTAAAGATGCTTTAACTGAAGCTGCTAAAATATTAATTCACCACTTCATGTTATTCTCTGATGAGCGTATCACTCTTGAAGCTGATGAAATTGCACAGACTGAAACTTATGATGAAGAATCACTTCACATGAGACAACTATTGAAAACTAAGTTAGTTGATATGGATCTTTCTGTTCGTGCATTGAACTGTTTAAAGGCTGCAGAAGTTGATACTCTAGGTGACTTGGTATCATTCAATAAAAACGATTTAATGAAATTCAGAAACTTCGGTAAGAAGTCTTTAACTGAGCTAGAAGAACTAGTGAATGTAAAAGGTTTAAATTTCGGAATGGATTTAAGTAAATATAAATTAGACAAAGACTAATAATTAAAACTAATCATATTTTGCTCCTCGATTTTCGAGTTTAGTAGCAAGATGATAAAACAAAGGTCATGAGACACGGAAAAAAATTCAATCACTTAGGAAGACAAACAGCGCATAGAAAGGCGATGTTAGCTAATATGGCATGTTCTTTAATAGAGCATAAGCGTATTAATACAACAGTTGCGAAGGCTAAAGCTTTAAAACAATTTGTTGAGCCAATGATTACAAAATCTAAGTCAGATACAACACATAACAGACGTATTGTTATGGCTAAACTAAGACAAAAAGATGCTGTTGCAGAATTGTTTAGAGATGTTGCACCTAAGATTGGTGATCGTCCAGGAGGTTATACACGTATCATTAAATTAGGAAACAGATTAGGTGATAACGCTGATATGGCAATGATAGAGTTAGTTGATTATAATGAGCTTTATAATGCTGGTAAGCCAGAAAAGAAAACAACACGTAGAAGTAGAAGAGGTGGTAAGAAAGCTACTATAACTCCACCAGTGGAGACTAAAGCTTCAAACGAAGAAGAATAAATGTTAATAAGCATTAATAAATATCAAGGATAAACTGTTTCAGTTTATCCTTTTTTTATGGAATTTTGCAAAACATAATTTATGAAACACTCAATTATACTAATTCTAATATTCATTAGTTGCTCCATGGATGCACAAAATCTTCCAGCAACAAGCATTATTAGTGAGTCTGGTTTTATTGCAGATAAAGATACGAGTGAAGATATGATTACGGGTACTGTTTTATTAAGCAATTATTGGGTTTTGGATGCTATAGTACATACAGTTGATAGTAAGACATATTTACCAAAAGCTATTAATTTTAATGTTGAACTTAAAACTTTTGTTGTAAAAGTAGCTGAAGACAGTTTGTTTACATTAGATAAAACTAAAGTTAAATCTATTGAGTTTAACTCTAAATCTTTTGAGATACTAAACGATAAGTATTATGAAAATGTATCTAAAGGTAAATTGAATGTTTACAAGGAATATTTCCTAAGTCTTATAAAAGGGGCTATAGATCCTATATCTAAATCTAAAATTAGTGAAGACAAGTATGTTATAAAAAGTAAATACTTTCTTAATGATAATGATGCCCTCAAAGAAATAAGAATAAGTAAAAAAAATATTCTGAAACTTATTGCAAAAGAAAAAGTGAATGATGTAAAAAAGTTTATGAAAGAAAATAAATTATCAGTAAAAGAAGATAAGGATTTAAGGAAAATTATGGCATATTATAACTCGTTATAAAACATAAGTTTTTAAAAAGTAAATTTTATAAAAAACAAATAGCATATACACATGAAATACAAATCACGTAAAAAAGCACTTATTTTATTAGCAGACGGAACAATTTTCCATGGTAAGTCCATTGGTAAGGAGGGATCTGCTTTTGGTGAAGTTTGTTTTAATACTGGTACTACTGGTTATCAGGAAATTTTTACAGATCCATCATATTATGGTCAATTGATGGTGACTACTAATGCACACATTGGAAATTACGGAACAAAAGAAGATGAAATAGAATCTAATGATGTTAAAATCGCTGGATTAATTTGTAAAAATTTTAGTTTTGAATATTCTAGACCTGCTGGTGATGCTTCTTTAGAAGAATTTTTTGAAAAGCACAATACATTAGCTATTGCAGATGTAGATACCAGAGCGTTAGTGAGCTACATTAGAGATCATGGAGCTATGAATGCGGTTATTTCAACAGAAGTAGATAATATTGAAGGTTTAAAGAAACAATTAGCTGAGCAACCAGAAATGAATGGTTTAGAATTAGCATCAAAAGTTTCTACTAAGGAACCATACTACTATGGTGATGAAAGCGCTACACATAAAATAGCAGCTTTAGATATTGGTATAAAAAAGAAGATTCTTAGAAATTTGGCTAAACGAGATGCTTACATTAAAGTATTCCCATATAATTCTAAATTCGAAGATTTAGAAGCGTTTAATCCAGATGGTTATTTTCTTTCTAATGGACCAGGTGATCCTGAACCATTAGTAGAAGCTCAAGCTGTTGCAAAAGAGATTATAGAGAAGAACAAACCTTTATTTGGTATTTGTTTAGGTCACCAAGTTATTGCATTAGCAAATGGAATATCAACTTATAAAATGCATAATGGTCACAGAGGTATTAATCACCCTGTAAAGAATTTAATTACAGGCAAAGGAGAAATCACTTCTCAAAATCATGGATTTGCTATCAATAGAGAAGAAACAGAAGCTCATGATAATGTAGAAATAACACATGTGCATTTAAATGATAATACTGTCGCTGGTATTAAAATTAAAGATAAAAACTGCTTCTCAGTACAATACCATCCAGAAGCTAGTCCTGGACCAAATGATTCAGTCTATTTGTTTGACCAGTTTATTGAGAATATTAGAAATAATTAAATATCAAAAACGCAATAAAAGACATCTTTTATTGCGTTTTTTTAATTACGAAAACATTATAGCAAGGATTAATCATAAATATGATTATTGTTCCGTTTTAAGCTATAGATTTTTGTAATTTTGACTAAACTATAAGGTTAGTCATGCTGAATTTATTTCAGTACCTCAATCTTCAGGTTATATAATCCAAAGTCAACTAAAACCAAACATAATGAGCATTATAATTAATGTACACGCAAGACAAATTTTAGACTCAAGAGGAAATCCAACAGTAGAAGTAGATGTGACAACAGAAAATGGAATAATGGGTAGAGCAGCTGTACCGTCAGGTGCATCAACTGGTGAGCATGAAGCTGTAGAGTTAAGAGATGGAGGTGATACTTATATGGGTAAAGGTGTATTAAAAGCTGTTGAGAATGTAAATGCAATAATAGCTGAAGAGTTATTAGGTGTTTCTGTTTTTGAACAAAATGCCATAGATCAATTAATGATAGAATTAGACGGAACTCCAAATAAATCAAAATTAGGTGCTAATGCTATTTTAGGTGTGTCTTTAGCTTGTGCTAAAGCAGCAGCAAATGAATTAGGTATGCCACTATATAGATATGTTGGCGGTGTTTCGGCAAATACCTTACCAGTACCAATGATGAATATCATTAATGGTGGCTCTCATAGTGATGCGCCAATTGCATTTCAAGAGTTTATGGTAATGCCAGTAAAAGCGAAAAACTTTACACATGCAATGCAAATGGGAACTGAGATTTTTCATAACCTTAAAAAAGTATTACACGATAGAGGTTTAAGTACTGCTGTTGGTGATGAAGGTGGTTTTGCACCAAATCTTGCAGGTGGAACTGAAGATGCTTTAGATACCATCGGAAAGGCTGTAGCAAATGCTGGTTATAAACTAGGTGATGATGTTATGATTGCTTTAGATTGTGCAGCAGCTGAGTTCTATAAAGATGGTAAGTATGATTATACAATCTTTGAAGGAGATTCAGGGAAAGTACGTTCAAGTAAAGAACAAGCTGATTATTTAGCTGAATTAGCAGACAAGTATCCAATTATCTCTATTGAAGATGGTATGGATGAAAATGATTGGGATGGTTGGGAATATTTAACAGAGAAGATTGGAGATAAAGTTCAATTAGTAGGCGATGATTTATTCGTAACAAATGTAGAGCGTTTATCACGAGGAATTGACAATGGTATCGCTAACTCTATTTTAGTTAAAGTAAATCAAATAGGAACGTTAACCGAAACTATTGCAGCTGTAAATATGGCACATAATGCTGGTTATACTTCTGTAATGTCGCACAGATCTGGAGAAACTGAGGATAATACTATAGCAGATTTAGCAGTAGCATTAAATACAGGTCAAATTAAAACAGGTTCTGCTTCAAGAAGTGATCGTATGGCAAAATACAATCAGTTATTGCGTATAGAAGAAGAATTAGGCAACGTTGCTTATTTTCCTCAAGAGAATGCCTTTAAATTGAAATAAATTTAAGTTGATATAAAATTGTAAAGCGATTACTTTAAGTAATCGCTTTTTTGTTTAATAAATGGTTAGTATAATTGTTAAAACGATTATAAATACGCTTCCTAAATCGTTTGATATTTCGTAATTTTGTAATCCTTTTAAATTAAAAATCAAACGTTATAGTATGTCAGATAAAGCTACCCTAGAGATTAATGGTGATAAGTATGAATTTCCTGTAGTTATAGGCACAGAAAATGAAGTTGCGATTGATATAAAAAAGTTACGTGGCGCCACAGGAGGAGTTATAACCATAGATCCAGGTTATAAAAATACTGGAAGTTGTGAAAGTGCCATTACCTTTCTTGATGGTGAAAAGGGTATCTTAAGATATAGAGGTTATTCGATTGAAGAGCTTGCTGAAAAAGCAGACTTTTTAGAAGTAGCCTATTTATTAATTTTTGGTGAATTACCTAATAAAGAACAGTTAGATAAGTTTCATGAAGATATAAAATCTCATGCGGTTGTAGACGACGATATCAAGAAGATTTTAGACGCGTTTCCAAAATCTGCTCATCCAATGGGTGTTTTATCTTCTCTAACTAGTGCTCTTACTGCATTTAACCCATCTTCGGTTGATGTAGATTCTGAAGAAGATATGTATAATTCTATTGTTAGAATTTTAGGAAAATTTCCAGTACTTGTTGCTTGGACAATGCGTAAGAAGCATGGTTTACCTTTAGATTATGGTGATAACAAATTAGGTTATGTAGAGAATGTATTGAAGATGATGTTTAAAAGTCCAAATAGTGATTACGAGCAAAATCCAATTTTAATCAATGCTTTAGATAAATTATTAATTCTTCATGCAGACCATGAGCAAAACTGTTCTACATCTACAGTAAGAATAACAGGTTCTTCTCATGCAGGTTTATTTGTATCACTTTCTGCAGGAATTTCTGCACTTTGGGGACCATTACATGGTGGAGCGAATCAAGCCGTATTAGAAATGCTTGAAGCAATCAAAGAGGATGGAGGAGATACTAAAAAGTATATGGCTAAAGCGAAAGATAAAAGTGACCCTTTTCGTTTAATGGGCTTTGGTCATCGTGTATATAAGAACTTTGATCCAAGAGCTAAGATTATTAAAGTTGCGGCAAACGAAGTATTAGGAGATTTAGGAGTAGAAGACCCAATTTTAGACATTGCAAGAGGACTAGAAAAGGAGGCTTTAGAAGATCAGTATTTTGTAGATAGAAAATTATATCCAAACGTAGATTTTTACTCTGGTATTATTTATAGAGCAATGGGAATTCCTGTAGAAATGTTTACAGTGATGTTTGCTTTAGGGCGTTTACCAGGTTGGATTGCTCAATGGAGAGAAATGCGCTTACGTAAAGAGCCTATAGGTAGACCAAGACAATTATATACTGGTGAAACTTACAGAGCATTTAAGACAATAGATAAAAGATAATACCTGGAAATAAGTATTAAAAAGCTTCATAAATTCTATGGAGCTTTTTGTATTTTGTACATATATGAAGCTAAACATAAAAAACGAAACTTCTAGACTTAGAGCAGTTGTACTAGGCTCGGCTGAAAGTAATGGCCCTATTCCATCTATTGAAGAAGCTTATGATCCTAAATCCATTGAGCATATAAAAGCTGGTACCTATCCAAAAGATGAGGATATGGTTAAGGAGATGGATGCGGTTGCTAACGTGTTTAAGAAATATGATGTTACTGTTTATAGACCTAAAGTTATAAAGGATTATAATCAGATATTTTCTAGAGATATTGCTTTTGTTATAGAAGACAAGTTGATCAAGGCAAATATATTACCAGATAGAGAAAGAGAGTACGAAGCTATTCATCATGTTATTGAGCAAGTCGGTGAAGATAATATTATCATTCTTCCAGATGAATGTCATGTTGAAGGTGGAGATGTAATGCCTTGGAATGATCATATTTTTATTGGGACCTATTCTGGTGAAGACTACCAAGATTATATTACAGCTCGTACAAATATGGATGCTGTAATAGCTATTCAAGAGTTATTTCCGCATAAGACTGTTAAGTCTTTCGAATTAAGAAAATCTAATACAGAACCTAAGGATAATGCATTGCATTTAGATTGTTGTTTTCAGCCTATAGGAAAAAACAAGGCTATACTTCATAAAAATGGTTTTTTGTTAGAAAAAGAGTATGAATGGTTAGTAGATTTCTTTGGAAAAGATAACATATTCGAAATTTCAAAAGAAGAAATGTACAATATGAATAGTAATGTATTTTCAATATCTGAAGATGTTATTATTTCAGAACAAAATTTCACAAGACTTAATACTTGGTTAAGAATTAACGGTTTTACTGTTGAAGAAGTACCTTATTCAGAGATTGCTAAACAGGAAGGTTTATTGCGTTGTTCTACAATGCCTTTGATACGTGATTAATTACTTACGGTATAAAAAATAATTATTCACAAGATTTATATATTCTTGCTTTGCTTCATCTTCACTAATATCTTGTACCTGAAAAAGAGCATTAGTTTTAAAAGCATTTATAATGGGCTTTTTACTACTTGGCCGACCGTAATTATTAGTGGCTTTCTTATAATAAGCATATAAACGGAGTAAAAAGTCAGCAGGGAAAGGTTCAGAGTGGTCGTTTACACGTTCCACAGCAGTATTAAATTCTATATCTAATTCTTCAGATGTCATTTCATTTCTGCGATAATACTTTCACCACCACGTACTTTTTGATTGAGTACTACTTTAATATCTGCATCCAAAGGTAGAAATAAATCTACTCGCGAACCAAATTTTATAAATCCAGAATCAGCACCTTGAGTCGCAGAATTATCAGGCTTTGCATAATTGACAATACGTTTTGCAAGGGCGCCAGCAATCTGACGATACAAGACTTTACCAAAACTTTCATTTTCTACAACTACTGTTGTACGTTCATTCTCTTCACTAGCTTTTGGATGCCATGCTACTAAATATTTACCAGGATGATATTTGCTATAGCTAATATTACCACCAATAGGAAAACGTGTTACGTGTACATTTATTGGAGACATAAATACAGAAACTTGTATGCGTTTATCTTTAAAAACTTCGTTTTCCATTACCTCTTCAATAACAACAACTTTACCATCTACAGGTGATAATGCTTGTTTATCATTAGCGTGTGTATGTCTTTTAGGATTTCTGAAAAATTGCAAGATTAAAATAAAGAAAATAAGAACAGCGATCATAAGACCTTTTCTTATCCATTCATTAGTTATAAATCCATCAATTAAAAAAAACGAGCCAACTACTATGACAAGTGTTATGAATATGATTTTATGACCTTCTTTATGAAACATATGTTATTATTCTTAAAAATAAATATATAAATGGTGCTGCAAAGATAATACTATCTAGCCTATCTAATAATCCACCATGACCTGGCATAATCACACCACTATCCTTAACACCAGCTTGACGTTTAAATTTTGACTCTATTAAATCACCCAATGTACCTAATACACTCACTATAATAGCAAGAATTAACCAACTAGTAAATCCAAGTGTTTCTGTATATGTCGCAATAAAATAACTAGATATGCAAGCAAAAAAAAGACCACCTAAAAAACCTTCAACTGTTTTTTTAGGAGATATACTAGGAAATAATTTTTGGCTTCCAAAGTTTTTACCCACTAAATAAGCTGCACTATCATTAACCCAAACTAAAATAAATGCTCCTAAAAGAAATAATGGAGTAAAACTATTTTGATAGTTTGCAATTAGTAACATAAAAACAAATCCACTAGACAAATAGAAGGTTGTGGTTATGAAACGTTTAGATTTAAATAAGGGTATTTTTTTAGTCGTAAATAAATCTTTTATTAAAATTAAATTTACAAAAATGGTAATGACTAATAAGATTTGTATTGCTTCATCACTACCTGTAAGATTTTTTTTCCAAAGTACTATACACCAAAATACGGCAAAAAGAATACTAAAAATTATATACTGAATAAAAGACTTAAGTTTAATAAGATTACTAAACTCTGCTATACTTAGGATACCAAAAACTACTAAGAGGATTATTGTTGATTCTTGAGTATATAAAGAACCAATAAGCAACAATACATATATAATACCAGAAATGGTTCTTACGAATAACTCTTTCATTATAAATCTTCTAATAGAAGTAGATATAAGTTTTTCGCACTACTTCCATAAGTAAGGAAGTCTTTGTCATCATCAGCTTTAAAATGCTTAATCGTAGTAATATTTGTAGGAATTGTGGCTTTACTTTTCTCTTTTATACCTTTTAAACCTTCACCAATATTTTCCACTAGTTGGCTAGTAGTAGCATAGACGATAAAGTGTTCCGGCAATTCTCCTAATTTCTTTTCAGCAATTTGATTAGATGAAATTAATAATGAGCCATCATCAGAAATTAAATACTCACATGTTGATAAAAAATATGAACTTTCAGAAATTTTTCTAGTACTATTTAGGTGAAAATCATTAAAAAGTAGAGACAAACGTTCGTCAATTATGAAGACTTTATCTTCGTGCCATTTGTTTTCAAGTAGTATAGAATTGAAACTATCTTTTACTTCTTCCATGTTTTCACAGTACAAAAACTTTCCTCCATTGGCCTTAAAATTTATTGTAAAACGCTCATCTACAGGCAACTTAACTTCTGGCATATATTTGCCACGCTCTTGATTTGGTATTTGTTCTTCGTTTTGGTCTTTTTTACCGAAGAGTTTACGAAATAAGCTCATTCAATTGTTGCTGTTAATCCTAATATTAGTGCGTGTCGTAAATATAAAAAAACTTAAATTAACATTTAGCCAATTTAAGTTTTTTATATGATGCTATTAAGATTTACTCTTCTTCTTCAGCTATAATTTCAGAAATAGTTTCTGGTTTCTCAAAAGGACGTTTTCCAAAAATTTTCTCTAAATTATCTTTGAAAATAACTTCTTTATCTAGTAGAACTTCAGCAAGTTCAGTCAACTTATCTTTATGTTTTTCTAATAGCTTTAAGGCACGATCATATTGCTTCTCAATAATCTCAGATATTTCCTTGTCAATTAGTTCTGCGGTTTGTTCACTGTAAGGTTTTGTAAACCCATTTGCAGATTGACCAGAAGAATCATAATACGTTAAGTTTCCAACTTTATCACTAAGGCCATAAACAGTAACCATAGCTCTTGCTTGTTTAGTAACTTTTTCTAAATCGCTTAAAGCACCAGTAGAAATTTTATCGAAAATAACTTTTTCGGCCGCTCTACCACCTAATGCAGCACACATTTCATCTAGCATCTGTTCAGGTCTAACAATTAAACGCTCTTCTGGTAAATACCATGCAGCACCTAAAGACTGACCTCTGGGTACAATAGTTACCTTAACTAGTGGAGCAGCATGTTCTAACATCCAACTTACAGTGGCATGCCCAGCTTCATGGAAAGCGACAGCTCTTTTTTCTGATGGGGTTATAATTTTATTTTTCTTTTCTAAACCACCAACAATTCTATCGACTGCATCTAAAAAATCTTGTTTATTTACTGCTTTCTTGCCTTTTCTTGCAGCAATTAAAGCGGATTCATTACATACATTGGCAATATCAGCACCTGAGAAACCAGGTGTTTGTTTTGCAAGGAAATCTACATCTAATGTTTCTTCTTTTTTAAGAGGACGCAAGTGTACTTCAAAAATTTCTTTACGTTCTCTAACGTCTGGAAGATCTACATAAATCTGTCTGTCAAAACGACCAGCACGCATTAATGCACTATCTAATACATCAGCTCTGTTGGTAGCAGCTAATACAATAACGTTTGTATTCGTTCCAAAGCCATCCATTTCAGTTAATAACTGATTTAATGTGTTTTCACGTTCATCATTAGATCCAGAGAAGTTGTTCTTACCCCTTGCTCTACCAATAGCATCAATCTCATCGATGAATATAATTGAAGGAGATTTCTCCTTAGCTTGTTTAAATAAGTCTCTTACACGAGAGGCACCAACACCAACAAACATTTCAACAAAATCTGATCCTGACAATGAAAAGAAAGGTACTTTAGCTTCACCTGCAACAGCTTTTGCTAATAAGGTTTTACCAGTTCCAGGAGGTCCTACAAGTAAGGCTCCTTTAGGTATCTTGCCACCTAAAGCTGTATATTTTTCAGGGAATTTCAAGAAATCTACAATTTCTTGTACTTCTTCTTTTGCCCCTTCTAAACCAGCGACATCTTTAAAGGACGTTTTAGTATCTGTATTTTCATCGAAGAGTTTGGCTTTAGATTTTCCTATGTTAAAAATCTGTCCACCAGCTCCTCCTCCTCCTCCAGAGGACATACGTCTCATTATAAATATCCATACACCAATGATGAGAATAAATGGTAATAAAGTGAGTAATAAATCTCCCCAAACATTTTGTTCTGTATCAAAGCCTATTTCAGTAGTTAAATTGTTTTCAGCTTTTATTTTATTTATTTCTTCTTGAAATAATTTTAAATCACCAAATTCAAACTTATAGTTTGGTATAGCAGAAACAGAAGGTAATAAAGATGTAGGTTTTGATTTCTTGTGAACCTCTTGTTCTTGTGCTTCTTTTGTTAAATAAACTTTCGCAATGCGATTATTGATTATTTCTACCTTTTCAACATCACCATTTTTTAGATAACTAAAGAACTCTGTTGGTGTAGTTTTACTTCCTGAAGAATCTCCAAAGCCACCTGAGAATATTTGAATAGCAAGAAATGCTGCGATAATAACTCCATATATCCAATACGGATTTACTTTTGGTTTTTTGTTTAAATTTTTATTGTCCTTAGCCATTAGTAGCGTTTGTCTTTTTAGTAACTCGTTTCTATTTGGGTGGTTTTAGCGTCTCCCCAAAGACTCTCTATATCGTAATATTCTCTAATATGTTTCTGAAAAACATGCACAACAACATTAACATAATCCATTAAAATCCATTCAGCATTATCTGTACCTTCAATATGCCAAGGTTTATCTTTAAGTGTTTTACTAACTTGTTTTTGTATGGAATTGACGATTGCGTTTACTTGTGTATTAGAAGTACCTTCACAAACAATAAAATAATCACAAACCGTATTTTCTATTTCTCTTAAATCTAAAATTGTAATCTCTTTTCCTTTAACCTCTTCTATACCTCCTATGATTGTTGTAATGAGTTGGTCTGCATTGGTTTTTGCTTTCGTCATTAAATTAAATTAAATTTATGCAAAGTTATTATTTTTTTAGTTCTTGTAAGCTCTATTTGTCATAAGAAAACTATAAAATAAAACTACTCTTTTAATGTATATAATCAAACTTAATGCCATTGACTCTACAAATGCTTTCCTAAAGCTTATGGCAGCTAAGACTTTACCTAAGGATTATACAGTAGTTTCTGCAGATTTGCAGACAGAAGGACGAGGGCAAATGGGTACTAATTGGGAAGCCGAAGAAGGTAAAAACCTCACAGCTAGTGTGTTTAAGGCTTTACCTAGCTTTGAAATTGAAAAACAATTTTATATCAGTATGGTAGTTTCATTAGCCATATGTAAAGCACTAACAGCATTTAATATTCCTAAATTAAGTATAAAATGGCCTAACGACATTTTGTCAGAGGATAAGAAAATATGTGGAATTTTAATAGAAAACGTTATTAAACATAACCAATTAGAAGGTTCTGTAATTGGTATTGGTATGAATATAAACCAGAAATATTTCGAAAATTTACCACAAGCATCTTCAATGAGTTTAGTCTCAGGAATTATTTATAATAAAGATGAGGTATTATCAGAGATTTTAAAACAACTTCAATACTATTTCGAAATTCTAGAAACTCATAAATTGTCTGAGTTAAAATTAGAATACGAATCAATTTTATTTAGAAAAGATAAACCATCAACGTTTCAAACTAAAGAAGGGGAAACCTTCTCCGGAATTATAAAAGGTGTAAAAAAATCTGGAAAGTTAAAGGTTTGGACTGAAGACGAAATTATTAAAACATTTGACCTTAAAGACCTTAAACTATTGTATTAAACAGCTGTCTTCATATTTGTAACTAAAGTTTCAATAAACTTACTAATTGGCCCTTTAATCATCATAGCCATCATAGCATTAAATTCACCCTCAAACGAAAGTTGAACATCCGTTTTATTGGCTTCAACTTCAGTTATATTACCTATTAAAGCAAAATCTAATTTACCTCCAGCGGCACCTAAAACAATTTTACTATTTGGTACTGCTTCTTTTTTCTTTAGTATAATTTCTGGCATTCCTTTGAGTGCAAATAGAAACTTATCGTTTTCTAAAACTTCGAACTTGCTAATGTTTTCTGGCATTAAATTTTCAAAATTTTTGACATCAGATAAAAAATTAAATGTGTCTTCTGCTGATTTATCTAAAGTTACCTTTGATGATTCTAAATTCATGTTATGAGTTTTTTTAGAATGTTTATATCAATTAGCGTTCCATTCGCTAGGATTGGCATTCCATTGTGCTAAAATGTCTTGTTGTTTTTCTGTAATGTAATGTGTGTCTAAAGCTTGTTCTAATAAGTTTTCGTAGTTACCAAGCGTGTGTAGTTCTATATCAGCTTTTTCAAAATTCTTTGAAGCAACATCAAATCCATATGAGAAAATTGCTACCATACCTTTGACTGTCACTTCAGCTTCCTTTAAAGCTTTTACTGCATTTAAGCTACTTTTTCCTGTACTTATTAGATCTTCTACAACGACCACAGTTTGCCCTTTTTCAATATAACCTTCAACTTGATTTTGGCGACCATGCTTTTTAGCTTCTGGTCTTACATAAACAAACGGAAGATTAAGATATTCTGCAACCAAAGCTCCTATTCCTATTGCACCAGTTGCTACTCCAGCAATTACATCTGGTTTACCATAAAGATCTTCTATGTGCTTGGCCATAGTTTCTCTGATGTAATTTCTAATTAGAGGATAAGATAATACAATCCTATTGTCACAGTATATTGGTGATTTCCAACCTGATGCCCATGTAAATGGATCATTTGGTTTTAGTTTTATAGCATTAATTTGCAATAAAACTTCTGCTGTTTTTTTAGCGGTATCTTTATTAAAAATCATGATGCAAAATTAATGAAAATTGTAGGTACTAAAATTTAAATTTAAATTTAAATTAATTTTCATTTTAAATTTTATGTCATAAAAAATAATAAATTTACAAGAGTAAAGTAAATTTAACTATATAATGTACACCGTTTTTGTAGGTGATAAACCTATAATTTTAACAACAAAAGTAGAGCAAGAAACCGACTTTAAGTCTTTTCTCCTTAAGTCTGTTAATATAGGAAAGGTTATAAAAATCTTAGCAAATACAGATTTAAAAGCTGTTCACTTAATTGGTAAGAATCGAGATAAGTTATTAAAACACTTTCTAAAACTTTTACCAAATGTTGTTGCAGGAGGTGGAAAAGCCTACAATACTAAAAACGAAATTCTTTTTATTTACAGAAATAATAAATGGGATTTGCCTAAAGGTAAAGTAGAAGGTAAAGAATCTATTGAAGAAGCTGCTATCAGAGAAGTGGAAGAGGAAACAGGTGTTACAGGTCTTAAGATTACAAAACCATTACCAACTACATATCATATCTTTAAGCGCAACGGAAAGCATAAAATTAAAGTGACGTATTGGTTTGAGATGAAAACTGATTTTAACGGTAAGCTTTTACCGCAAGAAAATGAAGGTATTACTCAAGTAAAGTGGTTGGATAATAAAGCTGCTCAAAAAGCTTTAGAGAATAGCTATTCAAATATTAAATTGTTAGTTTAATTTTAACTAGAAAATTCTTCAAGTCGTTTCTTTTCTTTCTTAGATAAACTATCAATTCCTCTTTTACTTATTTTATCTAAAAGCTTATCAAGTTCTTTTTGTTTATCGACCTTTTTAATATTGTGCTTGTGTTCAAAATTTAGAGGTGGATTCTTCTTTTTTAAACTAAAATTATTTGCCATTAAAATATGAGGTTTTGCTATTATAAAGTATATAAAAACGAATGTTGGAATTAAAACCAAAATAATAGTAACATAGTTTGTTGTTATTGCACTTGGCTGAATCAGTAATGCAGTTATTAAACCAATAATAGCTCCACCTAGATGGGCTTCGTGACCAATATTATCACGTTTAGTCTTTATTCCATAAATAGAATATGCTACAAACAGAACTCCATAAATCCAACTTGGAATTGAAAATGGCAATATGATAAATCCAATACCAAGATTAGGATATAAAGCAATACGGGCAAATATAATTCCGGAAACTGCTCCTGAAGCACCAATAGAACTATAGTCACCATGATTTCTGTGAATGTATAATGCAAATAGATTTCCACATATTAAGCTTATAAAGTATATAATAAGAAAGAATAAAGGTCCAATTTCGTTTTCAATTAAAGAACTAAATAAAAACAAACTGACCATATTGAATATTAAATGTATCCAATCTGCATGTAAAAAAACCTGATGATACTAACCTTAGATATTCTTTATAAATTAAAATTTTATCAACATTAAATTTATAATCTTAAAAGAAGATACTATTATTTAATCCTTTGTAAGACACGATAAGATTTGTAATAATTATTAATAAACTAGCAATGCCAATTTCTTCCATGACTAATTACTTTAAGCGATAAACAGGATACTGCAAATGCGCTTTTTCATAATTACCACTCTGTTTATGTATCCAATCTAATTGAGCATACCAGTTATTAGCAAAATCTTCATCGTAACTAATTTTTACATTATACTCAATTTGTAATTTTGGATTAGCTCTTAAAAATAGCTTTGCTTTGTCTTCCCAGACATAAGGTGAGAAGCCTTCTTTTTGCTGTAAGATGGTATCGAAGAAATTCCAATTAAAAAAAGAATCTGGTGCAGTTGGCTCTAGAGTTTCTAATAAGTAACGCATCGCTTTTTGGTTAGTTTCAACTATATAATCACCTTCTTTAAAAGTCAGCTTTATTTCTGCTGATTTTACTTTAGTGTTATAATGTAGATAATGACCTTCATATGCTGATTTTCTTGTTTGATAATCTCCAATTCGGTATGATTCAACTGTTAAGGTTGTATCTTTTTTAATTTTAGAAATCTCAACTTTATTTAGTTTTAATAAATCCATTACATTATGCCAACCTTGTGGAATAACGTAAGCCTTAGGAATAGTCACTGAATCTGTTGCTTTAAAATAGTTTTGATACGTTACATCTTTAGTAAATGGTTGAGTTCTATCGTACTTTAAACGTTGCGCACCTGTTAATTCACTTGGAATCATTTCACCTTCATAACCCTTAAATTTTAGAGTTGAAGATTGCGTGGTGTCAATGGTCCAAGCTAAAGGGTAGATTTTACCAGCAGACCATATTTGGTATTGTGTTTTTCTAAGTTCTGATATTTTATCACCTTGTTCTTCGGTAATTTCTATCATACTTTTCATAAGCTCATAAGTGCCTTCAACGCGTTGCTTATATGGTTTTAACATGTGTGTTTCTACCATCATACCTAATGTATTAAATAATGTAGTATAACCTGTAGAATAGCGTGGTAAATCCATAAATTGAGAGAAGCCAGATTCTGGTGTACGATTAAATACATTAACATATGGTGTGATATCCCATGACTTTGCTTCTAGTTTTTCTTCAAGCTTTGGCATCATTTCATTGTGTAGATAGTTGCCAAGTTGTCCACCTAGTTTATTGTGTTGTGTAAATAAATGTGTCAATGTATATTGATAATCAGCACCATTACTAACATGATTATCTATGAATACATCTGGCTGAACTAAATGAAATAGTTTAGCAAAACTTCTGGCATTTTTTGTGTCAGATTTAATGAAATCTCTGTTTAAATCATAGTTACGAGCATTCCCTCTAAAACCATATGCTTTCGGTCCATTTTGATTGGTACGTGTTCCAGAGTTTCTATTGAGACTTCCACCAACATTATAAATAGGAATCGTGACTAAAATAGTGTTTTTTGGACTATCTATTTTACCTTGGACTATATCTCTATATAGCATCATTGTCGCATCAATACCATCGGATTCGCCAGGATGTATACCATTATTTATAAGTAGAATTCTATTGTTGCTTCTTAGATTTTCAAAATCATCACCAGAACCACTCATGTTTAGAGTGACAATATGTAATGGTTTTCCGGAATCTGTTTCTCCAATTTCTTGAATTGAAATATCAGAATAGGTGTTAGCTAAATCTGAATAATATTGAATAGTTTGATTATAAGTAGCGCTTTCTAGTCCATCACTTTTCTCAAAAACAGTTGTAAAGTCAATATTTGATTGGGTATTCTTTTTTTGTTCCTTTTTATCTGAGCAAGAGGTAAATATTAAAAGAAGAATTATGAGTTTTTTCATTATGAATGAGATTGTACTTCAAACTTACAGATTTTAACTCATAATAATTATCAATAACGTAATTTTCAGATTGGAAAAAAGACTAATTTTGCAATACTTTCAAATTTATTTAAATGCAACAAACAACAGATACTATTTTAATGATTCGCCCTGTAAATTTCAGAATGAATGAGCAGACTGCTGTCAACAACTATTTTCAAGAAGATTTAAAATTAAAGAATGCTGAAATTAATTTAAAAGCACAAGAAGAGTTTGATGATTTTGTTAAAAAGCTAAGCGCTGTTGGAATTAATGTAATTGTTGAGCATGACGATGAAGAAATGGATACTCCAGACTCTATATTTCCGAATAATTGGGTGAGTTTTCATAGTAATGGTGATGTGGCAAAATATCCAATGTTTGCAGAAAATAGAAGACGCGAACGTAGAGATGAAGTCTTTATTCGATTGGAAGAAGAGGGTTTTAAAATTGAAAATATTGTAGACTATTCTTCAGCTGAACTTGAAGGTGTTTTTTTGGAAGGTACAGGAAGTGTTGCTTTAGATCGAGTGAATAGAAAAGCGTATTGCGCCTTATCACCAAGAGCAGATGAAGATTTGTTTATAGAGTTCTGTGAAGATTTTGAATATACTCCTGTAATTTTTACCGCTAACCAAACTGTAAAGGGACAACGTTTAGCTATTTATCACACTAACGTTATGATGTGTTTAGCAGAAAACTTTGCTGTTATTTGTTTAGATACAATTGACGATAAAAAAGAACGTAAAAATGTAGTAAAGCATTTAAAACAAGATGGAAAAGAAATTATTTCTATTTCTGAGACACAAATGCACCAATTTGCTGGTAATATGTTACAATTAAGAGGTGATAATAACCAACGTTATTTAGTAATGAGTGGAGCTGCTCATGAGAGTTTAACTGCAAATCAAATCAAAAATATAGAAAAGCATTGCCTAATTCTATCTAGTTCATTAGAGACTATTGAAACTTGTGGAGGTGGAAGTGCACGTTGTATGATGGCTGAGGTATTTTTACCTAAAGCTTAATCTAGTTTATTAAAAATGTAAGCACCTTTTTCAGCTCCCCAAACATAATTGCCTTCAGCATCAAAGCCACGATCCCAAGACATAATTTTATCTTCTAGGATTTCAACTTCACTTCTGGCGAAAGAAGCACCTCGCATTGTACTTACACAAGTGGTATCACCTGTTTTTCCGGAAAAATGGTTTTTAGAAACGCGACTGAGAATAACATCACAACCTTCCTTTAGAGCAATTTCTTTAATAGTAATAGAATCAAATGCTTTTGGGTCTTTCCATTTTCCAATCCAAAGTGAATCTGCATTTAATTTATACACTGCAGAACTAAACGTATTATCTGAATTTCGGGTAACTTCATAAATACGTTGAAGATATGGTTTGTTTTGCCTACTGCTTAAAGCCTGCTCTACATATAGAAAATGGCCCTTATCTTCCCAAATAGGATACATATGTAAGGAAATATTATAATAGGATGAATCTACTTTAGATTGTATTTCTGAATTAAAAGAACCTTGCATAATTGCAAATAATTCTTTGAGTTCTGTATCGCCATCAGACTCAACTATGACTTCAGCTTTTGTTTTGTTGTTGCAACTGTATGTTGAAATTAATATAATTAGAAAGGGAAGTAAACGTTTCATAAACCTATATTTTATGAGATAAATATAGATAAAATAAATTAGGCTTGTGGTGCAACTTTTGGCAATTCAATAAAGAATTTACTACCAACATTTTGAGTGCTTTCTACCCAAATCTTACCACTATTTAGTTCTACAAGGTCTTTAGCAATTGATAAGCCCAAACCAGTTCCTTTTTCATTTTTAGTACCTACAGTAGTGAAGTTTTTGTTGGCATTAAAAAGTTTATCGATATTCTCTCTAGAAATGCCTACACCAGTATCTTCAACACAGATTAAGGCTTTACCATTAAAATCTTGGTTAGAAACCGTGATAACATCACCAGTTCTACTAAATTTAACGGCATTTGTGATTAAATTTTGAATTACAATCTCTACCATGCTTTTGTCAGCATATATAAAATCGCGCTGTGACTCATCAATAAGTACAATGCGTTTATCTTCAACCTTCTGTTCAACTAGTGCCATTTTATTGTGAAACACTTCTTGTATATTAAACAACTCTGGTTTAGGTTCTAAATTCTGCATCTGAGATTTAGACCAGTTTAATAAATTAAATAAAAGAGATGAGGCATTGTTTGCATTTTCACTTAATTCAGGTATCAATTCTCTAAACTCTTCTTTAGTAATACTATCTTCTTTTAATAAATCTAAAAAGGCTTTTATTGAAGAAATAGAATCTTTTAAGTCATGAGAAACTATAGAGAATAGTTTGTCTTTTACTTCAATTTCCTCTTCTAAATGAAGTGTTTGTTCTGTAAGCTTTTTATTCAAGTTTTGCTCTTGAGCTAGTTTATTGTTTTGCTCGACTATGGTGTCTTTGTGTTTTTTTGTTTTTAACCAATTTACCAATAAAAGTGTTAATAAAATTGCTAATGCAGCAATGGCTCCGTACAATATAAGTGGGTTGTTAAACCAAGATGCTTTGCCATTAGTTCTGTTATCATCAGTATTGAGATCATCTATGATGGTATTTTTACCTTCATTTAAATCTACAGGTTCAATATCAGTTGAAAATATAGGCTGTTCTTCTTTTGCGATTAAGTCTTTTAAATCGTAATATTTGTTTTGCCAAAAGAAAGCATTTTGAAAATAACCACGTGTAGAATCTAAAGCAATATGGAGTTTGTAGTTCTTAAGAAGCTCTGCTTTATTATCAATTTTTTGTGCAATAACATATGCTTCATTTAATTGTAACTCTGCTAATTTTACTTTGCGCTTTTGAAGATTTAAATTGCCATTAGCATTTAATGCTCTTAAAAGCCCTTCGTCATTACCTTGGTTTCTATTATACTTTAAACCTTCCGATAAATACATAGATGCTTTATCATACTCATTAAACTCTAAATACTCACTACCTAATTTTGGTAATATTTCACCGCGCAAATCTTTATCCGTATCAGGATTTATAAGCTCTAAGACTTTTTCGTAATATTCAATAGCTTTTCGATGTTCTTTTCTGATGGAATATAAATCAGCAATATTTTTAGTAGATTCATTTATGCCATTAGTATCATTTATTTGCTGCCTTACTGCTAGGGCCTTAAAGTTAAATTCAATTGCCTTATCAATTTGATTAGTTTTAAAATAGGCTTCAGCAAGATTGTTGTACGCAGAGCTTAATTCATTATTAAGATCTTGTTTTTCAAAAATATCAATGGCAGACAATGAGTTTTGTAATCCTATTGTATAATTACCACGCTTTATTTCTAGAAGACCAATACTGTTACTCACTTTTGCAACGCCTAAAGTATCATTAAGTTGCAGATAATATTTTTTAGACCTGTTATAGTTATCTATTGCATTAAAGTAATCATTACGTTTTGTATATATTAAGGCTCTAAAATAACTACTTTCCGCAAGCCCTTTTGTGTAATTTAATTTTTCTGAAAGTTTAGTAGTAAGGTTAACATAACGCAGAGCCATCTTATAGTCCTTGATTGCGTAAAGTTCGTTAATGAGCATTAGCGACATATCCACTTTTGTAGAATCTTGATTCTGGAATGTCAATTGTACAGTCAAATCATCTATTCTTTCATTCTGTGAAAAAATAAATAACGACGATAGACAAACAGCTAATGTCAGTAACTGCTTCATCTTCGAATGACGTTAAAATGAATTGCACTGTTTTGGTGCGAAAAACTTTTATAGAGGGATGAAAAAAGTACGTTAACACAAAACAGAAACAATCTAGTTAATGTTTGATTATTAAGCTCCATTAATGATTGGGACATTGATTAATAGCTACTCAAAAATGCCATAATGTCCTTGAATACACTAATTAATAGGATTTAATACCAATAAATTAGATGAAGTGACAACTCAAATTTTAAAAAAAATCGACGAACCGATAAACGGCAAAAAACATAGTAGAACTACCTAATCATCGATGAAATGCATTACTTTTTTATTAGTCTAAAAATCAATTAGTTATCGTAAAATGAATCTAAAGCTGGTAAGGCTTTTAAATCAAAATCGAAAAGGCACTGATTCTCCCAAGATGTACCATTTGTAGATGTATTTTCATTTCCAGAAAAGGCCACCCAATCTGGTGCCCAATAACAGAATCCAATACCTTTATTATTTGGTATATTTTTTATAGTTGTGATTAACCATTCAAAATAGGCTTTTTGACCTTGAGGAGTTGGTGCAAACTCTGGGATTATTTGATTGATATTTCCTATAAAATTATTCTGATTATCATTCCATAGTAAGGTAAAAGGATATGCAACTTCTACCATTAAAATAGGTTGGTCAAAAGTAGTTGCAACAGTATTTAGTGTTGATGTAATTAGGTCTAAATCTTTAGTTTGAAATTGCGGGTAATAGGACAAACCGATAATGTCAAAATCGAGATTATAAGGGAGTAGTTCTGAGAAAAACGGAACTGCAGTCTGTATACCAGCAATATGAAGCATAATTTGTGATTCATTTGCTGTATCAATTTCTCTTACAGCTCGTATAGCTTCAGATACCAAACCAGCATAATTAACCCAATTGTCACTAAACTCATTCCATACTTTACCATAATTCCATAAAAAACCACTATCAGTTTCGTTTCCAATCTGAATAATTTCGGGCATTGTATTCTGAGTTTGTAATTGCAGAACCACATCTTTTGTGTAATTATAGATCTCTACTTTTACCTCATCTATTGTCATGTTTTGCCATGCTAGAGGTGGTGTTTGTGTGCCAGGATCAGCCCAATAATCACTATAATGCAAGTTGAGTAAAAAGCCCATTCTTTTTTCTTTTACACGTTGCGCATAAGCTTTTATATCTGATAAACCATTTTCACCATTCTGAGGTGTGTGCCATAACTTTAATCGTACTAAATTGGTGCCTTTAGATTTTACAAAATCAAGAAGTTCTACAGAATTACCATCAGAATCTTTATAGTCTATATTATAATCTTCTAATTCGCTTTGAAACGATAAATCCATGCCTTTATAGAATATCGATTCATTAATTTGACCATCGTTATTACTTTCAGAATCTGTGCAAGACACAATTAAGACTAGAGCTAAAATTATTTTAGTTGCTAATTTCATTTATTAACCATTCTGTTCTTGTCCAAATTTAATCATATTTCTTAATAAAACTTCTATCTTTGCAAGCATTTTAAAATACGAAAACAGCAGAGAGAATGAATCTTCAAGAGACTTTAGAATTACATGTAAAAGCAGCAATAAAAACGTTGTTTCAGTCGGAATTAGAATCTGTAGAATTTCAAGCTACTCGAAAAGAGTTTGCTGGAGATATTACGGTTGTTGTGTTTCCGATGTTACGTATTGTGAAAGGTAATCCTGCTGTGATTGGAGAGCAAATTGGTCAGTATTTACTAGATAATGTAGAATTAGTAAAAGGGTTTAATGTTGTTAAAGGTTTTTTAAATATTGAAATTAGCGATAGTTATTATCTCAATTTCTTTTACTCTATAAAAGACGAAGCCAATTATGGTTTTTCTAAATTAAAGGATGATAAAGCTGTAATGGTAGAATATTCTTCACCAAACACTAACAAGCCTTTGCATTTAGGACATGTAAGAAATGTATTGTTAGGCTATAGTGTTGCTGAAATTTTAAAAGCATCTGGAAAAAAAGTATACAAAACGCAGATCATTAACGATCGAGGTATTCATATTTGTAAGAGTATGTTGGCATGGAAACGTTTTGGAAATGGAGAAACACCTGAATCTACTGCATTAAAAGGAGATAAATTGGTTGGTAATTATTATGTAAAGTTTGATCAGGCCTATAAAGCAGAGATAGCCGAATTAATTAGAGATGGTAAGACTGAAGAAAATGCTAAAAAAAATGCCCCAATATTATTAGAAGCTCAAGAAATGCTCATAAAATGGGAAGCAGGAGATGAAGCTATTGTTGCACTTTGGAAAAAGATGAACGGCTGGGTTTATGATGGCTTTGAAGTAACCTATAAAAATATTGGTGTTGACTTTGATGAATACTACTATGAAAGCCAAACTTATTTACTAGGAAAAGAATTCATTGCCGAAGGCTTAAAAACAAGTGTTTTTGAAAAAGATGCTGATGGTTCTGTATGGTGTGATTTAACAGATGAAGGACTAGATCGTAAAATTGTACTTCGTAGTGATGGTACAGCTGTTTATATGACTCAAGATATTGGTACAGCCATACAACGTATTAAAGATTATCCTGATGTTGGTGGCATGGTCTATACGGTTGGTAATGAGCAAGATTATCATTTTAAAGTATTATTCTTAATCCTCAAAAAACTAGGTTTTGATTGGGCGAAAAACTTATTTCATTTAAGCTATGGAATGGTGGATTTACCAAGCGGAAGAATGAAGAGTAGAGAAGGAACTGTTGTAGATGCAGATGATTTAATTAAAGAAATGGCAGATACAGCTGAGGAGATTTCTAAAGAGCTTGGTAAACTTGAAGATTACTCAGAAGACGAGAAGAAAGCCCTTTATAAAACCATAGGTTTAGGAGCATTAAAGTATTATATCCTAAAAGTAGATCCTAAAAAACGAATTTTATTCGATCCAAAAGAATCAATCGATTTTCAAGGGAATGCTGCGCCATATATTCAAATGGCTTATGCTAGAATTCAATCTATTCTAAGAAAAGCTGAAGGTACAGAAGTTGAACTTAGTGAATTGATATTACACGAAAAGGAAAAACAACTTATTAAACAGTTAGAATTGTTTCCAGAAGCAATTCAAAATGCAGCAGCTCAACATAGTCCTGCTTTAATTGCTAATTATACATATGACTTGGTAAAGGATTTTAGTTCATTCTATCAAAATGTATCTATCCTTGGAGCTGATAATGATAAAGAGAAGAACTTTAGAATCGCCTTATCTAAATCTGTGAGTCAAACTATTAAAAATGCATTTAGAGTTTTAGGGATTGATGTACCAGAGCGCATGTAATTTTATTTTAATATTACTTCTCTTACAACACTAGAATTTTAACTAAATTTTGGATGATAAGTTTTACACTTATCCTTATCTTTACTAGGTGTGGGTCTTAATTCCTACTGTAGTTTAATCTTAAATAGGTAATGATGGAACGATTTATATTTAAACAAAAGGCTAGTACTTTTTTTCTATTCTTTGTACTACTTTTTTCAACAACCTTATTAGCACAAAATGATTTTACCGAATATAGTGGGAAGGTCATTGATGGAGATTCTAAAAGAGCATTAGAAGCAGTTAGTTTTAATATTAATGAAACTAATATTAGTACCATAGCGAATTCTGAAGGTGAATTTACCATTAAGGTGCCTAATAAATTTTTAGATTCTAAAGTGGTTATTTCTTTGTTAGGCTACAATACTCGGGTTTTACCATTGTCTGAATTATCTTCTAAAGAAAATAAAATAAAGCTATATAAGGCAGTAACTGCATTATCGGCTGTAAGTATATCTGCTTTTAAGAACGCAGAGAATTTAGTTAAGAAAGTGTTTTCTGAAAAAAGTAAAAATGTTCAAAAAGAGTCTGTTTATATGACCGCTTTTTATAGAGAAACCATTAAGCGACGTAATAGAAATGTGTCCTTAACAGAAGCGGTTGTTAATATTTTAAAACAACCATCTACAAGTTCACAAAGAGATGCTATACAATTAGGTAAAGCAAGAAAAAGTACAGATTATAAACGTTTAGATACAGTATCAGTAAAACTTCAAGGTGGTCCATTTTCTACCATTTTTCTTGAT
>NZ_AP014583.1:0-227500 GCF_000828715.1 Winogradskyella sp. PG-2 | reverse complement strand
GCGGCCGTAACTATAACGGTCCTAAGGTAGCGAAATTCCTTGTCGGGTAAGTTCCGACCTTCACGAATGGTGTAACGATTTGGATACTGTCTCAGCCATGAGCTCGGTGAAATTGTAGTATCGGTGAAGATGCCGATTACCCGCAGTGGGACGAAAAGACCCCGTGAACCTTTACTATAGCTTAGTATTGGCTTTGGATAAGTAATGTGTAGGATAGGTGGGAGACTTTGAAGTGGCGTCGCTAGGCGTTGTGGAGTCATTGTTGAAATACCACCCTTTGCTTATCTAGAGTCTAACCTCTAATCAGGGACAGTGCTTGGTGGGTAGTTTGACTGGGGTGGTCGCCTCCAAAAGAGTAACGGAGGCTTCTAAAGGTTCCCTCAGCACGCTTGGTAACCGTGCGTAGAGTGCAATGGCATAAGGGAGCTTGACTGAGAGACATACAGGTCGATCAGGTACGAAAGTAGAGCATAGTGATCCGGTGGTTCCGTATGGAAGGGCCATCGCTCAAAGGATAAAAGGTACTCCGGGGATAACAGGCTGATCTCCCCCAAGAGCTCACATCGACGGGGGGGTTTGGCACCTCGATGTCGGCTCGTCACATCCTGGGGCTGGAGAAGGTCCCAAGGGTTGGGCTGTTCGCCCATTAAAGTGGCACGCGAGCTGGGTTCAGAACGTCGTGAGACAGTTCGGTCTCTATCTACTGTGGGCGTTAGAAATTTGAGTGGATCTGACTCTAGTACGAGAGGACCGAGTTGGACTAACCTCTGGTGTACCAGTTGTTCCGCCAGGAGCATTGCTGGGTAGCTACGTTGGGAAGGGATAAGCGCTGAAAGCATATAAGCGCGAAACCCACCACAAGATGAGATTTCTTTAAAGGGTCGTGGAAGATGACCACGTTGATAGGCTATAGGTGTAAAGGCAGTAATGTCATAGCCAAGTAGTACTAATAACCCATAGGCTTATTGTACGGCAGTTTTTTTAGAGTACATATTATTTATTCATGAATCATTTTTCAATATGTTAAGATATTAGTGTTTTTAACTACACATCATAAAGTCTTTAAGCTAAGCTTAAGGATAAAGATTTAAGGTGGTTATAGCGACGGGGCTCACCTCTTACCATTCCGAACAGAGAAGTTAAGCCCGTTTGCGCCGATGGTACTGCTATTTGTGGAAGAGTAGGTCGCCGCCTTTTTTGTGTCAACAAAAAGTTGATATTTATTTAAACCCTTACTATTTATTTAGTAAGGGTTTTTTTTGGTTTTGGTACTGAATGTATTTAGTATATAGAAGTTAGTTCTAAAAGCAATTTTGAAGTATTACTTTTTATTTTTAAATATGCTATCTAAAATAGTGTTGATTCCCTTGTAAAGGAAATAGATTGCAGCAATACAAATAAGAATAGACAATGTCAATAATGGAATGTAAAGTGGTTTAGTATCATTTATAACTGCTACTCGAAAAACACTAGGACCTGTAAACATAAGTATAAGACAAATACCCATTTGTTTTAACCCCTTTAACAAAATAACTTTATCAGTTCTATTATTCTCGTCCATATGCTGCTATACTTTTTCTTACGTTTTTATACTTAGTAAGTAATTGAGTTGCATCTTCTTCGGAAATCTTTAATTGATTCATAATCATTTTGATACCTCTATTCACCAACTTATCATTACTCAGTTGCATATCCACCATTTTATTTCCTTTTACTTTTCCTAGTTGAATCATAGATGTTGTGGTAATCATATTAAGAACTAGTTTTTGAGCTGTACCAGCTTTCATTCTAGAACTACCAGTTAAAAATTCTGGACCAACAACAACTTCTATTGGAAATTTTGCTGTCAATGCTAACGGACTAGCTTCATTACATGTAATACAACCAGTCAATATATTTAATTCATTACATTTTTTTAAAGTACTTATAACATAAGGTGTAGTTCCTGATGCAGCAATACCAACAACAACATCATTGATTGAAACATTGAAAGCTTTTAAATCCTGCCAACCTTGCGTTGTTGAGTCTTCTGCATTTTCAACCGCTTTTCTTATTGCATCATCTCCACCAGCAATAAGACCAATTACTAAATCATGAGAAACACCAAACGTTGGTGGACATTCTGATGCATCAAGTATACCTAATCGTCCACTAGTACCTGCTCCAATGTAGAATAATCGCCCGCCTTTTTTTAATTTGAGAACTATTTGTTCTGTAAGAGCTTCAATTTGAGGTAATACTTTTTCTACGGTCAATGCAACAGTCTTATCTTCCTTATTTATATTAGTAATAATCTCATTGATGGACATATTTTCCAGATTATTATAATGAGAGTCTTGTTCAGTGGTTTTGGTAAAAATCATATTTTAAAGGTAAGAAATAAATTTAGCTGAAAGACAAGCCATTTGGCTAAGGACAAAATAAAAATTATTCAATAGTGTATGTAACTTGATCAACCTCTGAGAGTCTAAAATACCCAAAAGGATAGTTATCTGGATTTGTTACATTAATACAATTACCTCTAACTGTTGCTGGTTGTGTTTCAAAAGGGCCACCTCCGTCATCACTTCCTTGTTGAAGTAAAATGAACATAAATTCATAGAATCGTTCTGTAACTCCATAATTTCTGATGGTCACTATATCTCCTGATTCCAAATCTTCTTCAGTGTAAAATCCAAAAATTTGATTTCCATCAGTGAATGTATCATCATAAACTTCTAATGTTGGTATTACAGGAATATCACTTGTGAACTCAAAGAAGTAATAATTCTCTACATCAATTGGATCTGTGTAATATGCTTTCAATTCAATATCCTCTCCTGTAAAACCACCTTCATTGATTTGTTCTATATAGTCTATAGAAACTACTGATTTTAATGTTTCTGTTGCTGTATAAGTTTCGTTATTATAGTTAATCTCTAAACTGTACGATTGGTCTATTTCTGGAATGAAATTATTATTTCTATAGATACCTGAACTTCCGTCTTCTATAAAATTGAAAGTAATATTATTAGAATCTACAATTTGTACTAAGGCTCCATTGGCAGGTGGGATAGTCTCATCAAAAAATGGAGCTGATAATGAAAGCTTAATACTTTGCTCATTTCCTGTTGTATTCTTAAACCAATTAATTGATGCTTCTACAACTAAACGTGGTTCAGTTTCATTGAGCTCAACATCAATAACGTCCTCACAACTAAACAAGAAACAAAAAGTAAAAACTAGATATAATACCTTTTTCATGACTTAAAATTTAAAATTATAGGAAACAGAAGGTACTATCCCAAAAATTGCTAGTCTTACAGCTTCATTTGTTCCTGACATTCTATTTTCTCTAAACGATATACTTGCTGCATTTCGTCGGTTGTAAACATTATAAATTCCGAAGACCCATTCTCCTTTGAATTTTTTAGTACTTTCAGGTTTTGGGTTATAGTTTACAGCTATGTCTAAGCGATTATAAGATGATAATCGACTTGAGTTTCGAGATTCAAAACTTGGTATTACTATACCATTATATTGATACTGACCATTTGGAAATGTTACCGGTTGCCCAGTTTGAAATAGGAAATTAGAGCTAAAAGACCATTTTTTATTCAGTTCATAGCTTCCTGTTATGGATATATCATGAGTTTTGTCAAATGCGGTATTATACCATTTACCATTATTAATTCCAGTTTCTGAAGCTCTTCTACCCGGTGTTTTTTGCTCAGATTTTGACAATGTGTAAGCTAACCAACCCTTTAATTTTCCTTCATTTTTTCTTAATAGCACTTCCAAACCATAAGCTCTGGCCTTTCCATTTAAAATAACTTGCTCAATGGCGTTGTTAGCGATTAAATCAGCGCCATCTATATAATCAATACGGTTCTTAATAGATTTATAAAAACTTTCAATTTCTAATGAGAATTTATTGTCTTTAAAACTTCTAAAATAGCCCAAAGCGACTTGATCTAAGAGTTGTGGTTTTACATATTTTCCACTAGGAGTCCAAACATCTAATGGAGTAGGTGAACTTGTATTTGAGAGAAGGTGTAGATATTGACTCATCCGATTGTAGCTTGCTTTTACTGAGGAGTTCTCATTAAGTTGATACGCTAATGCTAAACGTGGTTCTATATTGGAAAAGGATTCAATAACATCACTTCTGCTAAAATTTTCTGTCCCATTCGGATCTGCCTTTTCATATATTCCAATATCTTCATTAAACAGTACAGGATTATCATTATCGTATACATTAAGTTCGTCCTGCCCTAGACGATGAAATGTACTAAAACGTGCACCATAACTTACAGATAATTTATTACTTAACTTATGTTCAGCATCTAAATAAACTGCATTTTCAAAAGCATATTTATCAATTAGCTTGAAGGGATTAATACCAGAGCTTTCATTAGTAGGATTAATTTCACCAGGATTAAATTTATAATAGATACTGTTTAAACCATATTCGAGTTTAAAATTATTACTGATGTAATGTTTAAAATCGTATTTCAGATTAAAGTTTCTAATACCAGATTCCCAATCAAATTCTACGAAGTCTAATTTGAGACCATAATAATAATCTGAATAAATTAATGATAGGTTTGAAAATAACTTATCAGAGAATAAATGATTCCATCTAAAATTAACCACTGTATTTCCATATGTATTTTCAAAACTATCGGCCAATTCAAATACATCACGACCAAAATAACCCGATAAGAAAATACTGTTATTGTCATTAAATCTATAGCTTAATTTAGTATTTAGGTCGTAGAAATAAGCTACGTTGTCTAAATCAAAAAGCGGTAAAAATAAATGGGCATAACTACTTCGTCCACCTAAAAGAAAAGATCCTTTGTTCTTTTTTATCGGTCCTTCTGCAAGTAGTCGGCTAGAGATTAAACCAATTCCACCATTCATATGGAAATCACTACTATTTCCTTCTTTCTGATAGATATCGAGTACAGCAGAAACACGTCCACCATACTTTGCAGGAATCCCACCTTTATATAATTTTATATCCTTTATGGCATCTGGATTAAACACTGAAAAGAATCCAAATAAATGTGAAGAATTGAATATCGTTGCCTCATCTAAAAGAATAAGGTTTTGATCTGCTGCACCACCTCTAACATTAAAACCAGATGAGCCTTCACCAGCATTTGTTACACCTGGAAGTAATGTAATTGATTTTATAACATCAACTTCTCCTAAAACCACAGGCATATTCTTTATCGTTTTAATAGATAAAGCATTAACACTCATTTGAGGTTTTTTAATATTCAGTTTTTCAACATCTTCTTTAATCACAACTTCATCAAGACTTTCTGCAGATTCAACGAGTTTAAAACTCTTTGACATATCAGAATTTAGATCAATAGTTTCTGAAATAGTTTTATAACCTAAATAACTTATTTGAATTTTATAAGAGCCAGATGGTAATGTGATAGAGTAGAAGCCGTATTCATTAGTCATAGTTCCGGATTGAATTTCTGGTACTATAATATTAACACCAATAAGTGTTTCATTACTTTCAATATCAGTTACGACTCCACTAAGTGTAAATTTTTCCTGTGCTTGAAGAAATAATGGACATAATAAAAAGAGAAATAAAATTCTTTTAATATGTATTAGCATGAGTTATGACTGATTTTATGATTTTTACTTATTATAGAGACGCTTCAAGTCTCAAAACGTAACTTCATAAGCGAAATTAATTCAAAACAATAAAAAAAGCTTCCCGAAATAAGCTTTTAACATAACCTTAATTATTAAGTTATTATGAGTTTAAAATTTTATTTAAAGAACTGCTAGGTCGCATAGCATTGCTTACTAAATTTTCATTTGGAAGATAGTAACCATCAATATTTACAGAAACACCTTGACAGTCTATGAGTTCATTAATAATAGCATCTTCATTAGATGACATAGCTTTATATATATCTGTAAATTCAGATTTTAAATCTGCATCTTTATCTTGATTTGCTAATGCTTCAGCCCAATACATTGCTAAGTAAAAATGACTTCCTCTATTATCAAGTTCATTTACTTTTCTAGAAGGTCCTTTTTTGTTTTCTAATAATTTATCAGAAGCATCATCTAAAGTTTCTCCTAAGACTCTTGCTTTAGCATTATTATTTACCTCTGCAAAATGCTCAAGTGAAACAGCTAAAGCTAAAAACTCACCTAAAGAATCCCAACGTAAATGATTTTCAGTAACAAATTGTTGTACGTGCTTAGGTGCAGATCCACCAGCACCAGTTTCAAATAAGCCACCTCCATTCATTAAAGGAACAATAGATAACATTTTTGCACTTGTACCAACTTCTAAAATTGGAAATAAATCAGTAAGATAATCTCTAAGTACATTTCCAGTTACTGATATCGTATCTTTACCATCCTTAATGCGCTCCAATGTAAAATTAGTTGCTTCGATAGGTGACAAAATTCTAATATCTAAGCCAGTTGCATCGTGGCTTGGTAAATATTCATTTACTTTTTTAATTAATTCAGCATCGTGTGATCTATTTTTATCTAACCAAAAAACCGCAGGAGTTTTTGACGCTCTTGCTCTTGTAACAGCAAGTTTAATCCAATCTTGTATTGGTGCATCCTTAACTTGGCACATTCTCCAAATGTCTCCTGCTTCAACATTATGATTTGTTAAAACTGATCCTGATGCATTAATAACTTCAACCTTACCATCTGAAGCTATTTCAAAAGTTTTGTCATGTGAACCATATTCTTCAGCTTTCTGAGCCATAAGTCCAACGTTTGGAACAGTTCCCATAGTAGTAGGATCAAAAGCTCCGTGTTTTTTACAAAAATCTATTGTAGCAATATAAACACCTGCATAACTACTATCTGGTATTATCGCTTTAGTATCTTGTTGTTTACCTTCAGCATTCCACATTTGACCAGAAGTTCTAATCATTGCTGGCATTGATGCATCAATAATTACATCACTTGGCACATGAAGATTCGTAATTCCTTTATCAGAATTTACCATAGCTAAATCTGGTCCATTCTCTAAAGCTGTCTTTATATCGTTTTCAATGTCGCTACGTTTAGATTTTTGTAACTCTTCTAAGTTTTCAAGTAAATTTCCAAAACCATTATTAACGTCAACACCAATTTCTTCAAATGTTTCAGCGTGTTTTTCAAAAACAGATTTAAAATAAGTTCTTACAACATGCCCAAAAATGATTGGATCAGAGACCTTCATCATTGTAGCCTTCATGTGTAAAGACATTAAAATATCTTGTGCTTTTGCATCCTTAATTTCAGAATCTAGGAAACTTAATAATGCTGATTTACTCATTACAGTAGCATCAATAATTTCTCCATTTAATAAGGCTAAATTATCTTTTAAAACCGTTTGATTTCCAGAAGCATCAGTATGAACAATCTTAACAGATGTAGCTTTATTAATAGTTACCGAAGTTTCGTTATGTGCAAAGTCACCATGCGACATGGTAGCAACATGTGTTTTAGAATCAGAAGACCAAGCTCCCATACTATGTGGATTTTTTCTAGCATAGTTTTTTACCGCCTTTGGTGCACGTCTATCTGAGTTTCCTTCTCTAAGTACTGGGTTTACAGCACTACCTTTTATTTTATCGTAACGAGACTTAATCTCTTTATCCTCAGCTGTTTTTACATTTTCAGGATAATCCGGTAATTTAAAGCCTTTAGCTTGTAACTCTTCAATAGCATCTGTAAGTTGTGGTATTGAAGCACTAATGTTTGGTAATTTTATAATATTGGCTTCTGGTTTTTTGGCAAGTTCGCCCAATTCTGCTAGAGCATCTGCTACTTTTTGATCTTTAGTTAAGAAGTCCGGAAATGTAGCTAAAATTCTTGCTGCTAATGATATATCTTTAGTTTCTATTGTAATACCAGAAGACTTAGTAAATGCTTTTACAATTGGTAAAAATGAACGTGTTGCAAGTGCTGGTGCTTCGTCGGTTTTTGTATAAACAATTTTCGCTGTTTTTGTCATAGGTCGTTAAAATATTTTGAATGCTATTTAGCTTAAAATTTTGCTGTGCAAATATACAAAAACGATAACGTTTTCTTAGTATTAGATTAACAGTAAACTGCTAAATATTTTGTGATTTTGATAATAAAAATGAGTAGAATTTAGATATTACTTTATTCTAACTTGAAATGAATTTAATAGCCCAAAACAATTTTCTTTAGAAAAGGTCGAATTCTTTATTTTATTGTCTGAAGGATGAATTGAAAAGTTATATGCAGTTGAGAAATCTGAGCTTTCTACATTTGAGGCATCGAATATAGCATCTTTTAAATCGCATTTTGAAAATGTTACATGTTTAGCTTCGGTCTCAGTGAAATCAACGCGATGCATTTTGCAGTTTAAAAATTTTGTGTTGCTAATTTTTAGCTGATAAAAGGAACTTAAATTTAAAGTACAATCTATAAAGCCAAATGCTAATAGAAAATCATTACAATTCTGAAATTGAACACCAACCAATTTACTACCGCGAAAAGAAACATCATTAAATATAGTATACGTTACATTGACATTACTTAGATTACAATCGATGAATTCGCATTCTAAAAAGGAATTGTTAGAGAGATCCGAATTTTCAAAATTACAATTTACAAATGTGCACTCAGTATATTCACCTTTAGTTAGTTTAGCAGTTTCGTAATTCTGATTTTTGAATTCTTGATTATCTATAAATGGAAGGTTCATAATACAAGGATACGAAAGATATGATTAAGATGGAGGAGATATTGAAATGGCTTAAATCTAAAGTAACATAAAAGTTCTATAAAAACAAAAAGCCATTTCACTACAGATAAATCTGTCTTGATATGGCTTTTATAGAAACAGTAATGACATGACTTATTCAGTTTTCACTAAATCGGATGTATGACTTACACCACCATCCTTTTCAGTTCAAGCTTTCCTGCTTCAACGAAACGTTTCATACCTTTCAAAATGTATTGACCTGATACTACTAAGTTTCTAAGTTTGCTTTCCTTGATATTTTTTTATTTATCATTCACTTGCGTGTTTGACACCTCTAAAAACATTGCTCTTCCTTTTCATGTTCACTTTCGATTCCATTACATCTTCAAAGCTTTTCACTATCTACTTACAACCTACAATGCATACTGTAACTATCTAGCTTCATAATTCACTTTACAGCACTTGCTTACACAAGCCGCTCATAAACCTCAAAAAACAATCTCATTAAATAAAGAACGTTACTCTATCAACAATATAACATAAATCTAAAATTACTTTTATAACCAAACCGAGGTTTGTTGTTTATTATTCAGCTAAAGTATATGAGAATTGCGAATAAACAATTTTTTTAACGATTTAGATATCAACATCTTATAAACTGGAGTTATTAACAAAAGTTAATAAACTAAAAAAAGCTCTCAATTTTGAGAGCTTTTTGTAAGTTTTATAAGTCGTTAAATTATTTTCTTCTAACTTCTTTAATTCTTGCTTTTTTACCAGTAAGACCTCTAAAGTAGAAAATACGAGCTCTACGTACTTTACCTCTTTTATTAACTTCTACTTTTTGTAAAGCAGGTAAGTGCACTGGGAAGATACGTTCTACACCAATAGTTCCTGACATTTTACGAATAGTGAATGTTTCTGAAGTTCCTGTTCCTTTACGTTGTAATACTACACCTTTAAAGAACTGTGTACGTGTTTTATTTCCTTCTTTAATTTCGTAATACACAGTGATGGTATCACCAGCACTAAATTCTGGAAGATCTTTACGGGTTACAAATTCGTCTTGTACAAATTTTACTAAAGAATTCATTTTGTTTTGTTTATAATGGTTATTTCAAATCAACATTCACGATTCTCGCCAGAGGTTAATCCAAAATTGGGTGCAAATATAGTTAAAAACTTAAAATTAGAAAGTGAAAACTTAAAAGTTTTTTAGGTAATTCCAAATAAGGTATTATTCGTTATTTAAGAGGTCTGGACGACGGTCTTCAGTTCTTTTGTAGGCTTGTTCTTCTCTCCATTTTTCAATCTTTGGAAAATTACCACTAAATAATACTTCTGGTACTTTTAAACCTTTGTACTCTCTAGGTCTTGTATATATTGGTGGTGCTAATAAACCATCTTGAAACGAATCTGTTAATGCAGAAGTCTCATTACCTAATACACCTGGTATTAATCTTATGACAGCATCACATAAAACTGCTGCTCCAAGCTCTCCGCCAGATAATACATAATCTCCAATAGAAATCTCTTTTGTAATGAATAGATCTCTAACACGCTCATCAACACCTTTATAATGTCCGCAAAGAATTATAATATTTTCTTTTAGTGAAATTTGATTAGCGATGCCTTGATTAAGCTGATCACCATCTGGTGTCATGTAAATAATCTCGTCATAATTGCGTTCTACTTGTAGTTTTGAAATGCATTTATCAATAGGCTCTATAAGCATTACCATACCAGCTCCACCACCAAATTGCGTATCATCAATTGCTTTGTAGCCACCAGTTGCATAATCTCTTAAATTATGAAAATACACTTCTACCAAATCCGCTTCTATAGCACGTTTTAATATAGAAGCCTCAAACGGACTTTTTAAAAGCTCTGGTAATACAGTTATAATATCTATGCGCATGGTTTAATCTTAATAGATTGCAAAGATATGTTTAATTGTTATATTTTTTGGAATGCGTTTTTCGAAGTTCGTTTAATGGTTGGGCTATGGTTTTCATAGCGGAATCGTCAGAGAGGACTATTCCGATATCACCAAGCCTTTATTTCAGTGCAGGAATTTTCGTTTAAGAAATTCCGCTGCAATGAATAATTACCCATGTTGCAAACTTTTTTTATCTTATTTATTACCATTTTTCACGTTGCGATTGCATTGCACTTCGCAACATTGTGCAATTACGTTGTTGCGTTTTATTATTCTGAGTGAAATTCCAAGATTTTTAAAATGCGCTTTTCTTAATTACTGCTAATATTCACCATAAATAAGTCAATATACATGTTTTTAGAACCGTATAAATATGTCAATTTTGTAGTGTATTAAATTAATAGATGATCAATGAAAAAGATAAATCTAATACTAGCACTAACAAGCCCTATATTATTCGTTTTATTTATAATGGTAAGTCCTTTCTAAATTATATATAGATTGATAGATTCAAATAAATCTGAAATGGACTTAACTTAAGTCTTCATATAAAATACTTGTGTAATTATGAAATGGTTTGTAACAGTTCGCAGGGCATAAAAGCGTTTCAATGGTTTATATCCAATGGTAAACGAAGTTAGTTGAAAAAAACAAAGTCAAGCGCTCAGATTAGCTATGCACTGTTCTCTACAACTCCAAATATATTCAAAGCTATAAGGAATTTTATGTTCACTTATCCATGATTTTATATATGCTTTATGATAGTCTACTTTAAACGCTACAACCTGATAAGGTTCTATTTCTTTTTCAATTAGAATGTCATCTTTAAGCCTATTAAAATCAGAATTATCAGAAGTGTAATCCCAACGTTCTCCATTTATATTTAAGTAACAATGTGCTTCCGGTATAAAGTCAATATTGTTTTCACTTAGCACACTACCAAATTTTGGCGTATTAGACGCATTCATTTTGTAGATACCAAGAATCAGTTTTATATGAGGTATGGCATTTAAATTTGCAATTTCTTTTAATAGTGCATGCTTAGAACTACAAGTACCTTTATGTTCTTTAATTACTAAGTCTAGATCGTGCCTATTTTTATTTCTACCATAAGGCATCTTTTTTATAAACTGAACTAATTCTTCCCAAGAATTCACATCCTTATTTATGAGTAGTTTGGTTAAGTTGTCTTTAGAATTTAGTTTGTAGTTAACGCTCATTTAATCTTCCTTAGGTTCTGTTTCCTTCTTTGCTTTTTTTAATGAGATATAAAAACCCTATAATTAATAATATAACTAGCAGCCATTTAGAACCATAGCTACTATAATTTACGGCATCAAATATGGTATTAAAGTCGAGCCTACTCATGTAATCAACTTTAGAAAGATCTTCATACAAGAGCATTAGTTTTTTATCAGAAACCCTAAGCGCAATTGGTTTTAAAACTATGGCAATGATTAACGAAATGACAGATAGAATCCATGGATATTTTAAATCTTCTAGGTTAATTTTTTTGCTCACCTTCTTTCTAACATATAAAAGAATAATAAGACTAAAAATAAAAGTTAATATAAAAGTAAAGGCTGGTGTATAATATTGAAAGTGTATATCTAAGAATTTATCAGAGAACCCATAATGTAAATAAACATAGATTAAACTTTCTATTATCGCATGGACTGCGCTAATGAAAATAAACCCAAATAATATCCAAAGAATAATTTTATAGATTGTAGTCTTCATTCTTTGTGAGTTTTTAGGTTTACAATGTCCGATACCTTATATATAGATATTGTAAAAGCGTCAAATAAGTATAATTTCAAAATAATTTAGGTTTTACTTTCCTTTTCAAGTTCGACTTTTTTGCGCAGTTCTCAAAATGAACAGGTGTATTAATACTATAAACTCATAGTATACTCTTAATTAAATAACATATCAACAAACCATAAACAATTCATAGAAAACTCGTTTTATTTTGTAAATTTGCCTGCGTTTAACAGCGCAACATGACCACAAACCCTAAGTATATTTTTGTAACTGGCGGAGTGTCTTCTTCTCTCGGAAAAGGTATTATAGCAGCATCTTTGGCTAAACTCTTACAAGCACAAGGTTACAGAACCACAATTCAGAAATTAGATCCTTACATTAATATAGATCCAGGAACTTTAAATCCTTACGAGCACGGTGAATGTTACGTTACTGATGATGGTGCAGAAACAGATTTAGATTTAGGACATTATGAGCGCTTTTTAAATGTACCAACATCACAGGCCAACAATGTTACAACAGGTAGAATTTACCAAAGTGTTATTGATAAAGAAAGACGTGGTGAGTTTTTAGGGAAAACGGTTCAAGTGATTCCGCATATTACAGATGAAATAAAACATAGAATTCAGATTCTTGGTAATTCTGGAGATTACGACATTGTTCTTACAGAAATTGGAGGAACTGTAGGTGATATTGAGTCCTTACCATATATTGAAGCTGTGCGTCAATTACAATGGGATTTAGGGGATAATAATGCTTTAGTTATCCATTTAACTTTAATTCCTTATTTATCTGCGGCTGGTGAATTAAAAACTAAACCGACTCAGCATAGTGTAAAGACATTGATGGAAAGTGGTGTACATGCAGATATATTAGTATGTAGAACTGAGCACGAATTAAGTGATGGTCTAAAAGCAAAACTAGCACGTTTTTGTAACGTAAAGCAAGAAGCTGTAATACAATCTATTGATGCGTCAACAATATACGATGTGCCAAATTTAATGCTAGAGGAAGGCTTGGATAAGGTTGTGTTAGATAAACTGAAACTTAAAAGTGATCAACCAGACTTAGGGCAATGGAATGAGTTTTTGAAACGCCATAAAAACCCAAAGAGTGAAGTCGTTATTGGTTTGATTGGTAAATATGTAGAACTGCAAGACTCATACAAGTCTATATTAGAAGCTTTTATTCATGCTGGTGCAGAAAATGAAGTAAAGGTTAAAGTTGAATCGATTCATTCAGAGTATTTAAATGAAGACAACATAGAGTTTAAGTTGCAACATTTAGATGGTGTATTGGTAGCTCCAGGTTTTGGAGAACGAGGTATTGAGGGTAAGATAGATGCTGTGAAATATGTTAGAGAAAACAATATTCCTTTTTTAGGAATTTGTTTAGGAATGCAAATGGCAGTTATAGAATATGCAAGAAATGTATTGAATATTGGCGATGCGAATTCTATTGAAATGGATGAAGAAACTCAGAACCCTGTTATTAATTTAATGGAATCTCAAAAAGATGTCATTAATAAAGGAGGAACAATGCGTTTAGGCTCATGGGATTGTAATCTTAGTAAAGATAGTATTGCATATAATCTTTATGGTCAAACTTCTATTAAGGAACGTCATAGACATCGTTTTGAGCTCAATGAAGATTACAAAGCCCAAATTGAAGCTGCTGGTATGAAAGCAACTGGCTTAAACCCAGAAACAGGATTGGTTGAAATTATTGAAATACCAACTCATAACTGGTTTGTTGGCGTTCAATATCACCCTGAATATAAGAGTACAGTGTCTAATCCACATCCACTATTTGTAGCGTTTGTTAGTGCAGCACTTAAATTTAAAAAGAAGAAATAATATGCCACTTTGGCGTAAATGATATTTTGGATAGCTATTTGAATTATCAAAATAATTAATCGATGACCGCATTAGCGGTAAATACATATGGAAGAAAAGAAATTCGACATTAATTCTATAATAGGCTTTGTTCTCATTTTTGGGATACTATTATATATAATGTATCAAAACAGTCCGACACCTGAAGAAATAGAAGCTCAAAAAGTTGCAGAACAAGAACAGGTAGAAGCGGAGCAGAAAACAAGTAAACAAGATGAAGCTGTAGTTACTACAACTGCTCAAGACTATACTAATACCAAAGCTTTAGATTCTACACAACTAGTGGCTGCACAAAATAAAGTAGGTGCATTGTCATACGCTTTAAGTTTACCTGGTGAAGATCAAACAACTGTAACAACTGATGTTTTTGAACTTAAATTTAATAGAAAAGGCGGTCATTTAGCTGAGGTGAGATTGAGAAATTTTGTGGATTACGATTCTGTGCCAATATATTTAGTTAAAGATCAGAATAGTGCTTTTAATATTACATTTAGTACATCAGATAGTCGTACGCACAATACACAGGATTTTCCTTTTCAACCAAGTGTAACAAAGAATGGTGAGAATACTGTAGTGTCTATGAAACTTAAGTTTTCAGAGTCTGAATACTTAGAATACCGTTATGAGCTAAAACCAAATGACTATATGATTGACTTCTCAATTAAGTCAAAAGGTTTAAGTGGCGCATTTAACACCTCTCAACCGATTACTTTAGATTGGAAGCAAAAAAGTATTCGTCATGCCAAAAGTATCAGCTACGAAAATCGTTACACCAGATTAACGTATAGACACGATGGTGATAAGATTGATAAGTTAGGGCAAATGAACGATGATGAAGAAACTGTTGATGATGTCGACTGGTTATCTTACAGACAGCATTTCTTTAGTACTATTTTAGTGTCTAATGACAAACCATTAAAGAATGTAGCAATAACTTCTAAAGACTTAGTTGAAGATGAAGAAGTAGATACATTGTTTACAAAGTTATATACCTCAAAATTTCAATTGGCATATAATGGTGGTGAGGTAAACAAAAACTTTGGTTTATACTACGGACCTACAGATGCTAAAACTTTAAAAGCATACGAAAACGGATTAGAAGAAAGTATCCCATTTGGTTGGGGAATTTTTGGATGGATTAATAAAGCTTTATTTATCCCTCTATTTGGATTCCTTAGTGGATTTTTACCTTATGGTATTGCTATCATTGTAATGACAATTCTAGTAAAAATCATGTTGTCCTTTGTACAATATAAACAGTTCTTATCTCAGGCAAAAATGAAAATCTTGAAGCCAGAGTTAGATGTTATCAGAAAAAAGTACAAGGATAATAAAATGAAAGCGCAACAAGAAACTATGGCATTGCAGAGTAAAGCTGGTGCGAGTCCATTAAGTGGTTGTTTGCCAGGCTTAATGCAGATCCCTGTATTTTATGCCTTGTTTATGTTCTTTCCAACGGCCTTTGAGTTAAGACAAAAAAGTTTCCTTTGGGCAGATGATTTAAGTTCTTTTGATTCTGTATTAGACTTACCTTTTAATATTCCATTTTATGGAGATCACGTTAGTTTATTTCCAATATTAGCAGCCATTGCGATCTTCTTTTACATGAAAATGACAACAGGTCAGCAAACAGCAATGCAAGGGCCTCCTCAAGAAGGAATGCCAGATATGAGCAAGATGATGAAGTACATGATTTACTTTTCACCACTTTTAATGTTAGTATTCTTTAATAATTACGCTTCAGGATTAAGTTTATATTATTTCATTTCTAACTTAATTAGTATTGGTATTATGTTAGTGATTAAAAACTATATTATCGATGAAGATAAGGTCTTAGCTAAGATTGAAGTGAGTAAAACTAAGCCTAAGAAACAAAATAAGTTTCAAAAGAAAATGGCTGAAATGATGGAACAAGCTGAACAACAAAAACAAGCTCAGAAAAAAAGAAAGAAATAATTAGTCTATTATTAGATAAATGAAAGCCTTAGTTTTAGCTAAGGCTTTTTGTATTTTATAAGCTCAGATATTAAGTATGAATAGATGAATGAAGACATAAAGAATGAAGCTATAGAACAATTAGAGAAAGATATACACTTTGGTTTTTATAATAGTATTGACTTATTGGAAACCATTAGCGATATGTTCTATGATGTTGAAGATTTTGACAAAGTTTGGTTTCAAAATGAAATCGACACACGATTAGAACAACATGAAGCAGAAAGTCAACATTGGGAGCAACTAACGGATTTTCAAAAACTTGTTAATGCCTTTGATGACTTAAATAAGAAAGGTGTAGTGTCGCTTCATAAAGCAGGTTACACAAGACAAGATGGGGAAGGAGATTGTATGGAGGTCATAGAAGAACTCGAATCTTTAGGAATTAAAACAAAAGGCTATTGTTACTACCATTCACAAGATTTAGAAAGAGCTATAGGCGATAAGAAAATGTAATTCCTAGGCTATGATAGCTATAATCGAGAAGACAAATTAGCTAAAGAAGTGGCCCAAAACATAGTTGAGGTTTTAAAACATAATGGGTTAAATACAAAGTGGAATGGATCATTAAATACTAGAATTGAAATTTCAGATTTAACTGGAAGAAAACTGTTGATAATGTCGATTATAATTATGGTCGTGTATTTGAAATTATGAAAAGGAATGTTAATATTGAAAATCCCACATTAGAAAAGAAAAAGGTGAAACCCTTTTGGAAATTCTGGTAAGATAACTCGTCATAGCTAAATATTAGAACACAAGAAAACCCAGACAAGTGTCTGGGTTTTCTACTAACTAAATCAATCAATATAAAAATGAGGTAATCAGCCTCGACTTTTCTCTTTCATTATTCTGCAGGTAGTATCACTGTATCAATAACATGTACTACACCATTAATACCTTGAATATCTACTAAACTTGTTACAATATTACTAACTCTACTATTACCATCTGTAAGTGTAAATGCAGTATTATCTGCAGTGATATTACCACCTAATGTAGTTACTGTTCCATTTGGTAATCCTGAAGATTGAATATTTCCACTTACAACATGATTTAATAATACAGCATCTGTAGTTGCAGCATTTAATTCTCCTGTGCCTTCACCAAAACCAGATAAACTTAATTCGGTTAATACATTTCCAAAAGCATCATTCGTTGGTGCAAATACTGTAAAAGGACCTGCTGTTACGTCAGAAACTGTTCCTATCCATGGTACTGTAGGTGCTCCTGTATCAGCATATTGAAGTGCAGAAACTAAACTTGATAGGGCAGGATTTGTAGTTGCGAATGTTGCAATCGTTGGTAAATCAATAACATTATCTACAACGTGTATGATTCCATTAGTGCCTACAATATCAGCTACTGCAACTTCTGCAGCACCATTGAATACCACACCACCTGCTGTATCGTAATAAATACTTAGGTCAGTATCATTAGGTCCAGAAGCAGATGTATAAGCATATCCAGATCCAGCATTTACCAGGTCAGTAGATAAAATAACTCCACCTAATACATGATTTAAAAGTATGTTAGCTAAACCATTTGAATTTGGATTTGTAAAATTACCAAAAGCAGTATCTGTAGGAGCTAATACTGTAAAAGGACCATCACCTTGTAATGTTGTTACTAAATTTTCTGATGTCAATGCACCAGTTAATGCTGTAAAACCACCATTATTAATAGCATGATCTACCACATCTGGTAATCCTAAAACAGCATCGATTATATGAACCACACCATTGTCAGCGTCAACATCAGCACCACCGTTAACTACAGAAGCTGTGTTGTTAAATCTAACACCATTAGAAGTATCAAATAATAAGCTAATATTATTTCCACCAGCACCAGTTGCACTCGTACTTGTGTAACCAGATCCTAATCCTGCAAGTGCAGTAGATGTTACTTCACCAGAAATTACATGGTTTAAAAGAATTTGTGATAACACATCTGTTGGTACATCTTGTATAGAGCCAAAGTTATTTGCCGCTAAAAAAGTATCAAACGCGGCGTTTGTTGGTGCTAAAACTGTAAAAGGACCATTTCCGCTTAATACTGTTACTAAATCTCCATCTGCTAAAGTTAATGCAGTTACTAGAGTACTTAAGTCATTTGTTGCCAGTGCTAAATCTACAATTGTAGTTGTAGTTGGAGGTGGAGTAGTGTTGTCATCATCACTACTACATGCAGTCATACCTATCACCAATAGAAATACTGTAAGTAATTTGAATGTTTTTGAAATAATTTTCATTTTTTTGAGTTTTTAAAAGTTGTTCATCATATACAAACGCCTTGTTTGTTTAACAATATTACAAAATGATTAAACAAAAAATATTTTTGACCTTATTTTTTACAATAATTTTAACAACTGCTTTTGCTCAAAAATCAGTTAATAAGTTCGATAAAGACGGCAAACGTCACGGTTTATGGACAAAAAACTATCATAAGACCGATCAGAAGAGATACGAAGGAGTATTTAGTCATGGTAAAGAAATTGATTCATTTAAGTACTATACTTTATCAAAAGGAAAGAGTGTTTTAAGTGCGGTTAAGGTTTTTAATAAGAAAGATAGTTTAGCAGATGTCACTTTTTATGCTTCAAACAAAAAAGTAATTAGTGAGGGTAAGATGAATGGTAGACAATATATCGGACAATGGATTTTCTATCATAAAAATTCAACAGCTAAGATGATTGTGGAAAACTATAATGAAAATGGATTGTTAGAAGGAGAACGTTTTGTCTATTATAAAAATGGTCTTGTTGGGGAAAAGGCATTTTATAAAAACGGAAAGTTAAATGGAGAAGCCAAATGGTTTTCAGAAGCGAAAGTCTTATTAAGGTTAGCGACTTATCTTGATAATGAATTACATGGTAAATCCATAAACTACGATTTAAGCGGTAATATTACATCAGAAGGTTATTATATAAAGGACCAAAAGAAAGAAGTTTGGAAGTATTATAAAAACGGAAAGTTGTCTAAAGAAATAGATCATACCATTAATAAAGTAATAAAGAAATACGAATAGTTTTAAGCTATATATTCAATAGAATTTAGATATGGCAATCCTAATACGATTGCCTTTTTTATTTTGTAATTTTGTCGAAGTTTTTCGAACAAACCTATATAAGATTAATAGCAAGTGAAACGTGTCATAGTAGGACTTTCTGGTGGTGTAGATTCTAGTGTTGCAGCCTATCTTTTAAAAGAGCAAGGTTACGAGGTTATAGGCTTATTTATGAAAAATTGGCACGATGATTCAGTGACTATTTCAGATGAATGTCCTTGGTTAGAAGATAGTAATGATGCTATGCTTGTAGCCGATAAATTAGGTATCCCTTTTCAAACTGTAGATCTAAGTGTACAGTATAAAGAACGTATTGTAGACTATATGTTTAATGAATATGAAAAAGGACGTACACCAAATCCAGATGTATTATGTAATCGCGAAATAAAGTTCGATGTCTTTATGGATATCGCTTTAGAACTAGGTGCAGATTATGTTGCTACTGGTCACTATTGTAAAAAAGGGACTATCGAAAAAGATGGTAAAGCTATTCATCAGTTACTTGCAGGTGCAGACAATAACAAAGACCAGTCGTATTTTTTATGTCAGTTGTCGCAAGCACAATTAGCAAAAGCATTATTTCCTATTGGCGAGTTAACCAAACCAGAAGTTAGAGAAATTGCAAAGACTCAAGATTTAATTACTGCCGAAAAGAAAGATTCTCAAGGCTTGTGTTTTATAGGTAAGGTGAGGCTTCCAGAATTTCTTCAACAACAATTAAAACCTAAAGCAGGTGATATTGTTGAGGTTGATGCATCATTTGAAACTTACAGTAAAGCAATTCCAAAGTTCGATTCTAAAGAAAGTGAATTGGCATTTTTATCTCAGAAGCCTGTTTATAAATTATCTGATGGAAAGATAGTAGGCCAACATCAAGGAGCACATTATTTTACCAAAGGGCAACGCAAAGGTTTAGGAGTTGGTGGTACAGTAGAACCCTTATTTGTTATAGAAACAGACGTGGAAGATAATATCATTTATACTGGTCAAGGGAAAAACCATCCTGGTTTATATAGAAATGTCTTATTTGTAGCCAATGAAGAATTACATTGGATAAGAGAAGACTTGGTTATAGCTGAAGGTGAAACTCTATCAGTAATGGCTAGAATTAGATATAGACAGCAACTCGAAAAAGCGACACTTCATAAAGTGGCTAATGGCTTATATGTTGAGTTTGAAAATAAACAGTCTGCAATTACCGAAGGTCAGTTTGTGGCTTGGTATCTAAAAGACGAATTGGTAGGTTCAGGAGTTATTTCTTAAATTGCAATAAAAAGAAAAAGCCATGTTTAGAAAATTAATCATGCTTTTATTGCTCCTTATTTCAATAAACAGCTACGCTCAAGAAGATGCATGGATTTATCTCACAGATAAACCAAACGTATCTGCTGCCTTGACAAATCCAATTTCCATACTTACTCAGAAGGCTATTGACAGAAAACAAAATCACAATATCGTTATAGATGCTCGCGATGTGCCTGTAAACGAAACGTATATTACAGACTTAAAAACACAAACGGGAATTACTGTACTTGCAAAATCAAAATGGTTTAACGCAGTATATGTTCGCGGGCTTGAAACGGATATCAATGCATTAAGTGCCTTAGGTTATGTTGCTACTATTGACTTTGCAAATAATAGTTTAGATGTTGCAGGACGTTCTGAGGTGATACAAGATAAAACTGAAGTTGAAGATGATAATGTGGTATTCACTTATGGTGATACGCAGAACCAAGTAGAAATGATTAATGTAGATAATTTGCATGTTGCAGATTTTACGGGAGAAGGCATTACCATTGCAGTAATGGATTCTGGTTTCCCAAATGTGAATACTATGGGAGCGTTTCAAAGACTTAGAGATAATGGAGATTTGCTAGATGGTTATGACTTTGTAAACAGAGATGCAGATGTATATGCAAGTGCAGCAAGTTCTCATGGCACAAGAGTATTGAGTGATATGGCAGGTTTTGTACAAGACGAATTTGTTGGTACAGCACCAGATGCCTCCTATTACTTATTTTTAACAGAAGATGCTGGCAGTGAAACACCTGCAGAAGAAAGTTATTGGGTAGAAGCGGCAGAACGCGCTGATAGTTTGGGTGTCGATATGATTAATACTTCGCTCGGTTATCGTGTCTTTGATAATGCGAGTCATAATTACACGCCTGCAGATATGGATGGTCAAACGGCATTTATAACAAAAGGTGCGTCTATCGCAGTAGAAAAAGGCATATTGGTTGTAGTCAGTGCAGGCAATTCTGGTGCAACAACATGGCAAACTGTAGGTGCACCAGCAGATTCACCAGATGTGTTATCTGTTGGAGCGGTTGATGCCAATGGTAATTATGTGGCATTTAGTTCGCAAGGTGGTACAGCACAAGTAGGTTATCAGAAACCCGATGTTGTAGCTCGTGGTGGTTCAGCATATGTTATAGATCAAAATAATAGTATCACTCAAAACAATGGCACCTCATTTAGTGGTCCAATTCTTTGTGGTGGTATAGCATCCTTATGGCAAGCCATACCAAATGCATCTCCAACCGAGGTCATGGATTATGTACGGCAATCGGCTTCACAATTTAACAATCCAGATGATTTATTAGGCTATGGAATACCCGATTTAGATCTAGCACGAAGCATCGCATTATCTCTTGATGAATCATTGATTGAAGACTTTAGTTTCTATCCCAATCCTGTACAAAACGAATTGAGTTTTAGAATCCCTTCTTTCACAAGTGAGGTTGAGCTTTCTATATATAATCAACTGGGAAAAGAGGTGTTAAAGCAAATTCTGTTTGAAAATTCTAAACCAATACAAGTATCTCGTTTCTCAACAGGCATTTACATTATGAAGCTATCAACAGATACACGTTCAAAAACTTTTAAATTTATTAAGCAATAAATGGCGAATAGAATCACAGATCTTTTTAATATAAAACACCCAATTATTCAAGCAGGTATGATTTGGAATAGTGGCTGGAGACTTGCCTCAGCAGCGAGTAACTCAGGAATCTTAGGTCTAATAGGTGCAGGTTCAATGTATCCAGATGTGTTGCGAGAGCATATTCAAAAATGCAAGGCAGCAACCGACCAACCTTTTGGAGTCAATGTGCCCATGCTGTATCCTAACATCACTGAGATAATGGATATTATAGTAGAGGAAGGAGTGAAGATTGTTTTTACTTCTGCCGGAAATCCAAAGACCTGGACCAAATGGTTACAAGAAAAAGGTATTACAGTAGTGCATGTGGTAAGCAGTGTAAAGTTTGCTTTAAAAGCACAAGATGCAGGAGTTGACGCTATTGTAGCTGAAGGCTTTGAAGCCGGAGGACATAATGGACGTGACGAAACCACAACCTTAACGTTGATTCCAATGGTAAAAGAACAATTACAAATTCCATTAATAGCAGCAGGAGGCATTGCTACTGGTAAAGCCATGTTGGCTTGTATGGTATTAGGAGCCGATGGAGTACAAGTTGGTAGCCGATTTGTAGCCAGTGAAGAATCTTCTGCGCACCAAGCCTTTAAGCAAGTGGTCGTTGATGCTAAAGAAGGGGATACACAACTCACGCTAAAAGAGCTAGCTCCGGTTAGACTTATTAAAAACAATTTCTACAACGAGTTACAAGAACTTTATAAAACGGCACCAACACCAGAACAACTCAAAGAATTTTTAGGCAGAGCTAGAGCTAAACGTGGTATGTTTGAAGGCGATTTAGAAGATGGAGAACTAGAGATAGGGCAAATTGCAGGTTTAATCCAAGATGTAAAACCTGTTGCTGAGATTGTGGAGGATATGCTAGGTGAGTTTGAATCATCTAAGCAAAATATAGCTTCACTTTAGATTAAAAATACGTAGTTCTACGTATTGAAAATCCAATTTTTAAAAGCTAACTTCGCTTAACAAAGGATATAGTCAATTATAACTGACCATATCTAAGTGTTGGTATGTAATTGCCTGCGGCACGTAGAATCGCGTTTTCCAAACGCTGCCCTTCTACTAATTACATACCAACGCCCACTGTTTGTCGCACCTCGCTAATTTTATGTATATTTAGTCGAGTCTACGAGAACTCCGAACGATACTACACACAACAGCGTGTATAGCTAATCAGGCGCAACAATGGCTTTCCGTGAGGCGCGCCTCACTACGCCATACACAGTGGGCGTTGGTATGTAATTGCCTGCGGCACGTAGAATCGCGTTTTCCAAACGCTGCCCTTCTACTAATTACATACCAACGCCCACTGTTTGTCGCACCTCGCTAATTTTATGTATATTTAGTCGAGTCTACGAGAACTCCGAACGATACTACACACAACAGCGTGTATAGCTAATCAGGCGCAACAATGGCTTTCCGTGAGGCGCGCCTCACTACGCCATACACAGTGGGCGTTAAGCGAACCAACCAAAATTCCATTCAAATTTAATTCGTACAAGAACAACCTAAGTACTACTTTTGCCAAATGGTTTTAAGCAACTATACCAAAGAATTTAAATACAACCTTAAATTGGCCTCTCCGGTGATATTAGGTATGCTTGGGCACACTTTTGTCAGTTTTGTAGATAATATTATGGTTGGGCAATTAGGTGCTGCAGAATTAGCGGCTGTGTCTTTGGGCAATAGCTTTATTTTTATAGCCATGTCTATTGGTATTGGGTTTTCTACTGCTATTACACCTTTGGTAGCAGAAGCAGATACAGAACAAAATTTTGCTAAAGGGAAGTCCGTGTTTAAACATGGTTTCTTTTTGTGTACCGTTTTAGGTTTGTTACTGTTTTTAATGTTATTGTTGGCCAAACCTCTAATGTATGTAATGGATCAGCCAGAAGAAGTGGTAGCGCTCGCCATTCCGTATTTAGATTTGGTAGCCTTTTCTTTGGTGCCATTAATTGTGTTTCAGGCTTTTAAACAATTTAGTGATGGTTTATCGCTCACCAAATACCCAATGTACGCTACTATTTTAGCCAATGTGCTTAATGTTGCTATTAACTATGTCTTAATCTTTGGGAAGTTTGGTTTCCCAGAAATGGGTATCGTTGGTGCAGCTGTTGGGACATTAGTATCGCGTTTTGTGATGTTGTTTTACTTGTGGTGGTTACTAGCGAAAAAAGAGAAGTCTAAGGCTTTTGTCACAAACATAAAATTCTTTAAACTCAGTAAGCAACCCATAAATAAACTAATGAACTTAGGCATGCCAAGCGCTATGCAAATGTTCTTTGAGGTTGGGATTTTTACAGCAGCCATTTGGCTCTCTGGTACCTTAGGTGCCAACTCACAAGCGGCTAATCAAATTGCTCTAAACTTATCCTCAATGACGTTTATGGTCGCTATGGGATTGAGTGTGGCTGCCATGATTAGAGTAGGAAATCAAAAAGGACTTAAAGATTTTAAAGCCTTAAAGCGTATCGCGGAATCTATCTTTTTAGTCGGTTTTGTTTTTGCTGTGGTTTTTGCTTTGTTCTTTGTTGTTTTTCATAACATACTACCAGATTTATATGTAGATTTAGATGATCCTGCAAATGCATTAGATACTGCTGAGGTGGTAAAGATAGCTTCTACATTATTATTGGCAGCGGCTGTATTTCAGATTAGTGATAGTTTACAAGTGATTGCTTTAGGCGCTTTACGAGGCCTACAAGATGTTAAGATACCGACGATTATTACCTTTATTTCGTATTGGGTGGTTGGCTTTCCTATTAGTTATTTTTTAGGAAAAGCAGAAGCGTATGGAAGTCTAGGTATTTGGCTTGGACTGTTAGCAGGTTTGAGTGTTGCCGCAATTTTATTGTATTTTAGGTTTAATTATCTCACAAAGCGTTTAATTTTGCAACAAGACAAAAGTTAATACATGGAATTACCTAAGTTTATATTGGGAGACAATACAGATCATCCAGATGCTATTTATATTATACATACAGAGTTTCCAAGATTTATTATCAATCTAGAAAACGATGAAGTAGAATGGTTTGAAGAGTTTGACCAGCACGATGAAAAGGAATTAGAGACTGAAACTGAAAACTATATTAAACAAGCCACAGATTTTTACGATAGAGAAGTAGCACGTTACGACGACTAATGTTAGATAGACTTTTAGAATTAGATACAGAGCTTTTTTTGTTCCTCAATGGATTGGGATCAGAGACATGGGATTCTATGTGGCTCGCCATTACTAACGAGTTTACCTTTGTGCCTCTATATTCAATTCTATTATTTCTTATTTATAAAAAGTATGGTTTAAAACCTTTATTACTCATGGTTTTAGTCATTGCTGCCATGATTACGTTTACCGACCAAACCACAAATATTGTAAAGCGTTCAGTACTGCGTTTTAGACCTTGCGCCTGTGAGGATATTATGGATACCATACGTTATATTGCTGAGCGTTGCAGTAGCAATAGAAGCTTTTTCTCTGGTCACGCTTCTAATTCTATGGCTGCGGCTGTTTTTGGTGGATTGGTATTAAGACCATATTTTAAGAAGTTGATTTTTATTCTCTTATTTTGGGCTTTTGTGGTGGCTTACAGTCGTATTTATGTTGGTGTACATTATCCAGTTGATATTATATGCGGAATGACTTTCGGAGCCCTTGCCGGTTATGGTTTCTATAGGATGAACACCTATCTTCTTAAACGATTTATTTCCGAGTAAACTTGTAAAGTTTATTTACTAACCTGGTTTTGTAACCTCTTGTATCTTTAGAGGAAGTATTTAAATCGTAAGTTTCTAAATATGTAATGTTATACAAGCTCGAAAACTGAGAAATGGTTTCGGGATTGACTTTACTTGTCATTAAGTAGAATTCCTTTTGCTCTGGTATAAGATAGCCTTCTACTGTTTTAATACTCGGAATTTTATTGCCATAATTATAGATCACTTCTGGTGCAACATAATCTAAACTATACACCTTAAGGTTCTCAATGTTGAGTTCTGATACTGGTTTGTAATCTGCTTGTACATATGTTTTGGCAATAGGTAAGGCAACAAAACCAATAGTGAGCATAAATACAATGACTAAATAGAAAACCGTTTTAATATTCTTTTCTTTTAGGCTTTTAAACGTTAGAATACCAATACCCAATAAGACTGAAGCAGTTATTATAAATCTAATTAAAACCAATCCAGTTAATTCGATGTTAGAAAAGAACACAACCGACCAAAATAAAGATGCAATTAGTGCAATGAGACCAAATAAAAAGTAAACAGGAACCGTTTCTTTTTTAGCCTTTATATTTTTGAATTCACGAATTAAAAATTCTATATAGAACCCAATATTTATTGCCAAAGGAATTAAAACAGGCATGAGGTAACGTGATTTTTTCTCAGGAATAATAGATAATAGAATCACAGCTAAGATGGTCCAAAAGAAACTAAAACGATAGGCTTTTAAATTTGAAACTCTCGTTTTTAAATAAGGATAAATTAAGCTTATTAATGCAGGAATGGTCCATAGGCCACTCTGTACAAAGAAACTCCAGTAATAGTAAAATGGTCTTACATTATAACTGCTCCAGTTAGAAGTTTCACGTTGTGTGATAGCAGTAAAGGTTTCAGGATCTGCAACCCTAACATGAAAATACCACCAACCGCCTAATACAATGCCAAAGACTAAAAGACTGATGAGTTTTAAAAAATGTAAAAAACTTCCTTTAAACTTAAATGCTATCCCATAAGCAATCACAAAGGGCAAGAACAGTACATATAAGGAAACAGGACCTTTAGATAATACAGAGCCTGCTAAGAAGGCTACAAATAAGAGACTATGTAGAATAGGTGTTTTGGCTTTATCAAACAATTGAAACAATTGCAGTAATGCCATGAGCATAAAACCATGTGTATAAATATCCCAAGGTGCTTCAATAGTGATGCCGATGACATAGAAAGAGGTTAATACAATGAAGCCATTAATTAAACTATGTGGTTTAGAGAGCTCTAATTTTTTAGATAATAGATAAGTAGATATACCAATACTCGCTAAAAAGAGTAGTGCAGGCCATCGTAATGCTAATACAGATTTTAGTCCAAATATAAAACCAAAAGCTGCAGTGATCCAAGTTGGTAAAGGCGGTTTTTGGTAACGTGCTTCACCATTCATGGTGGTTAAAATCCAACTGTCATCAGTAAGCATTTCTCTTGCCGAAATAAAATTTCGGGCTTCCATAATAGTTACCGGAATAGCATCTATTGTAAAACCGAGCATCACTAAAACGAATAGTAATAGACTTAGAATAGGATATTTTTCAATATACTTAATCATTGGTTTGTCTTATTAAATAAGCGTTACGAGCGTAGATGACTAAGCCAAATAGATGACCAACAAATAGTACGGGGTCTTCTCTAATTATAGCATAGGATAATATTAAACCAGCTCCAATTAAACTTAAAACCCAAAAGCCCATTGGTAGGCTAGATTCTTTGTGTCTTTCTGAGTGAATCCATTGGTACACAAATCGCAATGTAAAAATAACTTGTGCAATAATACCAAGTATGAGTAGCCATAATGGAATCGCCTCATTTTTAAAGAGTAATTCTATATCTATTTTATTGTTGTTGTAATAGAAAATGACGATAAGAATGGGTGCTATAAATAATAAGTACTGCATTACTTTAGGGAACTTCTGCCATTGGCCTTGTAGTTGTAAATTTCTGATGTATATAAAGTACGTTAAACTCTGTCCAAGCATAATGGCAAAATCTAGACGTAAATACCCATAAATAAATAATAAAAAGGAAGCAATGAGACTCAGTGTCCAGAAGGTACTAGGCGTGATAACCTTGCGTTGTTTTTCTGAGGTGATCCATTGAATTAAAAGCCGAGAAGAAAATAATATCTGAGCTAAAAATCCGATGCTGTAAATTATCCAATCCTTCATTTACTGGATTTAGCAACGTCGTAATTAATATACTTTTTTTTCATCCAGAGATATGCAAAGCAATCCATTAAAGGTCCTAAAAGTCTATTCCAAAGTCCAAATTTAGCTCTACCAGCTATTCTAGGAAAATGCTGAACTGTAACCTGTGTTACACGTCCATTTTGTAGCATAATCATTGCTGGTAAAAAACGATGTAAGCCTCTGAACATAGGAATACGTTTAGCGTAATCTGTTTTAATAACTTTAAGTGGACAACCTGTGTCATCCATACCATCGTGCGTAAACGCACGTCTAATACCATTGGCGATTTTAGATGACATGTTCTTAACAAAAGAGTCTTTACGGTTAGAACGAACACCAGTCACTAACTCGTGAGTATCTATATGTTCTAATAGTACATTGAAATCTTCTGGAGCAGTTTGTAAATCAGAATCGATATAGCCAACAAGTTCAGAGTCAACATAATCGAAGCCAGCTTTTATAGCAGCACTTAAACCACGATTTTCTTTAAATAAGATATATTCGAAGGCTTTGTTACGGTTGCAAATCGCTTCAATTAACTCTTGACTATTATCCTTTGACCCATCATTAACAAATAGAATTGATGTAGGCACTGAAGCTATATTTAGATAGTTAGAAAGTTCAGTTTCTACACGTTCTAAATTTTCCTCTTCGTTATAAACAGGAACTACAATAGTGAACTTATACGTCATTCGTTTGATTGCTTAGTCTTTGCAAAAGTATTGTTTTTTTATGATAACGAAAGCAAGTATTCTGCAGCAACAAAAGGTGTTGTTTTTCCAGCCTCAACCATATCAATTTGAACTTGTAATTCAGCTTTAATTTTATCCAAATTATAAAATTTATACTTTAAACGTTCTTCTATGGTTTGAAGCAACCAAAATTTATTTTGATTATTTCTATTGACTTCAAAATAGGTATTGTTTTTTGTTTCAGTTTCATACGTCTTAATCATCTCCCAAACCTCAGAAATGCCCTCTTGTTTTAAAGCACTACAGAGCGATACTTTTGGTGACCAATCAGATGCTTTGGAAGGATATAAATGTAAAGCTCTGTTAAACTCAAGTCTAGCTGATTTTGCAGCTTTTATATTATCTCCATCAGCTTTATTTATGACGATCGCATCTGCCATCTCAATAATACCACGTTTAATACCTTGTAATTCATCACCTGCACCAGCTAATTTTAACAGTAAAAAGAAATCGACCATACTGTGCACTGCAGTTTCACTTTGACCAACACCAACAGTTTCTATAACTATGGTATCGAAACCTGCCGCTTCACAAAGAATAATAGTTTCTCTGGTTTTTCTAGCCACACCACCAAGTGAGTCACCAGAAGGTGAAGGTCTAATAAAAGCGTTTTTATCTTTTACCAAATCTTCCATTCGGGTTTTATCTCCTAAAATACTTCCTCTACTTAGACTACTGCTTGGGTCTACAGCTAATACTGCAACTTTTTTTCCTAAGCTTGTTAAATGGCTTCCAAAGGCTTCAATAAATGTGCTTTTACCTACACCAGGAACACCTGTGATTCCTATTCGTATAGACTTATTTGCATAAGGTAAACAGGCTGTAATAATAGCGTTAGCCTTTTTCGTGTGAGTTTGATTAGTGCTTTCAACCAAAGTTATAGCACGACTTAATGCAGAGATATTTCCAAGAGTAATTCCGGAAACTAAATCTTCAATTGAAGGTTGTTTTTGGCGATTTGCTTTTATGGTTTTAGCAGAATCAGAACTTAAAGACTCAGGTGGTGTAATACCATCTTGCTCTGAGAGCGCAGATTTATATGTTTGGTCTTTTTTAGCCACCGAGATGTATTAAGGTTTCTTAGATTCTTCAATAGGAACTTCTATCTTAGTACTATCCCAAGCCATAGTTAGCTTTAAGTTTCCTGTTGTATTATCAAAAGCAATCGTAAATTTTTCTACAGTAGTATCTAGCTCTTGAGTTGGTACTTCGAGTTCAATGGCATCATAATTCGGATCCCACATTGGTTCCATTCTTTCATTAACTCCCCATTCATATTGCTTGGTGTTAAACATAACTTTCCATGAAGAATACATTGGTACAGTCCAAATTGTATACTTTCCTTTTTTTAAAGTCATACCATTTACAATCATATCTCTATTACATGAAAACGTTGTGGCTTCATTCGCTCCTGTTCTCCATACTTTATCAAAAGGAACTAGAGCTCCAAAAATATCACGCTCACGTTTAGAAGGTCTATTATATTCAACTTTTAGATCTAAATCGTTAAGTGAAATTTTTGCAGAGTCCTTTGGACTTAAGCGTGGTGAGAAAATATTTTCAACAAATACCGAATATAATAATAAGCCTAGTGCCAATATAGACAGAATAATGAGGAGGCGTTTTAACATAGCAATTAATCTTAAATAGAATTTTAGAATTTAAAGATAATTCAATTCCATAACTTTATAATGAACTAACGCCTAATTTTAAGTAATTCTTATAAAATGAAATTTTTTTTAGAAATTTTGTCACACTTAAAAATAGGTGTCGTCTTTAATGTGTAACCAATCAAAAACCGAAACCAAAATTAGCACGTTTCAAATTCATATCGTTGAAAAATGCAAACAGAATGATAGACAAGCGCAAATGCAATTGTATAATCAATACTGTAACGGAATGCTTATCGTCGCGCTTCGATTTGTAAAAGATACAATGGAGGCTGAGGATATTGTTCAGGAGGCATTTATAAAAGCTTTCTCAAAATTAGAACAGTATAAAGCTGAGGTAAGTTTTGGTGCTTGGTTAAAACGTATTGTTATCAATAGATGTATAGATGTTTTAAAATCTAAACGTCAACGTTTAATCGAATTAGAAGAGCATCATTTAAATGTGGTTGATGCGGATTATGAAAATGAATGGTTGGTAGATGATGCGATAACCATTGATGAGGTAAAGGCAGCGATAGAGCGTTTACCAGAAAAATATAAAATAGTAGTAATGCTCTATTTAATTGAAGGTTATGATCATCAAGAAATATCAGAAGTTTTAAATATTACTGAAGTAGCATCTAGAACACAATTATCGAGAGGTAAACAAAAATTACAAAACGAATTAAAATTAGAGAAAAATGGCACAAGATCTTAGAAATCTATTTGGAGAAGACCCTAAGAATTCAGATATAAAAATGTCTGAAGGTCATGACGCACGTTTTCTTCAAAAATTGAATGAAGAGTTTCCTAAAAAGAAATCAAATAACAGATTCAGCTTTTTAAACATTGCTGCAAGTGTAATTGTACTATTAGGTCTGAGTTATGGAGCGTTTCAGTTTTTCCAAAAGCCTCCAGTTATACCAACAGAAGTTGTTGAGAATAATGATGTTATTGAGTCTAAAGATGATATAAAAAGCTTAGGGGAAGTTGTGCCAGATTTACAGAAAGTAGAAGATTATTATTTAGCAAGTATCAATTTAGAATTGTCTAAAGTAGAGTTAACTCTTGAAAATAAAGAATTAGTTGATGGTTACATCTTACGTCTTAAAGAATTAAACGAAGAATACGATAAGCTAACTATAGAACTTAACGAAAATGGTCCTAACGAAGCTACTTTAGATGCGCTTATAGATAACTTAAAATTTAGACTCAATCTAGTAATGCGTCTTAAGGAAAAACTTCAAGAGTTTAATGATGATTCATTTTCAGAAGCACACATATAATCACAATCAATAAAAATCAAAAAACGAACAGTTAAATCAAAAAATCATGAAGAACACTATCAAAATTTTAATGCTCTGCCTCATAACTACCTTTGGTTATGCGCAGAAAAAACTAAGCAAAACATCACAATCAATTAAGGTAAATAAAGATGTGGTGGTAGATTTAAATACAAGTTATGTAGAGATTGAATTAGAAACTTGGAATAGAGATATAGTAGAAGTTGAAGCCTATATAGAAAGCAGTAAGCTTTCTCCAGAAGACTTAGAACGCGCTTTAAAAGCTTGGAACCTCAAAGTTGAAGGATCTGGAGATAAGGTTACAATATCATCAAATGGTGGACGAAGCATAGGATTTTTTGATGGAGAAGATTATGGGGACTTATTAAAAGACTTAGAATTGCATTTAGCAGATTTACCAAATATGCCAGGTTTGTCAGAATTAGCAAATTTACCTAAAGTTATGTTGATTGACGAGATGCCTGAGATGCCTGAGATGCCTGAGATGCCTGAGATGCCAGAGTTTCCTGAATTACCAGAATTACCTAAAGATGTAAATACTATTAAGTTCGATTACGATAAATACCAAGAAGAAGGTGAAAAGTATTTAAAAGAATGGAGTAAAGAATACGAAAAGAAAGGCGGTAAAGAACTTCAGAAAAGTATGGAGGCTTGGGCTAAAATGTTTGCCGAGTCTGGTTATCAAGAAAAGATGGCAAAATGGGGAGAAGAATATGGTAAGCGTTTTGAAGGTAAGTGGGCTAAAGATATGGAAGAATGGGGCGAAAAATTTGGTGAAAGCTTCGGAAAAGACATGGAGAAATGGGGAGAAGAATTTGGAGAAAAATTTGGGAAAGAGTGGGAAGAGAAAATGGAAGCTTGGGGAGAACGTTTTGGAAAACAAATGGAAAAGCGAGCTGAGGCTATGGAGAAGCGTTCAGAAGCTGCGGAAAAGCGCTCAGAAGAAATGGAGAAGCGTCTAGAGGAAAGAGCTGAACGCATGGAAAAAAGACGTGAAGAAATGAGAGATAGAAGAGAATCTATTTTAGAAAGACGTTTAGAGTCTGGTAGTAATAGTCAAGTAAAAAAGGTGATTAAGATTAAAATCCCTAAAAAAGCGAATCTAAAAACTAATATAAGACATGGTGAGTTAAAGTTATCTTCAGTTATTTATAACATGAAAGGTGATATATCACACTCATTTTTAGTAGCAGATAACATTGATGGAAGTGACACTTCCATCAATGTATCTTATTCGCCAGTAGTTATTAATACATGGAATATGGGAACTCTTAATCTTAATTTTGTTGATAAAGCTCAGATTAAAAATGCGAATAATTTGGTATTGAATTCAAAGTCATCTAATATTAATGTTGAACGCTTAAGTGATACTGGTATTATCGATGGAAGTTTTGGTGATTTAACGATTTCTAATTTGGCATCATCATTTAAGAATCTTAACTTAGTTTTAGAGAATAGCGATGCACTAATCAATTTATCAAAGAACATTGATTATAGCATGTATTTTAAAGGCAGTCGCTCTAAGTTTAATAATAAATCAACAACTCAAAAGACGATTCGTAATTATCCTGATGGACAAAGTTCTGACAGAAATATTATTGTTAATGCCAAGTTTAGCAATGTAATTATTAATTAAACCCTTCTAGATTCATTTAAATTTAGAAGGTTTTATTCTTTTTTCTTTCCGTTTTCCATGAAATAGATTTCCTATTTTTATGGAAATTTTGTTTTTTATGCCTCTTCCTGTTTTCGAAACTTTTCTAAAATCTCTTAAATCATATTCTTTATTAAATGCAACAATAGTTAAGGATCAATACATACCAATAAATTTATCTCTCCATAATTCAGAATTGAAAGCTATCAATGTCTCAAACTCTGATGATTTAGAGCATTTTATTTGGAATTATATGAAAACTCATAATGCGAAAGTCGCTTATGGTGGTTATTTAGAGCAACGCGGTATTTATCAACGTAGTGCTTATTTTAATGAAACAAATTCTGAGACTGAACGGAATATTCATTTAGGTATTGATTTATGGATTGCAGCAGAAACACCAATTTATGCACCTTTAGCTGGAAGCATTCATAGTTTTAAAAATAATATTAACCATGGTGATTACGGACCAACAATTATCTTAAAACACCATATTTATAGTTTTGAGTTTTACACACTTTATGGTCACTTAAGTATGGCCTCAATAGAAAATTTAAAAGTTGGAGTAGAAGTAAAGCAAGGAGACCAAATAGCAACATTAGGTACTGCTGAAGTTAATGGAGATTATCCACCACATTTACATTTTCAGGTTATAAAAGATATTGAAGATTATAAAGGTGATTATCCAGGCGTTAGTAACCGATTAGATTTAGAATTTTATAAGAAAAATTGTCCTAACCCTAATTTACTATTGCACTTAGTTTAAGAAATTATCAAAATCATCAATAGCAAAAGCTTTTTTATAATCGTCTTCACCTATTGTGCCAGATTCTGACGAATCGTAATCCATAATAATTTTCCAATCATTATCAATTTTTTTAAATAATACATGAAACTGTCCATAATAGGCTTGCTCTTTTTCAGTACCTTTATTTCTAACTAATTTATATATACCACGTTCACTCGCAGTTGTATTATTATTAATACGCTCAAAGAATCGTAAAGAAATGTTACTGGTTTGGCCATTGTCTTTAGAATTCTTAAAACTAGCTTCATAACCTTTGATGTAGGCTTCATAATCTAAAATCCGTTTACCACCAGAAACACGGATTAACTCTTTTGCATGTATATCTGCCATAAGCGTATAATCTAAGGTTTCAAAAGCTTTATAAAATTTTGTCCAAACGGTATTAATGGCTTCTAAAGACGCTTTATTTTGTGCTTTACTTGTATTTACAAATAGAACTGTAAAAACGACTACCAAAATTAGTTTTTTCACCATAGTCAAATCCTTTACTTAGTTGTTAATTGCTTTTGTGCTAATGATTTTCCAATAAAGAATCCTATAATAGCCAAAATACCATCAGCAAGTGTAAACCATAATTCTTTTGGTAACATAAAAATGGTAAAAAAAGGCAGCAATAAGCATTAGTCCACCAGCTATATAAGAAGGTATCGTACTTACTTTAGAAATTTTAGCCGCAACATACATACCAGTTATAATTCCTAAAAAATGAGCAATAACGACAAAGGCTTTTGCACCAACCGGAATTTTATCCATATTATTTTTAATCCACTCCATATTTGTTGGATCTGCTCCTTCTGGTAGTGGGAATAAATTATGACCTAAAACTGATTCAAAGATGTGTACTGTGACTCCTGCAACAATAATTCCAATGATGGTTGCTAATACATTTTTCATGATAAATAAGATTAGTTAGTGGGTTTAGGTACTAAAAATCTATTTATCATAAGTCTATGATGCTTTAATTAATACTTTAAGGAGCGAGATAATAACCATTATAACTTCCAGAAATAACTTGTCCGTCGTTTCTTGTAAAAGTGAATGTAAAATTAATATTATACTCAGTAAAATTAATAAAGGTAATAAAACTAGATTGCGCACATACATCCGAATCTGGCTCATTATCCGCAAGTAGAATTGTTCCAGGATTAAATTCGCTATCTACAACTGTACTATTAATAGAGATGTCGTAATCTTTAATCTGATTATAAGTTGTGTTTTGTATGGTGATATCATTTATATCGAAAAATACATATGAAATATCAATCAAATCTCCGTTACCAGTAATTTCAGCACTCGTCTTATTAAACAAGCTAATACTAATATCACTTGGGTCATTGGTTGATGTATTTTCACCTCTTACGATAGCAGAAATTAAATTATAGGTTTCCCCATTAAATATAAATTCATTGGTTGTGTCTTATGGATTGCTGTTTGTGTTTTCTGGCTAACAGGCTAAATAAGATAGCGTAATAAGTAGCGTGAAAACGTAGGTTAGTCTAGATTTCATAATAATAGATTTTAGTAGAGGGCTCAGTAAATATATAATAAAATTTTTGAAAGCCTAATCTTAACGAGCTAACTGTCAATGAAAAAGCATGATAAATTAATATTTAAAAAAAGCACATAAATAGTTTATAAAGATTCATTTAGAGTTATTTTTAAAGTCTATTGAAATTAAGTTAAATGAAAAACACATTTCTAAGAATTGTTGATTTAATCAAAAAAGGGAAGTTAATCTTTATGATTAAAGGCATATCAAAGCGTGTGCTATCAAAAACTGAAGCTTTTGGTTTAAAGCGCGACTTAGATGCTAATTTTAAGGCTTCAGATGCACAAATTGATATTTCATTACGACCGTTTAGAGCTGAGGACAGGAACTATTTTGAAGCAGATCTACAGAATGCTGGATTAATAGAAAAGGACATCCAAACATGTTATGTAGTTACTAATATTGATGATATACCTTTTTATCGTCATTGGTTAATGGACGCAACTCAGAATAAAAAAATAAAGGAATTTTGGAGACAATTATTTCCAACATTGCAAGAAGATGAAGCACTTATAGAAAATGTATTTACAATTCCAGAATATAGAGGTAAAGGTATAATGCCTGTAGCATTAGACAAAATGGCTCAGCAATACAAAGGTTCAGGTATACGATATCTTATGCTGTTTGTAGAACTAAATAATATTCCTTCACTTAAAGGTGCTCATCGCTCTGGATTTTCACCTTTTGTACTCAGAACGGAAAAATGGTTTTTTCTAAAAAGAACGATAAGGTTTCAAGATGTGTCAAAAGATGTTATGGATATGTATTCTAAAACTATTAATAGTTAGTTAAGATAATGTCTTAAAAAAGCGATGTATTCAACATATTCCATTTTTGATTTGTGCTAGGATTTAGTCATCAAAGAAGTCACCTTCATCTGGTCCGTCGGTATCATCATCAAAGTCAAATAAATGTCTATTGTAGTAACAGAAAACTACGATTATGATAAATATGATTATTAAAGTGACTTTATACATTTATCAATTAATTTAAGCTAGGAACTATCGTCTTAAAAACTCAGTTTCACTTCTAGATTTTAATCTTCTCGTTAAGGCTAATCCTATGACGCCTAGGATAATAATAAATCCGAAAATAATTTTAAAAACACCTAAATTGGCTATTGCGAGAACAATACTAGCAATACCTCTTCCGCCACCAACAATTTCATATTGAGATCCATTTTCAATTTGAATCGCCAAATACAAAGACCACACAAATAAGGCTGATGTAAATAATAATGCAAAAAATTGTGCCTTTCCATACTTAAGTACACTAGGTATTTCAGAATTATATTTAAAATTTGGAAGTTCTTGTTTTAGGAAATCAAATACCTCTTGCTTAACATTTTTATCTTTTATAACTAATTCATCTTCAGAATCGTTTCCAAAATATATTTTAATGTCGTTTTTACCAGTTTGATTTTCAATACGCTTTATATAAGAATATGGTATACTAAAAAGGTGAGATAGAAATTGGAAGCCAGATGATTCTGAATTCAATTTCCGTAAGACATCTTCATGAGGATTACCTTTATAAATACACTTATCTTTTATAAAAATCAGTTTATTCAATTTTGAATCTCTTATTTTCCAATATTTCTGCATTTATTTGTACTAAATTGATTTACTTTTTTTGATTTTTAATTTGTTTCTAAAGCAGGAAATAACTTCTTAAATCGTTTAGGAATTGCATCTAAAATATGCATTTTTTTATTTGTAATAGGATGCACGAAGCCTAACGTATAGGCATGTAAATATAAGCCTTTACCATTTAGAATTAAGTCAGTAATACCATAGTCTTTATCTCCAAGAATTGGGTTGCCAATACTTGAAAGATGTTTACGTAATTGATGTCGTCGCCCAGTTTTAGGATCTAATTCTACTAAGTTGAGTTTGCTAAACCGTTTTGAAGCAACTGACTCTAACACTTTATAATACGATTGCGATGGTTTTCCATCAATAGCTAATTTGATTTTGCCTTCATCATCCATTTCACCAATAGTAACCGCCAAGTAAGTTTTGGAAATGCTTTTGTTTTCAAATAGTTGGTTTAAGGCTCTTATACTGCTGCTTGTTTTGCCTACTAACAAAAGGCCAGTAGTGGCATAATCTAAACGATGCACAGGTTGTGGTTTTGTGGCATCATTAAGCGAGCTTGGTTTAAGGTTTTGAGGTAAAGCATTGACTATAGTTTTAAAACGATTACCACTTACCAAAATACCAGCAGGTTTATGTATTAAAGCTAGGTAGTTATCCTCAAATAAAATAGTAAGAGGAAACACCAATGACTTCTTTGAGCTAATAGTTTCAGGTATTGCCAAACAAATGTGCTCACCTCCAGTTAGAAACGTTGCTGAAGTAGCGATGCACTCATTAACAGTAATATATTCTTTCTTAAGCGCTTTTTTTAATGCAGATTTAGTTTTCGCTCCACTGAAAATACCAACTCCATAGTCTTGTAATCGTATTGGTGAGGATCGTTGAGGGACGATATGAGTTTGAGCTTTAAGGATAGTTATAAGGTGTTTTTAATAATTGGCTACATTGATGAGTTCTAAATTAATAAAAGAAAGTGAGTCCAACATATTAAGTCTACGTCCTACGTTATTATATTTTTGATTTGTAGTGTTAATGTACAAGGAAATAACTTCTTAAAATCCCGTAAATAGTGGTTTTATCCTCTATAAAGGATGTATAAATCATAATTTATAGCCGCGTAAATAAAATTAGAATCATCATTAGTTAGAAGTTGCCTTTATATATTCTTCTTCTCCCTTATCTGTAATTAAAAACAAAAAACCACCAATGAAACAAAGGTGATTTTAAGTTTATTATAAAGCCAATTTAAATTAGGGCTTAATTTTTAGGTTTTATTTTACAACAATGCTCTTTGCAATGCTAAACTTTTTACAGGTAAAAAGAATAATATAAATTCCCTTTTTTAATTCACTCATATTAATAGAGCCTTTATTAGTTTCTACCGGATGCAGATTACCATAGATATCATAAACTGAAACGGAAAATTCACCACACATTTCTGTAGTTTTAAAATAAATAAAATCATCTGTAATAGTTTGGTAAAATTTTACTGCTTCATCATATTTGTCATTTAGATTTAGACTTGCAGTTGAATAATTGTTGGTAGTTGAAGAAAAATTTTGGGAATCTTCAATACTGTTGTTATTCGATTTTGTTTGTGCAATAGATACCATAGAACAAATGGTAAATACTAATAGTAACTTTAATTTCATAGGTTTAAAATTTGGGGTTAAAATATTATTATGTCGTAAACATATTAAAATAAATGAATAACAAAAAAATTAACAAGAATAATACTACAAATATAAGTGTTTAATCGATTATTTATGTGTTATATAGTCTTATTTGGAGATTTAGGGTTTTAAATTTGTGATTTAATAATGATTTTTACTAGCTCTAAATTATAATTTATAGTATTTAACATATCAAATCAAATTTTATAAAACGAATTAGGTAGTTATAAAAAAATCAAAAACTTTAATCATTGTGCAAAGCTAATTCGACATAATTAAATTTAAGTTGTTAAAGTAATCGAATGACTTTTTTCAATTAATATTAGTATTAAGAAATAGTTTTTGTAAATTACTTGCTACCCTCTGGTAAAGGTGAAATCATAATATGTGCTCTATGAGTTCCAGGATTCATAATCCAAGGATGATTTGAAGCTACTGGTGCCTCTGATAGACCTGTAGATTCTGATGTTGCATATGGCATGTATACTACATAGCGCAGCCTAGCTTCATCTACTTTTGAAGTTTCTGGGTTATACATTGCTTTTGTACCATAGTAAATGTGCATGGTTAAACCACTTGGCAATTTAAGCTGACCTGATTTTACTTCTGCCTCTCGGATGTCAAAAATTTCTTGATGCTTCTTTCCTTCTCCTTTTAAAGCGCGTCCTCTTGCCATAAAAGGATCCAAGTCTTTATGATAACATGCAGCACTGAAACCTTTTTTATTAGGATCATCTGCAAGGACAATAAATTCGTTATCTCCTTCTTTTAATGTTACAAACTCACCAGCCATATTATAACCAATAACTTTACATCCTAATCTGCTTTCTTCTGGTGCGGCCATTAATGCAGTTGCAATTAAGGCTTCATCTGTCTCGATAGTTTTAAATTCTATATTGTTGTCTGTTGGAGCTATTTCGGCTTTTGTTTCTGTAGCAGAGGATTCATCTGTTTTAGTTTTGTCTGTAGAATTGCAAGAAAATAAAAGTCCTGCGAAAATTAATGCTATGTTGATATGTTTCATGTGTCAATACTTTATACTTTTTAAAGTTAATAAAAATCAGGCACACCCACTTTTAAGTTATATTATCGTAAGTTCGAGAAGGTTTTCGAAGAATGAGAAAATTATATCGAGAATCTTATTTACTTGTAATGCTTCTCGATACAAAATTCTAAAAAAGGAATTTCACTCGAAATGACGTGTAGCTGAAACAAAAATCCTGATGGTTTACATCAGGATTTTAGATCCTAAAACAAGTTTAGGATGACAAATTTTATGTTTGGTTAATCATTCACCAAAACCCATTCTCCTTTATCAATTAAAGGAATGGCTTGTTTATATTTTACAGTTTTGTTTTCGCCACTCATTACGTGCTTAATAGTTACACGATCGTTACGACCAATTTTTGGTTGTTCTCTAACAATGGTTTCAACGACTTGTTGCTGTCTAGAAGCATTAGCACCTGCTTGTCTGCTTTGAGAAGCACGTTCATCCATATTAGGGATTTCGTCTTTCTGCGTTTCAAGCTTTTCTTGTTTACGACGTTTTGCTTCTTGAATATTACTTGCGGTTTCCTGTGGTATTTCACCTTTAAATAAGAACGAAATTACATCTTTATTCACTTGATCAATCATGGCTTTAAATAGCTCAAAAGACTCAAACTTATAAATTAATAAGGGATCTTTTTGTTCGTGAACAGCTAACTGTACAGACTGCTTTAATTCATCCATTTTACGCAAATGTGTTTTCCATGCGTCATCTACAATGGCAAGCGTAATATTTTTTTCAAAATCATTAATTAACTGTTTACCTTTTGTTTCAAAAGCTTTTTCTAAGTCTGTTACAACTTGAAGATTTTTAACACCATCTGTAAAAGGTACAACGATACGTTTAAACTTATCACGTTGTGTGTTGTATACATTCTCAATGACTGGAAATGCTAAATCTGCAGCACGTTGCATTTTTTCACGATAGTGCTTAAAGGCTTCTTTGTAAATGACTCCAGCTATTTCTTGTTCGCTCATCTTTCCGAAGTCTGCTTCAGAAATAGGAGAGGCCATTGAGAAGTAACGAATTAATTCAAACTCAAAGTTTTTATAATCGTTAGCACCTTTATTATTCATAGCGATACCTTCAGAGGTATCAAATATCATGTTAGCTAAATCGACACGTAAACGTTCACCTTCTAAAGCATTACGACGACGTTTATAAACAACTTCACGCTGTGCATTCATTACATCATCATACTCTAATAAACGCTTACGAACACCAAATTGGTTTTCTTCTACTTTTTTCTGAGCACGTTCAATAGATTTAGAAATCATTCCATGCTGAATAACTTCTCCTTCTTTTAAGCCCATTTTATCCATCATCTTAGCGATTCGTTCAGAACCAAACAGACGCATTAAATTATCTTCTAAAGACACATAAAACTGTGAGCTTCCCGGATCTCCTTGACGACCAGCTCTACCACGTAACTGTCTGTCTACACGACGCGAATCGTGACGCTCAGTACCTACTATGGCTAAACCGCCAGCAGCTTTTACTTCATCACTCAGTTTAATATCAGTTCCACGACCTGCCATGTTGGTGGCAATTGTTACTTGGCCTGCATTACCTGCCTGAGCGACAATATCAGCTTCTCTTTTGTGTTGTTTTGCATTTAAGACATTGTGCTCTATTTTACGAATGCTCAACATCTTACCTAAAAGTTCAGAAATCTCTACATTGGTTGTACCAATAAGAACTGGTCTACCTGCTTGTGATAATTCTGTAACTTCGTCAATTACAGCATTGTATTTTTCGCGCTTAGTTTTGTACACTAAATCGTCTCTATCATCTCTAGCAATTGGTCTATTGGTAGGAATTTCTACCACATCTAATTTATAGATTTCCCAGAATTCACCAGCTTCAGTGACCGCAGTACCTGTCATACCGGACAGTTTACGATACATTCTGAAATAGTTCTGTAACGTAACCGTCGCAAAAGTTTGTGTAGCAGCTTCAATCTTTACGTTTTCCTTAGCTTCAATCGCTTGGTGTAATCCGTCAGAATAACGGCGACCATCCATTATACGACCAGTTTGTTCATCTACAATCATTACTTTATTGTCCATAACAACGTATTGATTGTCTTTTTCGAATAAAGCGTAAGCTTTTAATAATTGGTTGAGTGTGTGGATACGCTCTGACTTCACATTGAAATCTCTAAACAATACTTCTTTAAGTTCCGCTTCTGCCTCAGAGGATAAACCTTGATCTTCAATCTTAGCAATTTCCATCCCCATTTCTGGCATGACAAAGAAATTTGGATTGTCTTCACCAGATAAGAATTCAACACCTTTATCAGATAATTCTACCTGATTGTTTTTTTCATCTATAACGTAATAGAGCTCTGCATCTACTTTAGGCATTTCTCTATTGTTGTCTTGCATGTAGAAGTTTTCCGTTTTTTGAAGTAATTGTTTAACTCCTTCTTCGGATAAAAACTTAATTAATGCTTTATTCTTAGGAATACCTCTAAATGCTCTTAATAATTGAAAACCTCCTTCTTTAGTATCACCAGCTGCAATTAACTTTTTAGCTTCGGCCAAAACACCTACTAAATATTTACGTTGTACAGCTTCTATTTGTTGCACTTTAGGTTTTAAAGCATCAAACTCGTGCTCATCTCCTTTTGGTACAGGACCAGAAATAATTAATGGTGTACGTGCATCATCGACTAATACAGAATCTATCTCATCGACAATAGCATAATGGTGTGGACGTTGCACTAAATCTTCAGGTGCATGAGCCATATTATCACGTAAATAATCGAAACCAAATTCATTATTTGTACCGTATGTAATATCTGCATTATATGCTTTACGTCTTGCGTCAGAGTTTGGCGTGTGGTAATCGATACAATCGATACTCATTCCATGAAACTGAAATATTGGAGCCATCCAAGCACTATCTCGCTTTGCTAAGTAATCATTTACAGTTACTAAGTGAACTCCTCTACCAGTTAAGGCATTTAAATAAACAGGAAGCGTCGCTACAAGGGTTTTACCTTCACCAGTTTGCATCTCTGCAATTTTACCTTGGTGCATCGCTACACCTCCAATTAACTGAACATCGTAATGAATCATATCCCAAGTAATTGGCTTACCTGCAGCATCCCAAGAGTTTGACCAAATCGCTTGATCACCATCTAAAGTTACATAATCATTGTCTCCAGAAACTTCTCTATCAAATGCATTGGCAGTCACAGGAATTTCGGTATTATGTACAAAACGTTTTGCTGTTTCTTTAACTACAGCAAAGGCTTCTGGTAGAATATCGTTTAAAACACCTTCTGTGACTTCGTAAATGTCATCTTCAAGTTTATCAACTTCCAAATAGATGTCTTCACGATCATCTATATCTTCAGTGACTTCTGCTTTGGCTAGAAGTTCTTCTTTTTGGTCTTGAAGTGGCTTTCTTGCTTCAGCAATTTTCTCTTTAAACTCAATAGTCTTTGCTCTTAGTTCGTCGTGTGACAAGGCTTCAAGTGCTCCTTCAAAAGTTTTTATTTTATCTACAATTGGTGTTATAGCACTTACGTCTTGTTTGGATTTATCTCCAACAAACACTTTAAGTACTTTATCTAATATGCCCATGTTTTATATTTTGATCAGATTGATTGGTGTCAGTCTGTGTTTTAATTTCATTAAAAAAAACTAGCGTTTTAAGGCTAGGTAATATTTCTAAATACAGAGTATTCGAAAATAAAAAAAGTCTCTTAGTTATAATAACGCAAGAGACTTTATTTGTGATAATATTATATGTTAATATTCATCCTCATTCCAGAGGTAATCTTCGTCAGTTGGATAATCTGGCCAAATTTCTTCAATAGAGTCGTAAGAATCCCCTTCATCTTCTATTGCTTGTAAATTTTCAACAACTTCTAAAGGAGCTCCTGTTCTAATCGCGTAGTCAATAAGTTCATCTTTTGTTGCCGGCCAAGGTGCATCACTTAAATACGATGCTAATTCTAATGTCCAATACATTGCTTTGTGTAATTTAATTTTTGCAAAAATAATTTTTTAGTTGAATAATTCAAGAAAAAATTAAATTAATTAATCATTAATATAAAGAACGTGTAATCTTCAACTTTTGTTTCGGATTAACTGTTGCAATAATTAATCCTATTCTGAAATTGAATAAATGTTCTATGATTCTTTCTTAGGAATCCATTTTATCTCTTCAGCTTGTAAATCATTGGACAACTTCCGTGCCAACACAAAAAGGTAGTCAGAAAGTCTATTAATATACATTAAAGTCTCAGGTTGAAATGGTTCTAAATCATTAAGATGTGTCGCTAAACGCTCGGCTCTACGGCATACTGTACGTGCAATGTGACAGAATGACACCGCTTGATGACCACCAGGTAAAACAAAGTGCGTCATCTGAGGTAAGCTATCTTCCATAAGATCCATTTCCTTTTCTAGCCGCTCAATATCTTCGTTAGATATTTTAGGAATATTCAATCTTGCTTTACCATTTTTTAAAGTCGCTTTTTCTGGGTCTGTGGCTAGTATAGCACCAACAGTAAATAGTCGATTTTGGATTTCCATTAAAGTATTTTTGTATAACTGTTCAATGTCTTGATCTCTAATGAGTCCAATATGAGAATTGAGCTCATCAATTGTACCGTAACTTTCTATTCTTATATGGTGCTTAGGAACACGAGTTCCACCAAATAGAGCAGTGGTGCCTTTGTCTCCTGTTTTTGTGTATACTTTCATGTAAACAAAGTTAAGAGTTATGAGTTAAAAAGTTATAAGTGGAAAGTGAAAAGTTTGAATGAGATTGCGATTGTGAGAAAAATGTCTAATTCTTATTGTTTAAACCACCTTTTGATTGAATTTATGAAATCTGTTTTAAGTATTATAATGTTAGATTTAATTAAATATGCTTTAATCATCTCAATTTGAGACTTATTCACGGAAATAGTAATTTGAATGTCACTATCAAGTTTTAAAGTAGATTGATTACTATAAATATTCCAAAGTTTGACTGTTTTGATGTTTTTTAAATCATCAATAATTTTTTCTGAGTTATAATATTTAAAACTTTGAGCTTTATTATTGTATTTGATTTCCACAATATTATTTTCTATTTTAAATGTCCAAACCTTTGGATAGTAAAATAAATTAAAAAGGGATAAAATCATTAATAATAAGAATATAATATCCCAAATAAGATGATTTATTTGGATATGGTCTAATTTTCCAAAAGATTTTAAAAGGAATACTCCAATGATAGCAAATAAAAACCATTTGTATATAAACCAATTTTTATGGTTTCTTAAGTAGTTATTTTCAATAATATCAAAGGTCATTTTATTTATTATGACTATGTATTGTAAATTATTAAAAGGTTTAAAAAGAATTATTTAACTATTAAAAGTATCACTCTCAATAATGCCATCGCGTAAACGAATAACACGTTTAGCATGCGCTGCGATGTCTTCTTCGTGTGTTACCATAATGACCGTATTACCAGCTGAATGAATCTCGTCGAAGAGTGCCATGATTTCCGTACCAGTTTTAGAATCTAGGTTACCAGTTGGCTCATCTGCTAAAATGATAGATGGTTTGTTAACTAACGCACGACCTACTGCCACACGCTGTCTTTGCCCACCAGAAAGTTGATTAGGTTTATGATCCATACGATCTGCTAAACCAACATCAGTTAATACTTCTGAGGCACGATGTTGACGTTCCTTTTTTGAAGCACCTGCATAAATCATTGGTAATGCTACATTCTCTAAAGCTGTAGTTCTAGGTAATAAATTAAAGGTTTGAAAAACGAAGCCTATTTCTGTGTTTCTGATTTCAGCTAATTCGTCGTCGCTCATTTGACTCACGTCTTTTCCATTTAAATTGTAAGAGCCAGCCGTAGGTGTATCTAAACAACCTAGTAAGTTCATTAGAGTAGATTTACCAGAACCAGATGGTCCCATGATAGCAACATACTCACCGACTTTTATGTCTAAATCTATACCTTTTAATACATGAACAATTTCTTGTCCTAATTTAAAATCTCTAATAATGTTTCTAATCTCAATGACGTTGCCACTCATAGTTAAATAGTCTTGGTTGCTTAAATCCTTTGCAAGATAAAAGAATTTGAAAGTCAGTTCAACAAATAAGACGTTAAAATTAGTATGTTGTTACAGTCTTATTTTAAAATGTTCTTTTACTTGCTCTTTTCTAAAAAAAACAAAGCCCAAATGAAAGCAATCTACAGTTACTGTTACTGCATTGTGAGCTTTAATATACTCCCATGCTTCTGTCATGCCTTGAGACCAATATATATCATCAAAAACAAAAACAGATTCATTATGTGCTTTAGGTAAAAGAGATTCGAAATATTGTATAGTTGCTGCTTTATTATGATGACCGTCAAAGAAAATGAAATCATATTTATGTTCATTAAGTGTGGAAATAATCACCGTAAAATCTCCTTTAATGAATGTTGTATTATTAACGTCTAGATCTTTAAATTTTGATTTAGCAAAATCTGATGTATTGGGACAACCTTCTACACTAGAAATTTTTGAAAATTTATTTGCTAACGCTATAGCATATGTACCCATACCTAATGAGGTTCCTAATTCTAATATGGATTTGAAATTAAAATATTGAGTCACTCTAAAAAGCAGTTTTGTTTCCTTTTCTGAACTGCTAGAAATCCTTACCATTTTGCTGACATGGCGTTTTTTAGAACTTAGCTTTTTTGAACCTTCTCCAAGATCTGTAATGTCTAATAATACCTTAGAGCTTTTTAGAATATTCTTATAATCTTTAATTTTATGATAGGCCGAATAATTTACCTTATCATATAAACACTCAGTTACAAAATTGTAGATGAATGGTGAATGCACTCCGTGCTGATTCGTAGATTTAAGTAAAAATTTTATATTGGATATAACCTGATACATTTACCCTTCTAATTTTTCTGATAATTCAAACCAACGCATTTCCTTTTCTTCTATAGTATCGATAATAATCTGAAGCTCATCAGAAAGCTTATTAATATTTTCTTGAGATAATTCAGGATTATTGAATTTGGCTTCCAATGCTTTTTTATCGAGTTCTAACGAACGGATTTTGGATTCAATGTTTTTGTATTCTTTTTGCTCATTATAAGACAATTTATTAGCATCATTTTGTTTTACTGCTTTAGTATTATCTGTTTTTTTAGGCTGTTCGATTTGCTTTGACTTGCTATTATCATAAGCTCTAAAATCAGAATAATTTCCTGGAAAATCATCTACAACTCCTTGTCCTCTAAATACAAACATGTGATCTACAATCTTATCCATAAAATAACGATCGTGAGAAACGACAAGAAGCACTCCTGGAAAATCCATAAGAAAGTCTTCTAGAACATTGAGCGTTACAATATCCAAATCATTTGTGGGCTCATCTAGGATTAATACATTAGGATTCTGAATTAAAACCGTACATAAATACAATCGTTTTTGTTCTCCTCCGCTTAACTTTTCGACAAAATCCCATTGCTTTTTTCTGTCGAATAAAAAGCGTTCTAATAATTGTTGAGCACTAATTTGTCTCCCTTTAGCAAGAGGTATATAATCACCAAATTCTTTAATTACATCAATGACTTTTTGGTTGGGTTTTGCTTTAATTCCACCTTGTGTGTAGTAACCTATTTTTACGGTTTCACCAATAACAACCTTACCAGCATCTGGTTGTATACTCTGAGTTAATAAGTTTAGAAATGTAGACTTTCCTGTTCCATTTTTGCCAATGATGCCAATACGTTCTCCTTTTTTGAAGGTGTATTCAAAACCATTAAGAATTGTTTTGTCTTTAAAAGCTTTAGATACGTTATGAAACTCTATAATCTTACTGCCAAGACGCTCCATATTAATTTCTAATTGGACTTGGTGATCATTACGTCTTTTATGTGCTTTTGATTTTATTTCAGAAAAATCATCAATTCTACTTTTAGATTTTGTAGTTCTGGCTTTAGGTTGACGACGCATCCAAGCCAATTCTTTTTTAAATAGTTGTTTTGCTTTACCAACTTCGGTAGCTTCATTTTCTATTCTTGCATCTCTCTTTTCTAAATAGTAGGAATAATTGCCTTTGTAAGTATAAAGTTGACCTTGGTCTAATTCTATAATTTCATTACAAACACGCTCTAAAAAATAGCGATCGTGAGTCACCATAAAAAGTGTTTGCTGAGTCTTGGCAAAATAATCTTCTAGCCATTCAATCATTTCTAAATCCAAGTGATTGGTTGGCTCATCTAAAATTAAAATATCTGGTTTACTCAGTAGTACTTGAGCTAAAGCCAATCGTTTCTTTTGGCCTCCAGAAAGGGTGCTTACTTTTAAGCTTAAGTCATCTAATTTGAGTTGTGAGAGTGTTTGTTGGTATTGCGTTTCGAATTCCCAAGCATTATTACTATCCATAGCTTCAAATGCTAATTGATAAGCTTCTGAGTCTTCAGGATTCTTTAATGCATTTTCATAAGCTTCAATAGTTGTAAGTACCGGAATATCTGATGCTATAATGGTCTCTTCAATTGAAAGTTTGGGATCTAAATCGGGTTCTTGGTCAAGGAAAGCTAATCGCAATCCTTTTCTAACAACTATTTGGCCAACATCAGGTGCATCTTTACCAGAGAGGATATTAAGAATCGAAGTTTTACCACTTCCGTTCTTGGCAACAAAGGCAATTTTTTGGTCTTTATGAATACTAAATGACAAATCTTTGAAAAGGATAAGCTCTCCATAAGACTTAGATATATTTTCTACGTTGAGGTAATTCAAATTAATTTTTTTTACAAAGAAACGCAAATAAACCAAAAAGAAACCCAATAGTTTTGTTATTACTATTGATGCATTATATTTGTGTGTAAACATCCATTCTACTTATGAAAAGCATAAAGCTTTTGATTATTGTCCTTAGTTCTATTATAGTCTCATCATGTATTCCACATAAAGACACAATTTATCTTCAGAATAAAGAGAATTCTACAAATGATACGATACCAAATAACCTTATAGAGATTCAGAAACCTTATAGGATTCAAATTAATGATATTCTTAATGTTAGAGTGAAAGCTTTAGATCAAGAGACTGTTGAAATCTTAAACCCTATTGGAGAAGAAAATCTTAATGCAAGTAGTGCTGAACGTGCTTACTTTGATGGATTTACTGTAGATGTGCACGGAAATATTAGAATACCAACACTAGGATACATTAATGTTTTAGGCTTTACAACAGAAGAAATTGAAAAAATTGTGGAGAAAAAATTACTCGATGAACAATTTAAAAGCACTGCAAGTGTTTTTGTTACTGTAAAACTTGCAGGATTACGATTTACAGCCAATGGTGAGGTAGGAACTCCCGGTAGCACAGTATTGTTTACTGAGAAAGTAAATATATTTGAAGCTATTGCTAATGTTGGAGAGATTCCTTTAACTGGAGATAAAAAAGATGTTTTAATTATAAGGCAATATCCACAAGGTCAGAAAATACACCATTTAGATTTGACAGATATAAATGTTATGAAGTCTCCGTATTATTACATTCAGCCAAATGATATTATTTATGTTAAACCATTAAAGCAGAAGTCAATCGGTACTGGTGAAACAGCAGTTGCAACATTGTCTACTATAGCAACAATAGTCTCTCTTTTAACCACATCAGTTTTACTTTTTACACGATTATAATACATGGATTATAAAGATTATGATGATATAGATTCTCAAGACTCACAGCGTGTAGGTTTTGATTTTAAGGGTTTTCTATTTAAAGCACTTAATCTTTGGAAACTTGTTTTATTGTGTATTGGTGCTGGGCTTATTGTAGCCTATTTTATTAATGTTAGAAAGGAGAATATTTACCGTTTAGATTCTCTAATAACAATAGATAATGATCAGAATCCTTTTTTTACTTCTAATACGAGTATCTCGTTTAATTGGGGTGGAGTTTCTGGTAAAGTGGGTAGTATTTTAACTGAGATAAAAACAAGAACGCACAATGAATTAGTAGTTGACTCATTAGAATTTTATAAGGAGTATTTAGTACAAGGTAAGTACCATTTAACTGATATATATAAGTCTGCACCATTTGAAGTTATAACTGACAAGTCAAAACCTCAAATGCTTGGCAAGGAAATTCAAATAAAATTTCTGAATAAAACATCTTACGAATTATCATATAACTTTGAATCTAATAGTGTACAGGGACAGATTTTTGGTACAAAAGAAAGGATAGCAGTATTAGTAAGACCTGAATTATTTTCGAAAACATTTAAGTTTGGTCAGACTGTGAATACTCCATTTTTTAATGGAATTATTAATTTAAAAAATGGCGACTTAATTTCAGAGGAAGATATTTTTTATGTGAGATATCTGAATTTTGATTCGGTAGTAAATAACTATAAGAATGCTATAAAGATAGAACCTTTTTCAAGGGAGTCATCTTCTGTTTTAAAATTATCTTTAGTTGGAAAAAACAAATCTAAAATTGTCGATTTTTTAAATGCTACTTCAGCAATTTTAAGTAGGACTGAGCTCCAACGAAAGAATTTATACGCAACTAATACAATTAAATTTATTGACAGTAGTCTTGGTGCAGTAAACGATGATCTGAAATTAGTAACAAACGAAATGAACGACTTTAGAAAATTAAATAAAGTCTTCAATGTTGAAGAAGAAATTAGTCAAATTTCGGATCAACTAAAAAGTTATGATCAAGAAAAATTAACTGAAGAGTCTAAATTAAATTATTTAAATAGTCTTCAAAGTTACTTAAAGACCAAAACTGATTACACAAAAATTGCAGCACCAACTTCAGTAGGAATTGAAGAGGGAAATATATTAACTGGAGTTCGCAACATTATTGCTCTCTCTGTAGAAAGGCGTAATCTTGAATACTCTACAAAAGAAGGTTCTATTCTTTTTGAAGATATAGATCGTCAAATCAATACAGAAAAGGATGTTCTACTTGAATCTATTAATGTCACAAAAAATACTATTGGTGTTCAATTAAATGCGATTGCGAGAAAAATAGGAAATTTAGAAGCTAAGCTGATTGGACTGCCTGAAGACCAACAAGAGTATTTAAAAATTCAACGGAAGCTAGATTTAAGTAGAGAGGCTTACGATATTTATCAGGCTAAACGAGGTGAGGCTGCCATTGTAAAAGCGGCAAACATATCTGATATTACAGTTATAGATGAAGCTAAAGATATTGGTAATGCACCTATTGGGCCTAATAAATCATTAAATTATATGATGGCATTAATGATAGGTTTCTTTACACCTATGTTTTTGATATTTATAATTTATTTACTTGATAGTACAATTCATGGTTCGGATGAGATTATGAAAATATCAAAAATTCCAATTTTAGGATTAATTGGTAAATATCGTTACAAAAATAATCTTGTTGCATACGAGAAGCCAAAATCTGCAGTTGCGGAATCCTTTAGGGCAATACGTTCTAGTTTACAATTTATTTTTAAAAATAATACTACAAATATAAATACTAGAGCAGATACCTTAATGATTACATCGTCTGTTAGTGGTGAAGGTAAAACATTTACATCTATTAATATAGCTACTGTTTATGCACTTTCTGATAAGAAAACTATTTTACTTGGCCTTGATTTGCGTAAGCCAAAGATCTTCGATGATTTTAATATAACTAACGACAAAGGAGTTGTTAATTATCTAATTGGTGATAGTGAATTAGATGAAATTATTATAAATACTCACATAGAGAATTTAGATTTGATTACGTCTGGACCAATACCTCCTAATCCTTCGGAATTGTTAATGGGTAATAAATTGAGAGAATTAATAAGTACACTAAAAGCTCAATATGATATTATTATATTAGATACTCCACCATTAGGTTTAGTCACTGACGCATTAGAATTAGTTCAGTATGCAGATGCTACTATTTTTATGGTGAGATTAGATTATACTAAAAAAGGGATGCTTCAACTTGTTAATGCAAAGTATCGAACAGGTGAATTAAAGAATATCAGTTTTGTACTAAATTTTTACAGACATAAAAATAATCATAATTATGGATATGGATATGGATACGGTTATGGTTACGGCTATGGCTATGGTTACGGTGTCTATGGTAATGCTTATCACGAAAGAGATAAATTTTCGCTTGGTAAAAGGCTGTTGAATTTCTTCAAAAGATTATAATTTATATAAAAACTAAATTTTGATTTCTACAACTCAGCTTCGCTTAAAACGATTATTAGATATTGTTTTAGTCTTGCTAGTGCTACCTGTGTTAATTATTCCAACAATACTTCTTATTATTATTGCAACTATTGATACTAATAAGTTTGGGTTGTTTTCTCAATTAAGGGTTGGGCAACAAGGTAAATTATTCAAAATTTATAAAATCCGTACACTAATAAATAGTGCTCATAAATTAGGGCATTTAGAAAAGAATGCAACAACTATAGGTAAATATCTTCGTAGGACTAAATTAGATGAATTACCTCAACTATTTAATGTACTAATTGGGGATATGAGTTTTGTTGGTCCAAGACCTGATATACAGGGGTTTGCTGACGAATTAAGAGGGGTAAATCGCATTATTTTAAGAGTTAAACCAGGTATTACAGGTGAAGCAACCTTAAAATATAAGGATGAAGAACGTGTATTAGAACGTCAAAAAGACCCAGAGCACTACAATAGAACGGTTATTTGGGTAGATAAAGTGAAAATCAACAAAAATTATGTTGAGAATTACAGTTTTTACTTAGATTTGACACTCATTTTAAAATCTACTTTAAACAAATGAAAAATTCTGAAGACAAAATTGCAATCATAGGATTAGGTTATGTCGGCTTGCCCCTTGCCGTAGAATTTGCAAAAAAATTCTTCGTTGTTGGTTTTGATATTAATAAGCAGCGAATCAATGAATTAAATTCTGGTGTTGATAAAACATTAGAGGTTGAAGACGATAATCTTAAATCTGTTTTAACAACAGATTTAAAAGCAGATAAAGGATTATATATTACTGATGATGTAAATGCCTTATCAGAAACTAATGTCTACATAATTACCGTACCAACTCCTACTGATGCTTTAAATAAGCCAGTATTTACACCACTTATTAAAGCGAGTGAAACTGTTGGTAAAGCAATGAGTAAAGGTGATATTGTTGTATATGAATCAACTGTATATCCCGGTGCAACTGAAGATATATGTATACCAGTTGTTGAAAAGACCTCTGGTTTAACATTCAATAAAGATTTTTATGCGGGATACTCTCCTGAACGTATCAATCCAGGTGATAAACACCATACTGTTACCAAAATATTAAAAGTAACATCTGGTTCAACTCCTGAAATGGCTAAGAAAATTGACAACTTATATAAGACAGTTATAACAGCTGGAACACATTTAGCTCCCTCAATAAAGGTCGCAGAAGCTGCAAAGGTAATTGAAAACTCTCAACGTGATATTAATATTGCTTTTGTAAACGAGTTATCTAAGATTTTTAGACTTTTAAATATTGATACTAAAGCAGTATTAGAAGCAGCAGGTACAAAGTGGAACTTTTTAAAATTTTCACCTGGGTTAGTAGGTGGCCATTGTATAGGTGTTGATCCTTATTACTTAGCTCAGAAAGCAATAGAGTCTGGATATAACCCCGAAATTATATTAGCAGGTCGTAAAATGAACGATAGTATGGGAAGCTATGTAGCAACCGAAACCGTTAAGATGATGATTAACAAAGGTGCAACAATAAAAGGTTCTAATGTTTTAGTATTAGGAATTACCTTTAAGGAAAATTGTCCAGATATAAGAAATTCAAGAGTTATTGACATTATTGAAGAGTTTCAATCGTATCATGTTAATGTAGATGTTTATGATCCTTGGGCTTCAAAAGAAGAAGTTAAGCATGAGTATGATTTAGATTTGAAATCATCAATATCCGAATTAAAATCTGATTATGATGCTATTATTTTAGCTGTCTCCCATAATGAATTTCTAAAATTATCTTTGGATAATTTAAAATCTGATAAGAGTGTAGTTTTTGATGTAAAGTCTCTATTACCTCATGATAGTGTTGACGCACGTTTATAAACCAAATCATTCATATCTATGTACTCAAACCCACATCATGCTGAGGATATTTCTCAGTTAAGTTTTTTAATTACTGGCGGCGGCGGCTTTATTGGCTCAAATCTTGTAGAATATTTATTGAAATATAATGCTAAGAAAGTAAGAGTATTAGATAATTTTTCTAATGGTCATCGCAAGAATCTAACAGAATTTCATGATAATCCTGCTTTTGAATTAATAGAAGGCGATATTAGAGATTTAGATACTTGTAAAAAAGCAATGGAAGGGATTGATTATGTATCTCACCAAGCGGCATTGGGTTCAGTGCCTAGATCTATTAATGATCCAGCAACGACTAATGAAGTTAATATTTCAGGGTTTTTGAATATGATGATTGCTCTTAAGGACAGTCCTACAGTAAAACGCATGGTTTATGCAGCTTCAAGTTCTACTTATGGGGATAGTAAGAGTTTGCCGAAAGTAGAAGATACAATTGGTAAACCTTTATCACCTTATGCAGTGACTAAATACGTAAACGAACTTTATGCTGATGTATTTGGAACAACATATGATACAGATGTAATTGGTTTAAGATATTTCAATGTGTTTGGACCTAAACAGAGTCCAGATGGTGCTTATGCTGCAGTAATTCCATTATTTATGCAAGCACTAAATGATAATGAGCCTTCTAAAATAAATGGTGATGGTGAACAAACAAGAGATTTTACATTTATAGATAATGTTGTGCAAGCCAACGTTAAAGGGTTTTTTGCATCTAAGGCTGCGAAAAATGAAGTCTTTAATGTAGCTTGTGGTGAGCGTATTACAATTAATTATTTATGGGAATCTTTACGTATAGCTGCGAAGTCGGAATTGAAGGCTGTTTACGGACCGCCTAGACAAGGAGATGTAAGAGATTCTTTAGCAAATATTTCTAAGGCAGAAAAACTTTTAGGTTATAAACCTCAGTTCACAGTTAGAGAAGGTTTAAAAATTACTTGGGATTATTTTAATTAGAGAAAATTATTTTAAAATGAATTTATTGAACTAAAATTAATATCTTTATTTTTAGTTAATTAAAAAGGTCAAGTATATTCCCTAAATATATAAGCTTTAATATAAACATTAGTTATTAATGACAAATATTTTAGTTACTGGAGGAGCCGGTCAATTAGGGAGTTCTTTAGCATATAAACTTTCCTTAAACAACAATGTAACTGTTGTAATTATCGATAATCTTTCAACAGGAGATAAATCTAAAATTCCGAATAAATCCAATATTAAATTTATAAAAGCAGATGTTAATGATTATAAAGATATCATCTCCATTTTTGCTACCTTCAAGTTTAAATATGTATTTCATTATGCTGCAGTAGTCGGAGTAGAAAGAACCTTAGAGAATCCAATAAATGTATTAAATGATATTGAAGGTATTAAAAATGTGTTATCTCTATCTAAGAATTCTGGTGTAGAACGTGTTTATTATTCAAGTTCCTCTGAAGTATATGGTGAGCCTTTTGAGATTCCTCAGAATGAGAATACAACTCCTTTAAATTCAAGATTGCCCTATGCCATTGTAAAAAATGTTGGTGAAGCTTTTTTTAAGGCATATCAAAGAGAGTATGGTTTAGATTATACTATTTTTCGCTTTTTTAATACCTATGGTCCAATGCAAAGTAACGATTTTGTGATGCCAAGATTTATTAAGTTAGCAATGAAAAACCAGCCAATTCCTATTTATGGTAACGGTAACCAAACTCGCTCATTTTGTTATATTGACGATAATGTTGATACTTGTCTTAACGCATTGTATAATGATGCTTACATAAATGATGTGCTCAATGTAGGTAATGATATAGAGATAAGTATTTTAGAGTTAGCAGAGAAAATTATAGAGATTACCGATTCTAAATCTGAAATCATTTTTCTTCCATCTTTAAAAGAAGGAGATATGACTAGAAGATGTCCAGATATTTCAAAAATGAAAGCTTTACTCGGTAGAGATTTAGTTTCATTAGAAGAAGGTGTAACTAAAATGATGAGACATTATAATTCAAACTCTGTGCAAAAAGCTTAGAAATTAACTTATTTTCCGTTATTTCATTTCATATATTAGCTGTATAAAATAATTTTCAATTGAAAACGGCTGAAGAGCATTGGTTATACATTATTTCTTCTAAAAAGAAACTAATAGATTTTAATTTTAATGAAATTTGGAGGTATAGAGACCTTTTGTTCTTGTTTGTAAAAAGAGACATTATAACACTCTACAAACAAACTGTGTTAGGACCGCTTTGGTATTTAATTCAGCCTCTATTTACATCATTAATATTCACCTTAATATTTAATAATTTAGCGGATATCCCAACTGGAGATAGTGTGCCTAATTTTTTGTTTAATTTAGCAGGTATAACGGCTTGGAATTATTTTAAAGAATGTTTGGTCGGTACAAGTGATACCTTTAAGAAAAATGAAAATATATTCGGAAAAGTTTACTTTCCTAGAGTTATAATGCCCATGTCTGTTGTGGTTTCAAATTTGTTGAAGTTTGCTATTCAACTTGTGGTTTTAGCCGCTTTTTATATTTATTTTGTAGGGTTTGCGGAACCATCTTTTTCAATTTCTCCTCAATTAAATTTGCTGCTTTTTCCTCTACTAGTTTTTTTAATGGCTTTATTAGGTTTAGGCTTAGGAATGATAATATCCTCTATGACAACTAAATATAGAGATATAACTTTTTTAGTACAATTTGGTGTACAATTATTAATGTATGGCTCTGCTGTAATGTACCCAATGTCTTATTTTAAGGATAAGTTACCTAATTATTATTGGTTAATAGAATGGAATCCAATAGCTATTATAATAGAGTCTTTTAGAACTATGGTTTTTGGAGAAGGGAATATAGAAGTAAATAAGTTAATATACACTGTAATTATAAGTTGCATTATTTTCTTAGTTGGTTTGGTTATATTTAATAAAACAGAAAAAAGTTTCATAGATACCATATAATGAGTTCTGATATAATTTTGAAAGTAGAAGACGTAGGTAAGCAATACCGACTAGGACTTGTAGGAACTGGTACACTTAGTCATGATCTAAACCGATGGTGGAATAATGTAATCGGAAAAGAAGATCCTTATTTAAAAATTGGTGAAACAAACGATAGAAGTGAAAAAGGTAACTCCGACTATGTTTGGGCTATAAATAATATAAATTTTGAAGTTAAAAGAGGTGAGGTCCTTGGTATAATTGGTAAAAATGGTGCCGGAAAATCAACATTATTAAAGATTTTATCGAGAGTTACAGGGCCTTCCAAAGGACAAATAAAGACTAAAGGACGTATAGCCTCTTTATTGGAAGTAGGGACAGGTTTTCATCCAGAAATGACCGGACGAGAAAATATATACTTAAATGGTGCAATCTTAGGAATGACTAAAGCAGAAATTAATTCTAAGATTGATGAAATTATTGACTTTTCTGGTTGTTTAAGATATGTAGACACTCCTGTGAAACGCTACAGTTCAGGTATGAAAGTTCGTTTAGCTTTTGCTGTGGCGGCGCACCTAGAGCCAGACATATTAGTTGTAGATGAGGTTTTGGCCGTTGGTGATGCTGAGTTTCAGAAAAAAGCTATTGGTAAAATGCAAGATATCTCTAATAGTGATGGTAGGACTGTTCTATTTGTAAGTCATAATATGGCAGCAGTAAAAAGTTTGTGTACTAGATGTATTGTTTTAGAGCATGGTTTAAGCGTTTATGAAGGATTTACTGAAGATGCGGTGAATTATTATTTAAAATTAGGAAAAGATACTAAATCCTCAATTTACATAAATCAATCTCCAAAAAAAGGCTCAGATATTTTAAAAGCTTCAATTTTAGATGCTAATAATAATGTAACTAGTACTTTTGGCTTTAACAATCAAATAGTATTAGGAATTAATTTTAGGGTTACATCAAATCATATTGAGAATGCCGTTATTGGCTTTAGGTTAGTAGATCAAAAAGAACGTGTTATTTTTTCGTCGGAACAAGCAATTAAAGATATTACAAAATCTAAAGGCGAAATAGAAGTTAAAATTAAGCTGCCTAAAGCAACTTTAGTACCTAACGCATACAGAGTTGTATTAGGATATCACATACCAAATCAAGAGCTTATTGCTTTAATAGACGACACTATAGAATTTAAAATAGAAGAAACAGGGTCTGATATGCAAAAGTATAATGGAAATGATTATGGTTGTGTTGTTTTGGAATGTGATTGGAAAATTTATTAATGAGAAGAATAATTAAAAAATTATTATTAAAACTCCTTGGGAAGTCATTTTTCGTTGATCTAATAGATGTTTCAATATTAAACGATAATCTAAAGATTTTTCATGTAGAAAAGTTGAAAGAACATGTGGTTTTAGGTCATAATTCCTTTATGTATATAGAAACGACTGTCTTTAACCTAAAGAAAGACGCTGAAAAAATTTTAATTGGAGAGAATACGCATGTTAGAGGAGAGTTGTTACTTTTTAAATATGGAAAACAACTGACTATTGGGTCTAATTGTTTTATAGGATCTGGAACTAAAGTTTGGTGTGGTGAAGAAATTAGAATAGGTAATTCAGTATTAATCTCTCATGGATGTAATATAATTGATTCTAATTCTCATGAAATTGACCATATGGAAAGAGATGTTGGATACAGACATATTATTAAAAATGGACATTCTAAAGAAAAAGGGAGTATTAAAACGGCTCCTATAGTTATTAAAGACAATGTCTGGATTAGTTTTAATGTTATTGTTTTAAAAGGAGTAACAATAGGTAAAGGCGCAATTGTTGCTTCTGGATCTGTTGTAACCAAGGATGTTGATGACTGGACTATGGTTGCAGGCAATCCAGCCATAAAAATTAAAGAGTTAAGAGATGCTGAATAATTTTTTTAAAATTGTAAAAAAACGTTATAATAGATTTAAACAGAGGAGAATTGAGTCCAATTTATTAAAGATAAAAAATGACTATATAAAGAGGGGTAAAGAGCCTTGGACACCAGGTTATAACGAATTTAAAACAGAAGAAATCTTAAATAGTATATCAGAAAAAGATGTCCTCAAAAGTTTTAAAGATAAAATAGTTCCTAATAATTTTGGATATAGAATTGACGAAAGAATTGTTGAATACACATGGATTTTTTCAAAGTTGCAAAATAATAAAGCAACATTTTTGGACGCAGGTTCAACGTTTAATTTTGATTATTTACTAGGCACAGGCTTAATTAGTAAAAAACAAAAGTACATCTATACATTTTACCCAGAGAAATTAAGCTTTAATGAAAAGCAAGTATCTTATGTTTACGGAGATTTAAGAGATTTACCTTTTAAAGATGATTTTTTTGAAGAAATTGTTTGTCAATCTACTATAGAACATATTGATATGGATAACTCCATATACGGATATAATATAGAGCATAATAAAAATGAAACGAAAAAATCATATGAATATCTATTGGTGATTGAAGAGCTCATTAGAGTGCTTAAAAGCAAGGGTAAATTACTAATTACATTTCCATTTGGTAAATTTGAGAACCACGGGTTTTTTCAACAATTTGATGATGAAATGTTAGTTAGACTAACAACACTTTTCAATAATAGAGGTGACTTTGAGATTGATTATTTTAAATACGAAAAAGAAGGTTGGAGATTTGCGAATAGAAACGAATTGCGAAATGTTGCTTCCTATAATCCGCATACAGGTAAAGGGAAATTAGAAGACGGAGCTGCACATTGCAGAAGTGTAGCATGTGTCTCTTTTAACAAAAAATAGTATGACTTGGGAAGAAACCATTGAGTACATAAGAAATAAACCCGAATATAATGAGCTCGTAGAGAAAGCTTATTTTGATGAAAATTTAAAGCTAAATATCAAGAGGTTTGGAAATAGTAAAGAACTTATTGAAACTTTAAAAATATTTAATAAATATGCTCCTAATGCCAAAACAATTTTAGACATTGGTTGCGGTAATGGAATTAGCACCATTAATTTTGCACTCAAAGGCTATACCGTAACAGCTGTAGAACCAGACCTTAGTAGAACTGTTGGTTCTGGTGCAATAAAAATTTTGAAGAATGATTTAAACCTCAATAATATCGAAGTCTTTGAAGATTTTGCAGAAAATATCAATTTTTCTAGTCATACATTCGATATCGTCTATATGAGACAAGCTATGCATCATGCTAATGATTTAAATACTTTTATTAAAGAATCGGTTAGAGTTCTTAAACCAGGTGGATTGTTAGTTACCGTTAGAGATCATGTTATAACTGACCTTGAGGATAAAGATTGGTTTTTAAAAGAACATCTCTTGCATAAGTTTTATGGTGGTGAGAATGCATTTAAAGCTTCAGAATATAGAAAAGCTATCTTAGTTGCAGGAGCAACGATTAAAAAGGAGTTAAAATATTACGATAGTATTATTAACCATTTTCCAAAAACTGAACAACAAGTTAATGAAGAGAGAGATAAACAAGTCATTAAGCAAAAGAATAAGCTTAAAAAAAAACTAGGAATTATTGCGAAACTTCCTTTAATATGGGATTTATATAAAAAAGTTAGTGGGTATCAACCTTTGGATGAAAATCACATTCCTGGACGTATGTACACATATATAGCACTAAAAAAATGAATATTTTAATAATAGGTTCAAAAGGGTTTATTGGCTCACATTGTGTTAACTATTTTTCGCGTGAACATTATGTTTGGCAATGTGATGTAGGTGTAGATTATTCTGCATCAAATTATACTCAAGTGGATGCTACAAATGCTGATTTTACAGAATTATTTCAATTCAATAAATTTGATGTTTGTATTAATTGCTCAGGCGCTGCAAGCGTGCCCAATTCTATAGAGAATCCACAAAGAGATTTTATGTTGAATGTGGTAAATGTTTACAAGCAATTAGATGCTATTAGAAAATATAATTTAGATTGTAAATACATTAATTTATCGAGTGCAGCTGTTTATGGTAACCCTAAAAGACTGCCAATTAATGAAACTCATCCCTTAAACCCTATATCACCGTATGGTTTTCATAAAAAAATGTCTGAAGAAATTTGTAAACAATTTTATGATATTTACGGTTTGTCTACATGCTCATTAAGAATATTTTCTGCATATGGCGAGGGTTTAAAAAAACAAATTTTTTGGGATTTATATAAGAAAACTGTAACAAACAAAAGGATAGAATTGTTTGGTACAGGCTATGAGTCTAGAGATTTTATATACGTAAAAGATCTAGTAAGGTCTATTGATATTATTATAAATAATAGCGATTTCAAAAATGATATTGTAAACATTGCTAATGGAAAAGAGTTACAAATAAGGTATGTGGTTAATGAATTTTATAAATACTTTCCAGATAAATTTGAAGTGACGTATAAAGGTGAAAACAGAATTGGAGATCCAATAAACTGGGTAGCAGATATTAGTAAATTACAGAGCTTAGGCTACGAACAAAATGTGAAATTAGTAGAGGGCTTAAATAATTATTATCAATGGGCGAAAGAAAACGTATAGGCTTAGTTTTTTCATATAATGAGAATTGGATTGCAGGCGCTTATTACATTTTAAACATTGTGCATGCGCTTAATACAATAAATGATAAAGAAAAACCAGAGGTTACTATTCTTTCTGAATCAGAAAACAATTTTGATATTATAGTAAAAGAAACCCAATATCCTTATTTGAATTTCATTGCTTTTCCCTTAGAAAAAATTAAATTTTCAATACTAGAACGAGTTATAAATAAGTTAAGCTTTGTGATATTAAAAAAGAAGCTGATAACTAAAAATAATAATATTCCTCAATTAGATTTTACTTATCCTAAACAACTGTATTTAATATCAAAAAAAATAAAAAAGGTAAATTGGATTCCAGATTTTCAAGAAGATTATTTGCCGCAATTTTTTTCGGAGGAAGAAATTTTGAAAAGAAAGCGTTTTCAAAAGAATGTTATAGCTAACGGAGATTTTGTAGTATTGAGTAGCCATGACGCTAAGTCTGACTTTGTTAGGCTATATCCATCCGCAAAGTCAAAACCTTTTGTTTTACAATTTGCGGTTACACATCCAGACTTTTTACACGAAAATATAGAAGATTTAAAACTAAAATATAAGTTAAATAAGCCTTATTTTTTTGCACCTAATCAGTTTTGGGCACATAAAAACCATATAATTTTACTAAAAGCAGTTAAGTGTTTAAAGGATAATGGAATAGATGTATTAGTTGCAATGTCTGGAAAAGAAAATGATTATAGAAATAAAGAAAACTTTAAAAAGCTTAAAGATTATATAAAGGAAAACTTAATCGAAGATAATGTGGTTTTTTTAGGCTTTTTACCAAGAACGGAACAATTATGTCTTTTTAAGAATTGTATAGCAGTTATACAACCATCTCTTTTTGAGGGCTGGAGCACTGTAGTTGAAGATGCAAAAAGACTGAATAAATTTTTAATACTTTCTAACTTAGAAGTACATAAAGAACAGGTGTTAGAAAATGTAATGTTTTTTAATCCTTGTAGCGTTTCAGATTTGGCGCATGCTATTGAATCTGTAAATAAGAAATTGCCATTAATAAAAAGTCCTAACTATAAAAGTAATGTAGAACGTTTCGGAAAAGATTTTATGAAATTGGTAAATTTAGCTACTATATAAATTTTAATGTTTAATATCAAACTATTAAATAGATGCTCATATCTATCATAACCATAAATTACAATAATAAAGCTGGTCTTAGTAATACTTTAAATAGTGTAATCAGTCAGTCGTTTGTAAATTTTGAATACATCGTTATTGATGGAAATAGTACCGATGGAAGTAAAGAAATTGTCGAAGCTCATAAAGAAAAACTCAGTTATTGGATAAGTGAAAGAGATTTAGGTATTTACAATGCTATGAATAAAGGAATTAGAGCCTCAAAAGGAAAATACCTTCTGTTTCTTAATAGTGGTGACACTTTAAATGATAGTAATAAATTACAAGTTGTTTCAGAATATCTAAAAACCAATAAAGATATCTATTATGGTAATTTAGAATTGATACATAAGACGTATAATGAGGTAAAAGTATATCCAGATCAATTAAGTTTTAATTACTTCTATAATAAAGGACACATTCCTCACCCTTCTTCATTCATAAAAAGAACACTTTTTCACAAAGTGTATTTATATAAGGAAAAATTTAAAATCGTTTCTGATTGGGATTTTTTTGTTTGTGCTATTTGTAAGCACAATGCTACATATTGTCATATTAATAAGGTAATTTCAAAATATAAGACAGATGGAATTTCTGCCGATCCTAAATATGTAAATGTTGTACAGAATGAAAGAGAACAAAGTATAATAGATAATTTCCCATTGTTTATTGATGAATCAAAACGTTTAGTAAACTATGATAAAAAATTTAGACTAAATCGTTTTAAAATGTTGAATGTATTGGAAGAGAATTCCTTAGCACAAAAAATGAATTCAGTTTGGTTGACCTTGTTAACTAAACTATTTAGAAAGCCATACAAGTAATTTTAGATGGAAAAACAGTCTAAAGTATCTGTTAATCTTATGACAAAAGTCAAAGTTGTTCATGTTTTGGGTCTATTTCCATCTCAATCAGAAACTTTTGTAATTAATTTTATTTTAGAAACACTAAAACATAATTATTCAGCTCAGATTCTAGCAGATACAATAAGACCATTAGAAGTGTCTTCCCAGCAAGATTTATTGACTAAAAGTGGCTTGTTTAGCTCTGCTCAAACTTTTAACCCTAATGTACCTGAGGATAAATTGAAACGTTTATTTTTTGCCATTAGTTTACTATTTAAAAATATAAAGTTTAGCCGAGTTTTATTGCGAACATTGAATAAGAAAAGATATGGGCTAAAATCTCAGACACTAAAAATGTGGTTTCAAGCGGCTACTTTTTTAAAATATAGAGACGCTGAGGTTTTTCATGCACATTTCGGTATCAATGGAAAATTACTGGCAGAAATGAAAGAAATTGGTGCTATAAAGGGAAAAATTATTACGTCTTTTTATGGTTATGACACATTCTCTACAGATGAAACCCAAGAGCATTTTATAAATTATTATTTAGGTGCATTTAAAGCATCTAAACAGATTGTTACAAGTTCTAATTATTTATTTAATAATTTACTGAAACTTAATGTTCCAAAAGGAATAGTTTTCGTTAATCCTGTTGGTGTAGATATAGATATTTTTAATTATAAGAATAGAAGTTTCGATGGCTCTCTCAAAATTATTACCGTAGGGAGATTAATTAAGTTAAAAGGGCAACATGTTGGTATTGAAGTTATAAAACTTCTAATAGAAAGAGGGTACAATGTACATTACACTATTGTTGGAACTGGTACTGAATATGAAATATTAAAGCAAAAAATAAAAAGCTTAAATTTAGAAGATTTTATTACCCTAAGAGGTGGTGGTACACAGAATGAAATAATTGAATTATTGGACCAAAATCATTTATTTTTGATGACATCCATCACAGATGAAACTGGCAGAGCTGAAGGACAAGGGTTAGTTACAGCTGAAGCTCAGGCTTCTGGATTGCCTGTTGTAGGCTTTAATTCTGGAGGAATACCAGAGACAATAAGAGATGGTATAACAGGATATGTTGTTGAAGAAGGAAATGTTAAAGCGATGGCAAATAGTATTGAAAAATTTATTAGCCACCCAGAATTAATAACAACAATGGGTTTAGAAGCAAGGTCTTATATCGAGCAACACTTTAATAATGCAACACAAAGTCAAAAAATAATAGACTTATATAAACAATAAGTTATTAAACATGCAAACCGACTTAGTTTCTATAATAATACCTACCTACAATCGTGCAAAATTATTGCCCGAAACTTTGGATAGTATATTAGAACAATCATATAATAATTGGGAGTGTATTATAGTAGATGATCGAAGTACTGATAAGACTAAAGAAGTTGTTAATCACTATACAAAATTAGATTCAAGATTTTTGTTTTACGAAAGACCAATAGAAAGGTTAAATGGAGCCAATGCTTGTCGTAACTATGGATTCGAAAAATCAAATGGCCAATATATTAATTGGTTTGATAGTGATGATATAATGCTGCCAAATTTTTTAAAAAGTAAACTAGAAATTTTCAATAATGAGAACTCTTTAGAAGCCGTATTTGCTTTTGGTGCTTATTTCGATACATCTATATATGATATAGAGGTTTCTAAACCAGATATAAGTTATACAGATATATTAGACTACGTCACCAATAGATTTTATTTGATTACCCATGGACCTCTTTGGAAAAAAACCTTCCTAAAAGATAAAGAGCTCTATGATGAGCATAGGCAGAAAATACAAGACACAGAGTTTCATTTTAGAATGTTGATAGAAGGGGTTAAATTTAAGTTTTACGATGCAAGTCATTTATTTTTAATACGAAGAGGAGATGATAGAATATCATCGAGAAAATCACTAACGGTTAGTAAACTAGAGGATGTTTTAAAATATCATTATTTTACATTGATATCAAGTAAAAAAGCTAAATCTAAACAACAGCAAAAGTATTTAGAAGTAACTTCGAGAAATATTTTAAAGTCATTTTATGAATTAGTTGCATATCAAGATTCATTGTTATTAAGATATAGACTTTTTAAGAAGCATAGGAAGAAAATAGAAGAAGCGTCTTCAAGTTTAAAAGATAATTTTATATCATCAATTAAAATAAAATTAGGCGTTATATTCACAGTGATTTTTAAGAAAGGCTTTTCTTTATTAGTAAAATGAAAACTAATATTTTAATAACATCGATAGGTTTGCCAAGTACCAAAATTGGTAGTTGGAATATTATGTTTTCAAAACTTATTGAAGCTAAACCATCATTATTTACACACATTATATGCCCCAAATCAAATAATAATCAATCAGATTCTAAGTATTATATAGTTAATCCACCACTTATAAAATCCTATAAATTTCAAAAAATTGTAAAGCATTACAGATATAGAAATTATTATAAGGTTTTAAAAAAGATTCTTAACAGAGAAGACTTTGTAACGATAAATATTATTGATAATATTAATATGTTGTTATCAATACATCAGCTTTTAGAAAAAGATAATTTAAGACATAAAGTTGTATTAATATATCATCTTCATGGCTATGAATTGTCAATAGAAAATAAATCTCTATTTTATAAATCTGCAGATAAACTATTGGTATTAACAAATACTACTTATTCAAATCAAATTAAAGTTAAGAGAGATTCACCTTGTAAAATAAAGCAAATTTATAATGGTATAGATACAGAATTGTTTTATCCTATATCCAAATATGAACAAGCTGAAATCAGAAGAGAGTTAAATTTTGAAGAAGATAAAACCTATTATTTATGGGTTTCTCAAGACCGAAAAAAGAAAGGTTTACAAGTTGTATTAGAAGCGTGGGAGACATTTATAAAAGATAAACCAAATGTTAGACTTTTGGTTATTGGTACAGATAAATATAAATATAAGAAAGCACAAGTAGTCTTTGTCGGTAGAAAATTAAATAATCAATTACCAAAGTATTATCAAATAGCTACTTTTTTCTTATTTTCAACATTATGTCACGAGGGTCATCCATTGGCATTAACTGAGGCTCTAGTATCTGGTTGTTATTGTTTGGCTTCAAAGATTGATCCTATACCAGAAGTTTTAAATAATGGCGAATATGGTGTTTTAGTAGCAAATCCAAATAACCCTAAATCGTGGATAATCGCACTAGATGCAACTTTTAAAAGTTATAAAATTGAGGGTCATAAATTTACAATACCAAATAGAAAATATAGTTTATTAAATTGGTTTAACAATATGGAAAATTTAATACAAGAAGAACATAATATTAACGCAGTTGAGTAAAACAATAGCAATAATACCAGCAAGAGGTAATTCAAAAAGGCTGCCTAAAAAAAATGTAAAAATACTTGGTGATGTACCACTTATTGCTCATTCTATTAATTATGCAATCTCCAACTCAGATATAATTGATGAAATTTATGTAACAACCGATTGTGATGAAATAAAACGAATAGCATTAGATTTTGGTGCAAAAGTAATAGATAGACCCAAAGAGTTAAGTGGTGATTTAGAACCAACAATAACAGCCTTAAAACATGCTATTTCTGACATTGAAGATGTTGGTTTAGTAATTTTATTACAACCTACAAATCCATTTAGACCGCTCGAATTATTAAAAGAAGCATATAAAATTTTTGTAAATAATAATATTAATAGTTTGTTTACTGTAAGTAGAGACTACAGAAAATATGGTAAAATAATTGCTAATAAGTTTAAGCCATTTAATTATAAAATTGGGCAAAGAAGTCAAGATATAGATCCTTTATATTTTGAAAATGGACTTTTATACATTACAAAAGCATCGTTAATAGAAGAGGATATAATATTTGATGAGTTATCTTATTCACTAATCGTAAATCATAAATTTGCAGAAGTAGATATTGATTCCCAAGAAGACTTTGACTATGCCGAATATATTTTAGAAAATTATAATGAAGAATAAGCCTTACATAGAAATATCAGGCAGGAAAATTGGTGTAAATTTTCCACCTTTAGTTATTGCAGAAATAGGAATTAACCATGAAGGTTCGATAAAAGTCGCTAAAGAAATGGTCGATGCTGCCCATCGAGCAGGAGTTGAAGTTGTTAAGCATCAAACTCATATTGTAGAAGACGAGATGAGCGGAGCTGCAAAAAAAGTTATTCCTGGAAATGCGGATATTTCTATCTACGAAATTATGGAACGCTGTTCACTAAATGAATCAGAAGAGCTAGAATTAAAGAATTATGTAGAAAGCAAAGGCATGATTTTTATTTCTACTCCATTCTCTAGAGCAGCTGCTGAGCGCTTAAAACGGTTCAATGTTTCTGCTTACAAAATTGGCTCAGGTGAATGCAATAATTATCCATTATTAGAGCACATTTCTAAATTCGGTAAACCTGTAATTCTAAGTACAGGAATGAATACTATAGCAAGTGTAAAAAAGGCAGTAGAAATTTTTAATAATCATAACACACCTTTGGCATTATTGCATACTACAAATCTATATCCTACACCATCGCATTTGGTTAGATATGGAGCAATGATGGATTTACATACTTCATTCCCAGATCATGTTTTTGGGCTTAGTGATCATACCTTAAATAACAATGCATGTCTAGGTTCGGTAGCACTCGGAGCTTCAATTTTAGAACGTCATTTTACAGATCATAAGCAACGTACAGGACCAGATATAGTTTGTAGCATGGATGAAAATGAATGCGCGAATTTAATCACCGGAAGTTCAGAAATATGGTCGATGCGAGGTGGAACAAAAGAACCTGCAAAAGAAGAGCAAGTAACTATTGATTTTGCTTTTGCCACTATTTGTTCAATTAAAGCTATTGAGAAAGGTGATGTATTTTCAAAAGATAATATTTGGGTCAAGCGACCAGGAACTGGTGAAATTCTAGCTGAACATTATAATGATGTTATAGGTAAGATTGCTAATCACAATGTAGAAAAGGATAAACAGTTATCATGGAAAGACATAAAATAATAGATTTTGTAAATTTTTTATTAAGAAGAGTTTTTCAGTCAAAAGTAATACCAGATAACATTCTTTTTGAGGCTTGGAAAGAAACGGTTATGGATATAAATTATCATTATCCTGATATTGATGAACAAAATATTTTTACTAGAATAAAGACGAACCAAAATGAGTTAGCAATTTTTCTTTATAGAGTCGGGAGGAATCTTCACAAAACTAGTAATGAAGTTTTAAAGCTTCAGATACATTTTCTTATGAAAGACTTATGCAGTTGTGAGATTTATTTTAATACATTCATAGACATTGGGTTTTATATAATACATGGAGAAGGTACAGTAATTGGAAGTCGAAATACAATAGGAAAAGGTTTTGTCATACATCAAAATTGCACAATAGGTCATAAAGTTAATGGCACTGGTTCTGGAAATATAATAGGGGATAATGTTAAAATGTACTGTAATTCATCGATATTGGGGTCTTTAAATATTGGGGATAATGTTACAATAGGAGCACATTCTATGGTTAATAAGAATATAGAAGATGGCAAAACAGTAATTTCAACATCTAGATTAGATTATTTATAATGGTCAATAAGAAAATTGTCTTTTTAACAGGCACAAGAGCTGATTTTGGTAAAGTAAAGGCGCTCATCCAAAGTGTAAAAGATCATAATGATTTTGAACCTTATATTTTTGTTACAGGAATGCATCTTTTACACGAATATGGATATACTTTAATCGAAGTAGAAAGATGTGGTTACGACAATATTTCAACATTTCATAATCATACAGATGAGGCTACAATGGACTTAACATTGGCGAAAACGATCAATGGATTTTCAGAATATATAAAAGAAATACAACCAGATTTAATAGTTGTACATGGAGATAGAGTTGAAGCTTTGGCTGGATCCATTGTTGGAAGTTTAAACAATATATTAGTAGCTCATATCGAAGGTGGTGAACTTTCTGGTACTATAGATGAGTTAATTAGGCATTCCGTTTCAAAATTGAGTCATATCCATTATACATCTAATGACGAAGCCAAGAAACGATTAATGCAAATGGGTGAATTAGAACAATCAATCTTTACCATAGGCTCGCCTGATGTAGATATTATGTTTTCTGATAATCTTCCCGATCTTAATGAAGTAAAACGTTATTATCAAATAGACTATAAAACTTTTGGACTTGCCATGTTTCATCCTGTTACTACAGAGATTGATACTATTGAAACAAAGGCTAATCAGTTTGTGGAGGCATTAATTAGTAGCGACGAAAATTATGTGATTATTTATCCAAATAATGACTTGGGTAGTAAACACATACTAAAGGCCTACGAAAAACTTCAAGATAATTTGAGATTTAAAATCTTCCCTTCTTTACGATTCGAATATTTCTTAACATTACTTAAAAATTCAAAATTTATTATTGGTAACAGTAGTGCTGGCGTAAGAGAAGCACCATATTATAGTGTATCCACAATAAATATTGGTAATAGACAACTCAATAGAGCTAATTCATCTAAAATAATAAATGTCCCATGCGAAAAATCACAAATATTAGAAGCACTAAATAATCTTTCAAAAACGTCAAATGCAATAACTGAAACTTTTGGTAAAGGCAATAGCGCAAAATTATTTTTAGATAGCTTAGAATCGTCAAAAGTTTGGTCTATAAATCATCAAAAGCAATTTAAAGATGCTCTTTAATTCGTTAGATTTTGCTTTTTTTTTACCAATAGTTTTTGTGCTTTATTGGTTTGTTGTCAATAAAAAGATAAGCGTTCAGAATTTTTTTTTAGTACTTGTTAGTTATGTTTTTTATGGTTGGTGGGATTGGAGATTTCTTAGCCTTATTATATTTAGCTCTTTAGTAGATTATTTACTCGGTAAAAAAATATATGCAACTTCAAATTCTGCAAAAAGAAAACTTTTTTTATATGCAAGTGTTGCAGTTAACATAGGCTTTTTAGGTTTTTTCAAATACTATAATTTCTTTGTTGAAAGTTTCGTAAGTAGTTTTAGTTATTTCGGATTAGATTTCAATGTTTCTACTTTAAAAATCATTCTTCCTGTTGGTATAAGTTTTTATACATTTCAGACATTGAGTTATACAATAGATGTGTATAGAGGGAAATTAAAACCAGCCAAAGACCCTATTTCATTTTTCACTTTTGTGAGTTTCTTTCCGCAGTTAGTCGCTGGTCCTATAGAGCGTGCCACAAACTTGTTACCACAATTCTATAAAAAGAGAATTTTTAATTACGATTTGGCGGTATCTGGCATGCGACTGATACTTTGGGGTTTTTTTCAGAAAATAGTAATTGCAGATGGCTGTGCTTTGTATGTGAATGATATTTTTGAAAATTATACAGACTATTCGAGTCTAACACTGATTTTTGGTGTGGTGTTATTTGCATTTCAGATTTATGGTGATTTTGCAGGTTACTCTAATATAGCGATTGGCGTCAGTCGACTCTTTGGCTTTACACTAATGCGTAACTTTAATTATCCTTATTTTTCTAGAAACATTGCTGAATTTTGGCGTCGTTGGCACATCTCTTTGTCTACTTGGTTTAGAGATTATTTGTACATCCCGTTAGGTGGTAGTAAAGGCAGTAAGTGGAACAAAATTAGAAATGTATTTATCATTTTTATTGTCAGTGGTTTTTGGCATGGTGCTAATTGGACCTTTATAATTTGGGGAGCTTTAAATGCATTTTTCTTTTTACCATTGCTTTTGAGTAATAGAAATAGAGCATATCTCAATGAAATAGAAGTAAAGCGTTTTTTGCCTTCAATAAAGACTCTGGTGCAAATGGGTTTTACATTTGTGTTAACTTCCTTTGCATGGATATTTTTTAGGAGTAACTCAGTTGCAGATGCTTTTCAGTATGTTAAGCGTATTATAATAAACAACGATTATTTAACATTATCTTCAGACAGAACAATGAATGTGTCTGTAAAACCTTTATTAGTAAGTCTTGCTTTGTTTATTTTGTTTGAATGGTATAATAGAAATAGAGAATCAATTGTAGGGGGTAACCTATTTAAAAGCCCTTTTTTGAGGTATAGTTTGTACTTTGTAATTGTGTTTATGATTATTCTTAATATTAAAAATGAAGCTAGCGGATTTATTTATTTTCAATTTTAAAAAACGATGAAAGTTTTTATAATTAAGCTTATCAAAATATCAGTTGTCTTCTACAGTATTCTGTGGGTAATGCAATTTGTTATCGATACAGGTTTGAAAAGAAGTACTGATGATGTTTTAGATAGTTGGAACAAAATATATAAAGGCGAAATTAATGCAGAGCTTTTATTTTTAGGGACATCACGAACGCTTAAACATTACGATACAGTTATTTTTGAAAAAACACTAAAGATGTCTAGTTACAATTTAGGAACCAATGGAACCCATTTTGATAGTCAGTTTTTAACACAAGTACCCTATTTTGAATATAATGAAAGACCAAAAATAATAGTTCAGAATGTAGATATTACCGCTTTGTTTAGTACAGATGAGTTATATTTAAAAGAGCAATATTTCCCATACTATAATTTTGAAAACTATAAGTTGTTGAGCTCTTTTGATGAAAATATAACAATGGAGTATGTGCTACCAATGTATAAGTACAGAGGCTATTTAGAGGCGATATCTAGTTCTTTGAAGTCTTATTTTGTATCAGAAGATACATCCGAAAATATAAAAGGATATATACCTAAAGATGAGAACTGGAATAATACCTTTGAGCAAAGATTAAAAGATTTGAATGGTAAAAAGTTTCGATATAGTCATGTTAATTTTGAAGAACGGTTTGAGATTTTTAATCTCTTAGTAAAGGATTTAATGGCTAATAGTGATAAAGTATTCTTGGTTTGGGCACCAGAATATATTGGTAGGCAAATCTTAGAAGAAGAAAAACTTATGGATGTCAAAAAACAATACATCCGAGCTGCCGATAAAGATCCAAATTTATTTTTCTTAGATTTTACTAACGATACGATCTGCAATAGCACAACATTTTTTTATGACTCTTATCATTTAAATAAAGCAGGTGCCAAACTATTTTCTCATCAAGTTAGTGATAGTATTCAGAAACATTTAAATTTAGATATACGTTAATGAATTCTGAAAACAAACATATTCTTTTTATTGTGCCAGATGGGATTGGTATTAAAAATTATTTGTATTCTAATGTAATATATTATTTAAAGCCTAATGCTAAAATTACTATTTGGTCTCCTTTACCTATTGAAGCGTTTAATGAAGTTAAAAGAATTCATAATATAGATTTTGGATATTCACAGATACAATTATCACCAGAGGGTAGCTTAACACGTTTATATAGAGAAGCAACTACTTACGCAAGATTAGTGCATAATAGTCAACTAAAAAATAACCCAACAATTCTTACCAACTGGAGACGACCAAAGTATAGTCTCAAAGTGAAAACTCTTTATAGATTTGCAGAGTTATTAGGAGGTTATATTTCGAAAAAATATAGTCGTATTTTAAGTTTTGAAGAAAAAGGGAATAGTAAAATTGATAGTAAATCAATTAATAAATACCTAAACGATATAAAGGACCTTAATCCAACTTCAATATTTATAACACATCAGCGCGTTGCAGGATTAATGCCAATATGCATAGCAGCTAATAAGCTTGGAATTAAAACTACTTGTGCTATATTTTCTTGGGATAATCTTCCTAAAGCAAGATTGGCTGTAAAAACAGATTATTATTTGGTTTGGTCACAGTGGATGAAAAATGAAATGAAAGATTATTATCCAGAAATTTCTGAATCGAGAGTTCATTTAGTTGGTACACCTCAATTTGAATTCTATTTAGACGAAAACAGAAAAGATTCACGAGATAGTTTTGCTAAAAAGCACGGATTAGATGCAGATAAAAAATGGATTTGTTTTAGTGGAGATGATATTACGACCTCACCTTACGACCAATTATTTTTAAAAGATGTTGTGGAATCTCTAGAAGGTGAGAAAGATCATTTTCAAATTATATTTAGAAGATGTCCAGTAGATTTTTCTTCAAGATATGATGAAACGTTAAACGCACATAAAAATTTCATTATTTCTATTGATCCTATATGGAATATTGAATCCGAAACAAATTGGGTTGGCTATTTTCCAAAATATGAAGATATTAATATGCAGATTAATTTAGCTTATCATTGCGATATGGTAATTAATTTGGGTTCTACAATGGCTTTAGATTTTGTCTCTTATAACAAGCCTTGTTTATATCTCAATTATAACCCATCTGACGATAGTACTTGGTGTACAAAAATTATTTATAATTTTCAGCATTTTAGAAGTATGGAAGGTTTAAATGCAGTCGGTTGGGTTAATAGTAAAGAAGAAATTTTACAAACAGTTTTAAATATATTAAATAACCCAAACGAAGTAGCGTCTGATCGCAAGAAATGGATGAAAACTATAGTTTTGCATCCACTGAACACTAATTCTCAAAACATTGCTTCGGCTATATTCTAATGCATATTTGTTTTATCACTAATGAGTATCCTAAACTAGAATTTCCGCATGGAGGAGTAGGTACATTTATTCATACAATTAGCCATAAATTAATTGAAAAAGGGTATAAAGTTTCTGTTATTGGTATAAATATTTATACTAAGATTGACGAAACAGAACAAGATGGCGAAGTTTCTATTTTTAGATTAAAGCCTAGAAGTTTAAAAGGTTTGACCTGGTATCTCAATACTAAATCAATTAATAAGAAGCTAGTTGAACTTCATAATCGTCTACCTATTGATATTGTTGAAACTGCTGAATTAGGTTTATCGTTTATTAAAAAAAATAAGTCTATTAAATATGTAATTCGTTTACATGGCGGACATCATTTTTTCGCTGAATCTGAGAACAGAAAAGTGTCTTGGTGGAAAGGATTTCAAGAAAAAAAATCTTTTAAAAATGCAGATGCTTTTGTTGCTGTATCTCAATATGTTAAGTCTCATACCGCTAAATTTTTAAGCTATAACAATAAGCCTATTACGATTATACGTTATCCAATAAATTTAGAAGTATTTAAACCAAAGCCAGAAATAGAAATAGAGCCAAACACCATTTTATTTGCAGGTACAGTTTGCGAGAAAAAAGGCGTTAATCAATTACTAGAGGCAATGCCTAAAGTCATAGAACAAAATAAGGATGCTCAATTATTTATTTATGGGCGCGATTGGTTTTTTAAAGATGGAAGCTCTTACATAGCATATCTAAAGAATGAGATTTTACCAAAATTAGGTAATACAGTTAATTATGTACATTTTATGGGTGCAGTGCCTTTTAAAATTTTGGCAAACAAATATGCAGCTGCAGAAATATGTGTATTCCCATCTTTAATGGAGACGCAAGGTTTGGTTGCACCAGAAGCAATGGCGATGAATAAATTGGTTATATTTTCAAATTGTGGACCTGGCCCAGAAACTATAGAACATAAAAAAACAGGACTTCTTTGTAATCCTTATGATAGTGATGATATATCCAAACAGATTAATTGGGCCTTGAGTCATAAAAAAGATTGTCAACACATCTCAATAAATGCTAGAAAATTTGTAACACAAACATTTGATGTAGAAAAAATAACGATAGAGAATATTGAATTTTATAATTTAATTACAGTTTAGATGAATTTAATTCTAAATGGACCTGGAAGATCTGGAACGACATTATTGAGTAAAATGATGAGTTACCACAAAGATTTTGCTTGGATCTCTGGATGGGTAAATCGGTATCCAAGCATGATTTATTTATCATATTTTAATAATTTATATAGATTGAATTTAGCCAATTTTGACTTGGCTAGTTTAAAAAAAATACCCAAACCAACTGAAGCCTATGGTTTTTGGAATTATTATTTAGAAAAATTTGTAAATGATTATGAGCCAAACGAACACGAAGTGATAAAAACAAAGAGCGCGCTTTGTAAATTAATTGAAGTTCAAGGAAAAGAGCACTTTGTGACTAAAATCACAGGTGATTTAAGATTAAGTGTTTTAAATAAACTATTTACAAATTATAAAATCATTTGGATTGAAAGAGATCCTAGAGTAGTGGTTAGTTCTTATATTAAACAACGATGGTTTTATAAAGATAAAGTTGAAGAATTTAATAAAATGACAATGAATGACAAAATTAGGTTTTATTCTAAATTCTACTTAAAACATTATCATAATGCTTTGAATGTCAATAAAAAGCTTGTTTTTTATGAAGATCTTTGTGAAAATCCAATTCAATTTTTTGAAGATTTGTTGAATACTATGAATTTAGAATTTACAGAATGGCATAAAACAAAAATTAGAAGTCATAATATTACCAAAGTTAATTGGTCGCATTATGAAAAAAACTATAAAGAGAATGAAATACAGTTACTCCAAGCATTATTAAAGCAACCATTAGAAGATTACAATTATATTTAATATAATTTCTAAAGACATTAATTTTATTTAAAGTTAAATTGATAAAAAGAAATAAAACACTTTCAATTTTTACGCTTGTAGTTCATAAAGAGGTTCAAGGTAATTTATATGGTTATGCACCGTATATTAGAGAAATGAACATGTGGATAAGTCATTACGACCAAGTTTTGGTTGTATCACCTTTTAGTAAGTCTAAGGAGTTAGAGGAAATAGATTTGAATTATTCTCATTCAAATTTACGCCTCATGAAAATCCCAGAATTTAATGTAAAGTCCATCCTTAGTATTATTAAACTAGTTTTTAATCTTCCAGTTATCATTTATAAAATGGCAAAGGTGATGCACTCATCAGACCATCTGCATTTTCGTTGTCCAAGTAATGTATCTGCAGTTGCAGCAGTAGTTCAAGTTTTTTTTCCAAGTAGGCCAAAGAGTACAAAATATGCAGGTAATTGGGATCCAAACAGTAATCAGCCTTTGGGTTATAGGTTTCAGAAATGGTTATTAAGTAATACCTATTTAACAAAAAAAATGAAGGTTTTGGTTTATGGGGAATGGAAAAACCAATCAAAATCTGTAGTTCCCTTTATGTCAGCTACATACGCTGAAACAGAAAAATTACCATTTAAAAAACGCAATTTCTCTGAGAAATTGAAATTTGTCTTTATTGGCGCTATGGTTATTGGTAAACGACCTTTGTTAACGGTTAAAATTATTCAGGCTTTATTAGAAAAAGGAATAGATTCTGAACTTCATATGTTTGGAGATGGTATTTTAATAGATGAGGTTAGAGCATTTATTTCTGACCATAATTTAGATAATTCGATAGTCATACACGGAAATCAAAATAAAGAAGTTGTAAAGACATGCTTATTGGATGCTCATTTTACAATATTACCTTCTAAAAGTGAAGGATGGCCAAAGGCAATCGCTGAAGGCATGTTTTTTGGTGCCATTCCTATATCTACAGAGATATCTTGTCTGCCGTGGATTCTAGATTATGGAAAACGAGGTATATTAATTGATTCAGAATTAAATAATGCAGTTAATACTATAGTTGAAGATTTAAATAAAGGTGATGCTTACTTAAACACAATGTCTAAAAACGCACAAGTTTGGTCCCAAGAATATACAGTCAATAGATTACAGCAAGAAATTGAAAAAGTCGTTAACCAAGAATGATTAGAGTTCTACAAATAATTGATTCTTTACATGTTGGTGGTGCTGAGAGAGTTGCTGTCAATTATGCCAATGGTCTTGCGAACTTTGTAGATGAGTCGCATTTATGTGTCACAAGAGAAGAAGGGCCTTTATTAAAAAGTGTTAATTCAAATATTGGTTATATCTATCTAAACAAGAAATCAACACTAGACATTAAAGCTATTTTTAAGCTAAAAAAATATGTAGCTAAAAACAGAATAGATATTCTACATGCACATTCTTCATCTTTTTTTATAGCAATTTTAGTAAAAACACTACTGCCAAGACTAAAGATTGTGTGGCACGATCATTATGGTAATAGTGAATTCCTCAATCAAAGACCGAAAACAATTTTACGTTTATCTTCAAGATTTTTCTCTCATATTTTTAGTGTTAATTCTCAATTAAAGGATTGGTCTATAAATAATTTGGTATGTAAAAAAGTTAGTTATATCAAGAATTTTGCAGTTTTAAATAAGGTAATTTCAGATTTAACAATCTTAGCAGGTAAAGAGGATAAGCGTATATTGTGTCTAGCAAACCTTCGTAAGCAAAAAAATCATATAAGACTTTTAGAGGCTTTCGAAATTATAAAAAACAAGTATCCAGATTGGTCACTTCATTGTGTTGGTAAAGATTTTAAAGACGCTTATTCAGAATTGTTTTTTAATAAAGTAAAAGCTCTCAATCTAAAAGAAGATGTTTATTTTTATGATAGTAGGTCTGATATTCTTAATATTATGAAGCAATGTAATATTGGTTTGTTGATTTCTAAATCAGAGGGCTTACCTTTAGCATTATTAGAATACGGAATTGCAAAATTACCTGTAATCTCTACTAATGTTGGAAACTGTGGAATGCTTATTTCTAATGAATCGTTAGGTGTTTTATTAAGTACTGATAACAAACAAGAAGTAGCTGATGCTATTATTTATTATATTGAAAATGAAAAATACATGAAATCTTCTGCTTCTAATTTTAATACAAAAATTAAGAATGAGTATTCTCGTGATGTAATTCTAAAAGATATTCTAGGTATTTATGAATCGATAATATCATTAAAAAGGCCAAATTAATTACTGTTGATGTGGATATAAAATATCTTTTAAAAATTGTTTTCCATGTTTTTATAGGAGCATTACTTTATTATGTTAATGTTTTTCCTAGAATATTCTTCTTCACTGTGTTACTTTACTTTTTTATAAATATTATAGTAGTTCATAAGAATGAGAAGTCAACAACAGTATTAAAAGCCTGTGCATATTTAGTTGGTGCTGAGGTTATTTTTAGAATGACGGGTGCTGGTATTTTTTACGAATCTTCAAAGTATTTTATAATATTTTTCATATTGTTTGGGATGTTCTATGATGGCGTATCAAGTAAAGCATATCCCTATTTTATTTTTCTTATATGCCTTGTGCCATCTATTATTGTTGCCTCTGCCTATATTGGTTTAGATGCTAACTTAAGAACTAATGTTGCGTTTGTATTAAGTGGGCCTGTTTGTCTTGGTGTTTCTGCACTATATTGTTATGACAAAAAAATTAATAAAAGGCAAATATTAGATATACTATTGTATTTGGCTCTACCGGTAATCACTTTAACAACATATCTATTCATTTACTCTCCAAGTATTAAGGACGTTGTAAGTGGAACTCAATCTAATTTTGCTGCTTCAGGTGGTTTTGGACCCAATCAGGTATCTACAACCTTAGGCTTAGGTATGTTTGTGTTTTGTGTTAATTATTTCCTTAATTCTAGAACGTTGTTTTTAAAAATTATAAATGTTACACTATTTGGTTTAATGTCATTTAGAGGAATAGTCACATTTAGTAGGGGAGGTGTTTTAACGGCTATAATGATGCTTTTTGCATTTTTAGTGTTTGTGTATTTTAGGTCTAGTAAAAGACAAAAAAATATTATCATCACATCATTTTTACTACTTTTAGCATCTTCTTCAGTAATTTGGGTGGTAAGTTCTAATCAAACTAGTGGATTAATAGATAAGCGCTACTCTAATGAGGATAAAACTGGAAAAGAAAAGAAAGACGTTTCTGCAGGAAGGGTTGATTTATTTTTTGGTGAACTTGAAGGATTTGTTGAAGAGCCATTTTTGGGCGTTGGAGCAAGTGGTATGAAAGAGCGGAGAATTGAAACTCTTGGTAAAGTTGTGGCTACTCATAATGAGCTAAGTAGGTTATTATCTGAGCATGGTATTTTTGGGGTTTTTATTTTGTTAATCTTAATTTTTAAACCTTTAGATATGAGATCTCGAAACCGAAATAATTATTTCTTTTACGCTTTTTTAGTATTTTGGTTTGCAACAATAAACCATTCAGCTATGCGGATTGCAGCACCTGGTTTTGTTTATGCATTAGCGCTTTTAAATCTAAGAAATGAAAAACGTCCTGTACATAGGAAACGCCTTATCTAGTAAAGGAAAGACAATAACAACAATTGAGACTCTTAGCGAGCAATTAAGAGAATTATGTTCAATTAAAATTGCATCTAAAAAAACCAATAAGGTGCATAGATTATTTGATATGATAAGGTTAATAGCTCTAAATAAATCTGAAACAGACTATGTCATAATAGACACATACAGTACTTTAAATTTTTATTATGCATTGATAATTAGTCAGATTTGTAGAGTTTTAAAACTTAGTTATATTCCTATTCTTCATGGAGGAAAACTTGAAAATAGACTTAAAAATAACCCAAAGTTTTGCAAAATAATTTTTAAGAATGCTCATAAATTAATAGCACCATCTAGTTTTTTGTTGTCTATTTTTAAATCTTATGGGTTTACTGATGTTTTATATATTCCAAATAACATAAATATTGACAACTATAACTTCAAGAATAGAGAAATAGATGTTATAAAACTATTATGGGTAAGATCATTCTCCTTAATATACAATCCACAATTGGCAATTCTTGTTCTAGAAAACTTGTTAAAAAGAGGATATAAGACTGAACTCACTATGATTGGTCCAGATGTAGATGGCTCATTAGAGAAAGTTAAAGCTCTGGCGGAAAGTAAAAATCTAGATGTCAATTTTACAGGTAAACTTTCAAAACAAGATTGGACAGAATTATCTAAAGATCATAATGTTTTTATTAATACCACAGATTTTGATAACATGCCAGTAACCCTCATTGAAGCTATGGCATTAGGTTTACCTATTGTTTCGACAAATGTTGGTGGTATTCCATTTTTAGTATCAGATAAAGAAGATGCTATTTTAGTTCCACCTAAAGATATAAATGCCATGACCCAGGCAATCATCAAATTAAAAAATAATAGAATACTCAAGGATAAATTAATAACTATCGCAAGGATTAAAGCAGAACAGTTTGATTGGAAAATAGTGAAATCTAAATGGGCAATGCTTTTGTCTTAAATAAAAGTTGAAAATCATTTGTACTTATTATCTTTACAACTTAGGTATTCCTGTCTATGAAGCAAAAAAAAGGTATCCATTTTGAAGTTTCTGAGCGTAAGATTCTGCTTAGAATTTTAGATTTAGTTATGGTCTTTTTTGGGGTATATTGTTTAGATGTTTTTTTTGATTTTGAATATATTTCAGTTGGCACAGATAATACAGTTGCGTTAGTTTTACTAGGTATATATATATCTATTTTCGGTACTATCTTCGAACTTTATGATCTTCAAAAAGCGAGTAGATTTGATAGCACCTTTAGAAATGTTGTTATTACCACTTCCACGGTAGTTTTGTTTTACCTTTTGACTCCAGTCTTATCACCTTATTTACCAGAAGAGCGCATACAAATAGTTTATTTCTATTTTGTAATAATTATTTCTATTCTTGCTTGGAGACTCATATATATAAATTTAATAGAGTCACCACGTTTTTATAAACGTGTACTATTGGTTGGTGAGGTTTCTAATATTGAGGGCTTAGTTAGGGCATTAGATGCATCAGATCCTAATTATAAAATTATTGGTTTTATAAATAGCGAAGACTCAAATTTAGAGTCTGTTAAATTCAAAGGTTTAAAGGAATATGAGGCAAGGAGTTTTTTAGAAATAATTGATACTGAAAAAATATCTGAAGTATTGGTTGCAAGTTTTAACACAGAGGCAATTATCGCTGAAGTGTATCACAATTTAATGTTGCTATTAGAACGAGGTTTTAAAATTAGAGAATATACGCAGGTCTATGAAGAGTTGCTGCAGAGAGTGCCTATTCAATTTGTAGGTAAAGATTTTTATAAATATTTTCCTTTTAGCAGAAGCAATGAGAACAAGCTGTATATTTTTTTTCAGCGTGCATTTGATATAATAGTTAGCATTTTAGGTTTATTAATAGGTATGAGTTTTTTACCGCTAATATTACTAGGAAATTTGCTAGGAAATAAAGGACCATTGTTTTATTCTCAAGAGCGGGTTGGGAAAAACAGTAAGCCATTTAGAATTCTTAAATTGAGAACTATGGTTGTTAATGCCGAAAAGGATGGTGTCAAATGGGCCAAGAAAGATGATAAAAGAGTTACCAAGTTTGGACGATTTCTAAGACGCTCAAGATTAGATGAAGTACCACAATTTTATAATGTACTAAAAGGCGAAATGAGTATTATCGGTCCAAGACCTGAACGACCATTTTTTGTTAATGAATTATCTAGAATTATCCCATTTTACGAAACAAGGCACATTATAAAACCAGGACTAACGGGTTGGGCTCAAGTAAATACAAGGTATGGATCTTCTATTGATGATAGTCTTACAAAGTTACAATACGATCTTTACTATATTAAACATCGAAGTATCTTCTTAGATTTCAGTATCACTGTAAAAACGCTGAGTACTATTTTGTACTACAGAGGTCAGTAATTATTGCGCATTAAATGATTTAATTAAAAATAGATACCTAACCATTAATGCAATAAGTAATGGAATTATGCCAATTGCAAATATTTGTACTCCAATAATCCAGTGTAGAGTTAGTAAGCAAAGCATTATAACTAAGAATTTAAGATAACCTTTAAACCAATTTTTAAATTGTTTTTTTACGATTTGAGCTAGTACAATAAGATTGAATGGTACTGCCCACAAGACATTATAATTATGAGCTGTTGCAGAATGATCTGTAGCGAACCAGAGTAATAATAGAAGAATTCCAATAATGCCTGTGAATCCAAACAATAGAATGTCTAACAATTTAGTACGTGTCTTATTTTTAAAATCTTTGTAAGTAATAAATAGAATTAATATGGCTAGTAAAGACATTATCACTAATGGGCTAAATATAAAATTGGTGGATGTCTTTTCGTCTTTTCTTTCATAAATTAAAGAGGAACGTTTCACCAAGTTTTGCGAATCATTAAACTTAGCATTTTCAAAAAATGTATGAATATATTTTGGTAAAAACATATACTCATTATTTGTAGCATCTTTATCTATGACCGAGCCTAATGCTATATCAATACCAAAACTTCCCCAAGAATTTAGAGAGACGTGCTCATGTATAAGTCCTCTAAAAGTCTTTGTTTCAAAATCTTTAGGTAAATTATATATGAAGTCATTCTTTGTTACATTCTCAGAAACATCTCTAATTCTTGTTGCACAATTATCATAGAAGAAATCATAGAGGTATCTTCTGTTATCAGGGAGGTAGTTTGTTTCTAAAAATTTAAACAAGTTTTGTTTTTCTTCAGAAGAGAGGTTGAGAACTTGCTCTTTTATAGTTCTATTATGTCTTTCGTAATGGTTATAAAAATCAGAAAAAGGATGTCTACTTATAAGATAGTTTAATTTTCCCCGTGCAAATTTTAAATAGAAATTAGGTGCATCAAAATCGTATTCACCATAACCGTAAACAACATCAATTCCATTTTTAATGTCTCTAACCCTAAAAGCATTATGACCAAAAGCATCATTTAACGAATTCCCTGGACCTATGGTAATGACTGATACTTCTGTTTCAGAAGATAACTGATAATTTTGAGCTAAAGCATAAAAGCTGAAAAGTAACGCGATAAATGATAGTTTTAGTTTCATAAGCATTACTATCTGAAGACACTAAAGTCAATTTTTAAAGAGAATACATTAGAATATAAAGCTGCGCTCTGGTCTCCTATGTCCGTAAAAGCATAATCAATGTGAATACCTTTGTATTTAAAACCTACACCAAAATTAGGCTGAAATGTAACTTGCTCAGAATCATCAATTTGAATTTCATTCTGAAAATTACCAACACCAGCTCTTAAAAATACCAAATCAGTATAACCAAATTCAAAACCCAATGCAGGATTAATACTTGCAAAAGATGTAGATATTATGTCATTGTTTTCAACAAAGCGCATATTTAAGTTAGCAGCAGCTAAAAAAGTGTAGTCATAATTAAAAACCCATTCTTTAGACATACCAAATTGTAACTTTGGAATAGTGATTTCAGTTGTTTCAGGTAATTCTTGGTTTTCTCCATCAACAGCTCCACTAATTTGAGCGAATTTATCCTCATCTATAGACCAAGCATTATAAGTTGTTGTGATATCTCTTGCCATTAATCCAAACTTCCAACCATTTTCACCTTCAAATTGAATTCCAGCATCAAGTCCAAAGCCCCAAGATGAAGCAAAATCACCAATAATTCTTCGAATAATTTTTGCGTTAACCCCAAAATTTAGACCATCTAAAGGTAACTTTCGAGCATAAGAAAATGTTAATCCGTAATCTGCCGTTGAGAATGTACTTATTCTATCATAATTTATATTGCCTTGGTCATCAATTAATTGAGTTGTGTCTAAAATATCATCAACCCCAAATCTAATTAGTGATAAGCCAACTGCACTTTTATCATCTAACGGCATTGCATAGGCGAGATAGTTATAATTGGCAATATTTGCAAAGTAACTTGAGTGCATTAAGGCAAGTTGATTTTCTTCTAGATGTACTAATCCTGCCGGATTCCAATATCCAGAATTCACATCAGCAGTTTGTGATACAACAGCATTACTCATACCCAATGCAGCAGCATCAACACCAATATTCATAAATTCATTAGAATACTTTCTTGTAGTTTGGGCTGAAACGCAGAGCGTAGCAAGTGTTAAGAGAATTACATAGTAATTTTTCAACAGCAAAATTTTTTACAAAGATGCACAATATTTTTCTATCTATTTAACTGATAAAGTCTATTCTTATTGTTCATAGCTACTATTATTTCAAAGGGTAAATGCTATTAACTCAAATACTTTTATATTTTTACAGAAATTAAATTCATGAGTTTAAAACGACATATTCCCAATGCGGTTACACTTTTAAATTTATTTTCTGGATGCATCGCTTTAATATTTGCTGTATATGGAAATTTCGTCACTGCAGCGATTTTTGTTTTCTTAGGTATATTTTTTGATTTTTTTGATGGTTTTTTGGCACGAAAACTTAATGTGCAGAGTCCACTTGGAATTCAATTAGATTCATTAGCAGATTTGATAACTAGTGGTGTTGTACCTGGTGTTATAATGTTTAAACTTATTTCATTAACTATTGATGCACCTGACTATTCAACTTATAATGATAACTGGAATACTGTAATGCATTGGCAAGGATTTAAACTGTCAATATTACCTTTAATTGGTCTGTTAATCCCTTTAGCTTCTGCCTACCGCTTAGCTAAATTTAATTTGGACGAAGATCAGCAAGCCTTTTTTAAAGGCTTACCAGTACCAGCAAATACATTACTGATTCTCTCGCTACCATTGATATTAGAATATCAAAATAATGATTTAATAAACTCTATAATTATTAATAAATGGTTTCTAATTGGTTTAACATTAATAAGCTGTTACCTATTGAATTCTCCTATAAAACTGTTTGCTTTAAAATTTAAAGATTGGAGCTTTAAAAGTAATGCAACGCGCTATATTTTTTTAATACTAAGTATAGTTGCATTCGTTGTCTTACACTTTGCGGCAATCCCTTTGATTATTGTATTATACATCATATTATCACTGCTAGATAGAAATAATATAACTTAACTAACAAATTTGAAATAGACCATGGCTGAAATTATTTTCACATTATTAATGCTTGTAATGCTACAAGCTGTTTTAGGATTTGATAATCTCTTATATATTTCCTTGGAGTCTAAAAAAGCACCTGAGGCAGATCAGAAGCGTGTAAGGAAAACTGGTATTCTCATTGCCATTGTACTTAGGATTGTCTTGCTATTTGTTTTAGTATCAGTTATTGAATACTTCCAAGAACCTTTTTCATTTTTAACAGGTCATATTGAAGATGTCCTTGATTTTTCATTCAATGGTCATAGTATCATTGTTTTAATAGGTGGTGGCTTTATTATATATACTGCTATTAAAGAGATTTGGCATATGATTTCTACCCACGATTTAAATCACGATGTTGAGGATGGTAAATCTAAGCGCAGTAAATCTGCTAATGCCGCTATAACAAGTATAGTTATAATGAATTTAGTTTTTTCTTTCGATTCTATATTAGCAGCAATAGGTCTTACTAGCGAAATAGAAAATTCTACTACTGCTTTTATTGTCATGGCAATAGCTATTGTAGTTAGTGGTTTATTAATGTTATTAATGGCAGATAAAATCTCTGTTTTCTTAGCTAAAAATAGAATGTATGAGGTGCTTGGCCTATTTATTCTGTTTATAGTAGGTATTATGTTAGTGACTGAAGGAGGACATTTAGCACACTTAAAAATATTTGGTAATGAAATTGTACCAATGAGCAAAACAACATTCTATTTTGTAATTGTTGTTTTAGTTATAGTAGATATAGTACAAGGACGTTATCAAAAGAAATTGATTAAAGAAGAAATAGCTAATAATAAAGAGTAAATAACTTTTATCCATCTTTATTGCTGTTCAACTTAAATAATGGATACAATAATCAATAAATATTAACTTCGTGTACACAAGCGTTTTATACTAAAAAGCTATAAAAATGAAAAAGAAAAAAATTAAGCTGTTTTTAAAGATATTTTTTATTTTACTTTTAATTCAGTTTGTTATTGCGATTGCAGATATCTTACTTCATAACGCTAACAGCTCACTTTCTTCAATAACTTCGACAGTTATTTCTATTATTAGTTTACCACTAAGTATGGTAAATAAGAACTTACCTTTTTACGCAGGTGAAGGTATTATTGTAACACTTTTATTTTGGACATTGAATTTAGTGATTCAAACTCTAATGATTTTTGCAGTTTTTAGGATAATGAAAAGATTGAAGTAATTAATGAACTTTTAAAACTCTAATTTCTTTTTTCGAAGTTCAAAATTCTGTCCTAAATACACTTTACGTACCATTTCATCACTTGCTAATTCTTCAGGTTTACCAGCTTTTAAGATGCCACCTTCAAACATTAAGTATGTTCTATCGGTTATAGCAAGCGTTTCTTGTACATTATGATCAGTAATTAGAATCCCAATATTCTTTTTGGTCAATTTGGCAATGATACGCTGAATATCTTCAACAGCAACTGGGTCAACACCAGCAAATGGCTCATCTAACAAAATGAAATTTGGGTCAGTGGCAAGAGCACGTGCAATTTCTGTACGTCGTCGTTCACCACCAGAAAGTAAATCACCACGATTAGTTCTAATGTGTCCCAAGCCAAATTCTTCAATAAGAGACTCCATTTTTTCTTGCTGCTGCTTCTTACTTAATTTAGTTAGCTGTAATACACTGAGAATGTTATCTTCAATACTTAGTTTTCTAAAAACTGAAGCTTCTTGAGCTAAATAACCAATACCATTTTGAGCACGTTTGTACATTGGGTATTTAGTAATATTTGTATCGTCTAAGTAGATATTACCACCATTGGGTTTAATAATACCAACAATCATATAGAATGAGGTCGTTTTACCAGCACCATTAGGACCAAGCAAACCAACGATTTCTCCTTGGTTAACCTCCAAAGAAACATCCTTTACTACTTTTCGACCACTGTAGGCCTTCATTAAATGCTCAGCTCGTAATTTCATATGAATTTTAAGAACGCTAAAAATAACAAAATCATATAGATTTGGTGACTTGTAGCAAAGTTTTATTAAAAGTTTAACCTTGGTTTTCTAGAGCTTCCCAATACTCATGAGCACGTCTTAAATGAGGAATTACAATAGTTCCACCTATTAATGTTGCAATACCTAAAGCTTCACTAATTTCAGCTTTATTAAGACCTTCTTTATAAGAAGATTCTAAGTGATATTTTACACAATCATCACAACGCAAAACAGTAGAAGCTACTAAGCCTAGAAGCTCTTTTGTTTTCTTGTCTAAAGCTCCTTCTTGAAATGCATTGGTGTCCAGATTAAAAATTCGTTTGATAACTTTATTGTTATCCGCTAAAATTTTATCATTCATTTTAGCTCTATAGTCATTAAATTCTTTAACAATATCAGACATTTTTTTCTTTTCTTTTTTGATTTCTAACCACAACAGCAGAAATATAAATACTTATTTGATATAATATTAAGATAGGAATAGCAACAATAACTTGACTTGCTATATCTGGTGGTGTAATTATAGCAGATAAAATTAGAACTATAACCAAGGCATATTTTCTATATTTCCTTAAAAATTGAGGAGTAACAATACCGATCTTTGTTAAGAAGTATATGATTATAGGTAACTCAAAAACGAAACCAGAGGCTATAGACGATGAACGCACTAATGCGATAACAGAACTAGCATCAAATTCATTCTCTATTTGTACACTAATTTGATAGTTTGCTAAAAAATTAAGTGATAAAGGTGTAACTATATAATAGCCAAATAACACTCCTATAAAAAACAGAATTGAGGCAATAATTATAAATCCTCTAGAATTTTTACGCTCAGAAGATTTTAAACCAGGACTTATAAAACTCCACAATTGATAGAGAACATAAGGAAACGAAACAATAAAGCCAGCATAAATAGAAGTCCAAACATGGGCTGAAAACTGACCAGCAACGGTTCTATTCTGTATTATAAAAGGAAATTCTTCTGCACAAAAAGTAGTGTCATTTATGCCTAAAAATTCCGAAACTTTACATAAACCTTCATATGTTGGAAAGCTCATTCTAGTAGGTCCAAAAATTATAACATCGAAAATAAATTTATAAAATATAGCAGCTACAGATGCTGCAATAACAATTCCTAACGTTGCACGTATTAAATGCCATCTTAATTCTTCAAGATGGTCTAAGAAAGACATTTCGTCAATACCCTTTTTTGCCATTATATAATGCCTTCTTTTATTAAATCGTGAAGATGAACTATACCAACATATTTACCATCATGCTCTACAACCAGTTGAGTAATATTAAACTCTTCCATCACTTCTTTAGCATCAACTGCCATGGCATCATCAGCAATACGTCTTGGATTGGTGCTCATAATATCTTTAGCTTTTAAGTCAGTAATGTCATCACTTTTACTTAACATTCTCCTTAAATCTCCATCAGTAATAATACCTATAATTTTTTCACTCTCAACAACAGCAGTGACACCTAGTCTTTTTTCAGTAATTTCTACAATAACTTCTTTTAAACTACTTTCTAAATGGACTTGTGGTTTTTTATTTTGAGAAGACAAGTCACTTACTCTAAGATACAAGCGTTTTCCAAGTGCTCCTCCAGGATGGTATTTTGCAAAATCTTTACTAGAGAAGCCTCTTAGTTCTAAAAGACAAACAGCTAAAGCATCTCCTAAGACTAATTGTGCAGTTGTACTTGTTGTTGGTGCCAAATTATTAGGACAAGCCTCTTGCTCAACATAAGCATTTAATATATAGTCGGCTTGTTGACCAAGAAATGAATCTTTATTACCAGTTATAGCAATCATTTTGTTTTCCGCATTCTTAATAAGCGGTACTAAAACTTTAATTTCTGGTGTATTTCCACTTTTAGAAATACAAATAACAACATCATCTTTTAGTATTAATCCTAGATCGCCATGAATAGCATCGGCAGCATGCATGAAAATTGCTGGAGTCCCAGTAGAATTTAAAGTTGCTACTATTTTGTTTGCAATAATAGCACTCTTTCCTATACCAGTTATGATAACACGACCTTTAGAATTATATATTAATTCTGTAGCCTCAGCAAAATCATTAGTCAGTAATTTTGATAAATTGGCTATAGATTCACTCTCTAATTTTATGGTAGTTTTTGCAGTACTTAAAATAGATTGTTTTGTGTTCAAAACTTATTATTTATTGAGTTTTTTAGATTTAAAGAAATTGTTATCTTTAAGCTTATTGCAAATGTATATAAAATACTAATAGGGATTAATGAGTATTGCAGAAATTGACTTACATGCTTCACTAAAAAAGTACTTTGGTTTTTCACAATTCAAAGGGCTTCAAGAAGAAGTTATAGAAAACGTAGTTGCAGGCAACAATACGTTTGTTATTATGCCAACAGGAGGTGGTAAATCGTTGTGTTATCAGTTGCCAGCTATTATTAAAGAAGGTACAGCAATCGTAGTATCTCCACTAATTGCTCTAATGAAAAATCAAGTTGATGCCATTAGAGCAGTTTCTGATAACGAAGGAGTTGCACATGTATTAAACTCTTCTTTAAATAAAACTGAAGTTAAACGTGTAAAAGATGACATTACAAATGGTATTACGAAATTACTTTATGTAGCACCAGAATCGTTAACTAAAGAGGAATATGTTGAGTTTTTAAGAACAGTCAAAATTTCATTCATGGCTGTAGATGAAGCGCATTGTATTAGCGAATGGGGACATGATTTTAGACCAGAATACAGAAATTTACGACACATTATAAAACGCATTGGTGATAATATTCCGATTGTGGGTCTTACGGCAACTGCAACTCCAAAAGTACAAGAAGATATTCTGAAAAGTTTAGGCATGCCAAAAGCAGTAACGTTTAAAGCATCCTTTAATAGACCAAATTTATATTACGAAGTACGACCAAAAACTAAGAATGTAGATGCAGATATTATTCGTTTTGTAAAACAGAACGAAGGCAAATCTGGTATTGTGTATTGTTTAAGTCGTAAGCGAGTAGAAGAGTTAGCACAAGTACTTCAAGTAAATGGAGTTAAGGCAGTGCCTTACCATGCTGGATTAGACGCCAAAACAAGAGTAAAGCATCAAGATATGTTCTTAATGGAAGATACAGATGTAGTTGTTGCTACAATAGCTTTTGGAATGGGAATTGATAAACCTGATGTTCGTTTTGTAATTCATCACGATATTCCTAAGAGTATAGAAAGCTATTATCAAGAAACAGGACGCGCAGGACGAGATGGAGGAGAAGGTCATTGTCTGGCATACTATGCTTATAAGGACATTGAGAAGCTCGAAAAGTTTATGTCTGGTAAACCTGTTGCTGAGCAAGAGATTGGTCATGCGTTGCTACAAGAAGTGGTAGCATTTGCTGAAACTTCTGTGTCACGACGAAAATTTATCTTGCATTACTTTGGTGAAGAATTTGACAATGCAACTGGTGAAGGTGGTGATATGGATGATAATGTTCGTAACCCTAAAAAGCAAGTTGAAGCTAAAAGTGAAGTTCAAACTCTTTTAGATACTGTAAGTAAGACCAATGAAAAATATAAGTCCAAAGATTTAGTACAAGTATTGGTTGGTAATGCTAATGCACTTATTTCATCTCACAAAACTGATACACAGCCCTTTTTTGGTGTTGGTAAAAATAAAGAAGCTAGATATTGGATGGCGTTAATTCGTCAAATTCTCGTTGCTGGTTATCTAAAGAAAGATATTGAGACCTATGGAGTTTTAAGGTTAAGTGATAGCGGTAGAAGCTATATGGATAAGCCACAATCTTTTATGATGGCAGAAGACCATGTGTTTGATGAAACATCTAATGATGGCATTATAACAAACTCAAAAGGTGGCGGAGCAGCAGCAGATGAAAAACTCATGACAATGCTTAAGGATTTACGTAAGCGCAATGCTAAACGACTTGGAGTACCTCCATTTGTTATTTTTCAAGATCCTTCTTTAGAGGATATGGCTTTAAAATATCCAATCTCAGTTCAGGAATTATCTAATGTGCATGGTGTTGGTGAGAGTAAAGCAAAAAAATATGGAAAGGATTTTGTTGGACTGATTGCCGACTATGTTGAAGAAAATGATATTATGCGACCAGATGATATGGTTGTAAAATCAACAGGAACAAATTCAGCTATTAAATTATACATTATACAAAACGTTGATAGAAAATTACCGTTAAGTGATATTGCATCTTCTAAAGGCATGGAAATGCCTGCTTTTATTAAAGAGATGGAATCTATTGTCTTTTCAGGTACAAAATTAAATATTAGTTATTGGATTGATGAGATTTTAGACGAAGATCAGCAAGAAGAGATTCATGAGTATTTTATGGAGTCTGAAAGCGATAAGATTGATGACGCCATTGAGGAATTCGATGGAGATTACGATGACGAAGAATTACGACTGTATCGTATTAAGTTTATGAGTGAGGTTGCAAACTAGTTTGATTATTCCTCTTCGTCAGATACTACATATTTAATAAATAAAATCTCGTGTTTCTTTACGTTTAATTGAATGCTATTCAATTTCGCTTTTTCTAATTGATTTATATGAGATTCTTCAATCTGAAAATCAATTTTGGTAATATGTCTTCCTTTAATGTCTGAACCTTCAGATTCAAATTCTGGCATATCTGAGTTAAGTTCGAGTTCGAAATTTTCACCTTTAAAAGCTAATAAAGCACCTGCCTTAGATTTTACTTTAAGTTGCCCAACAATAACGGTTTGATAGAAATAATAACCACCAAGCTCATTTAAACCAGCAAAAAGCACATTATTTTGAGAAACTCCAAAGGGTTTGTTTTCAACATCTCTTATAATAGCATCTATATTATCGAGAAATTTAGGTTGAGTCTCAGAAGTTTTTTTGCCAAAAAGCTTAGTTAAAGAAAATCCCATAATTTTTAGTTTCAGCAAAACTAACTTTAATAAATCAATTCTCAAATCTTCAATCTAAATTCGTAATTCTTAAATCATTGACTATCTTTGCAGCCTTAAACAAAAGAAAACAAAATGCAAGACGGTTTATACGCAAAATTCAATACCTCTAAAGGTGAAATATTAGTGAATTTAGAGTTTGAAAAGACTCCAGGAACAGTAGGTAACTTTGTAGCCTTGGCAGAAGGGAATATGGAAAATTCGGCAAAGCCACAAGGCAATCCATACTATGATGGATTAAAATTTCACAGAGTGATTCCAGATTTTATGATTCAAGGTGGTTGTCCTCAAGGTACAGGTACTGGAAATCCAGGTTATAAGTTTGATGATGAAATTCATCCAGATTTAAAACACGATGCTCCAGGAAAACTATCTATGGCAAATGCTGGTCCAGGTACTAATGGTAGTCAATTTTTTATCACACATATCGCCACAGATTGGTTAGACGGTAAGCATACTGTTTTTGGTAATGTAATAGAAGGACAAGATATTGTAGATGCTATTGCACAAGATGATACTATTGATAGTTTAGAAATAGTTAAAGTTGGTGAAGCGGCTGAAAATTTTAATGCTATTGAAGCATTCAGAACTTTCGAAGGAGCTAGAGAAAAACGAATCGCTGCTGAACGCGATGCTGCAAAAGCTGAGTTAGATAAGTTAGCTGCTGGCTTTGATGAAACAGAATCGGGTTTACGTTATCAAATCATTCAAAAAGGTGATGGGCAAAAAGCAGAGAAAGGAAATATGGTTTCTGTGCACTATAAAGGACAATTAGCAGACGGAACAGTGTTTGATTCGTCTTATAAACGTAATTCTCCATTAGATTTTCAAGTTGGTGTTGGGCAAGTTATTCCTGGATGGGATGAAGGTATTTGTCTTTTAAATGTAGGTGATAAAGCGCGTTTAGTTATACCAAGTGACTTAGGTTATGGCCCTGCTGGAGCTGGTGGAGTAATTCCTCCGAATGCAACTTTAGTATTCGATGTAGAGTTGATGGGAATCAATTAAGTATATTTTTATTACCAAGCGTAACAAATTTTGAAAAGAATCGTCTCACTTATATAGTGAGACTTTTTTTTGCTATAAAGTGAACCAATCAAACCAATCAAAAAATGAAACTAAAATCTTTAGTCATACTGCTAGTAATTATAGTTAGTAGTTGCTCCAATTCAGTCGAATATTCAGAACAGTTTATAAATGAAACAACAGGTAGTTATCTATTTAATCAAGACGAGGTAATTAAAGTGTATTATGAAAACAATAAACTTTATCTCAATTGGAAAGGCGGAGTAGTAGAACCTGTTGCGACTGGTGAGAATGAATTCTTTGTTGCAGATATGTATAAGAAACTGCATTTTGTTAAGCATCCAGAAACTCAGAAGCCTTATTTGTCTATTATATCAGAGGACGATGAAAGCAAAATAACTTATGATTATTTAAAAGCTCCTAAAGGTTATAAAACACCGAGTACCCATTTAAAAGAAGGGAATTATGAAAAAGCACTTGCTGGTTATCTAGAAATTAAAGAGCAAGATTCTACAAGTCAATATATAAGAGAATGGGATTTTAATAGTATGGGCTATAAGCATATGAGAAAGCGAGAATATGACAAAGCGATACGTGTATTAAGGTTAAATGCTGAGCTACATCCAAATAGTGCAAATGTTTATGATAGTCTAGGCGAAGCATATTTATTAAATGGTGATAGTTTAAAAGCCTATGATAATTACAAAAAAGCATTAGAGTTTAATTCTACCAATAGAAGAGCTAAGGATTACGTGGATAGTTATGCTAAAAAACTTAGCGAATAAATAGCGGAGTTAAGATTAGCTTTAAGAAATAAAATTGGTTTTTCACAAATCAATTATAAACGTTGTCGAAAGTAGTTTTTGATATATAGCCTAAATCAATTAATTCTTTTTTATCATTGATTTCTCTTAAATAACCATTTTGAAGATAGATAATGCTGTCAGCTAAATGGATGACATTTTCATAGTCATGATCAGTGATAATAAAGCCTTTAGATGATTTCATTGTTATTATATAATCGTTTATATAATTTTTCATAATGGGACTCACTCCATTAAAAGGCTCGTCGAGTAAAATAAATTCTGCATTAGAGTGAATAATTAATAAGATTTCAATTATTCGTCTTTCACCACCAGATAAATCCTGATTTTTTTTGTGAAGTAATGGTTTTACATACTCGTTTTCTAGGACAGGTTCTCTATTGTCTTTGTGAAGAAATAGATGTATTAATGACTTTAGTGAAATGTTATTGGGTAAGAAATTATCTTGAGGTAAATAGTTGATTAAATGCCTTCCATTCGATATGTTTTTTATAACCTTATCCCCAACTCTTATAAACTTAAAATCTGCTTTTATTGTGCCAAATACAATCTTAAGAAATGTAGATTTACCAGAACCATTGCGGCCAATTAAGCCTTTAATATCTCCTTTTTTACAAGAAAGAAACACATCACTTAGTATAACTTTATTGCTATAAGATTTGGTTAAGCTATCTATATGCAGCATAATTATATAAGGATTAAAATCAATAGATTAATTAAACCGATAATAATTGTTGATGCCCAAAGTTTTATATTATTAAAGCCTAAGTTATAGTAGTAATAATATTGATTTTTGTTTTTTAAATCATAGAAGAAAAATTGAGCAAATGGAGCAATGACTAAAAAACTAAGTCCTATCAATACTAATTCTCCTCCAAATAAAACACCAACCATAATGGCGAGGAAGTAGGATACAAAAAATATCTGCCTTTGAAATAATAATATGTTTTTTAATAGTCTCAAAAGTGGTGTTTTCTATGCGATTGGTTTTTATCTCAAATCTAAGATTACAGAATCTTTTACTTTAATATAAATTAGATTGTCATTATGATATAATTGTGTTGTATCCCCTTTGATTTCTGTCCTAACAAAGTCAGATTCAATATATGTCTCCTTGTTTGAATCTAAATAAATGGGAATCACCACATATAGAATACAACATAATATTAATAGGCTATTAGCTATTATGATTCCTTTTAATGTATTCGTTTTTTTAATAAAAAAGAACGTTCCAATACTAGCTAAAGTCCAAACTATACTTACAATTAACGTTAAAAATAAAAGAAAATGATGCACTCCAGATGCGTGTTTATATGGATTGCCTATGGTAAGATAAGATATTCCAGCAATTCCAAATGCTATTATATAAAAGAGTAATGTTTTTAATATTCCTTTTTTCAAATGTTTGATCAGCGTTTTTGTGTATGGTTAGTTGCGCGTTTAAGCAACTAATTTAGCAAACAAATCACAGATAGAAAATTCCAGCGAAATTTTCGTAAGTCAGCTGTAATCTAGCAATTAATTATACACGGTGTTGTGCATAGTATTTTTTAATATCTATGGTATTTATATTTTTTAACTTCAATAGACTTGTCAATTTCAGTCATCAGATTTTCTATTACAGGATGTCTGTACCTCTGCAAAGAAATTCTCTTATCATATAAACTATCACCAGAGATTTTGATTTGAAGATTCAGTCCATCATACCCTTCATTCCTATATTTCCTTTTGAGAGTGTCAAGCCTACTTTCTTTCAAGAATGAATAGAGTTTCTGAACTTTTATTTTATCAAGTTTTATAGAGTGTAGAATTGTGTCTTTACAATTTTCAAAGTCACAATTGTAATGGATTTTTAGACTGTCCTGATTAATTTTATAAGTCAACCAATAACCTTGTGAACCATCAAAATCTCTAACTTCCAAATTGAAATTATCAATTCGAGATTCTGATTGACATCCAACAATTATAAAAGTTATAGTCAGAATTATTATTCGTTTAAATAGGTATCTCATATTATGCACAACTCGTTATATAATAATTTTTATTACTCATATCCTGTTAATAATTCGGGGTAAGAGCACATTTTATTACTAATGCTGTTGTCATAACAATTAATAAATATAATGTAGTGTCATATACGTAATTCTACTACTTTTTAAGTACTAAACTCAATTGCTTTCCAAAAACAGCCGCAATACCTGCTGCTAAACCACCAACAATGCCTGTAACTAATATTAATACATAAGGATTTCCTCCTAATGTTAACAATTCAGATATACGTTTTGCTAAGGTGTAATCATTACTACTACTTAAAATAAAACTATATACTGCCCAAAATACGAGGATGGCTAAAAAAGGTACAAAAAACACAGCGGCTTTTTTAAGAGGAATAAATAAAGCCGTTGCTAAAGCTGCTGTCATAATAGACCACCAAGGCAAAAACAAGGATAAGATAAATGCTAAAACAATGGTGGCTATAAAATTGATACTATTCGTTTTCATTAGTTGCTTGGAATTAGAGTTTGTGTGCCAATAATAGCTTCCGTTGCGGTATTGCTTTGCATAAAATTGAGACTATGGTATTTACCAGCTGCCCAATCGTCTATAAAATTATCATAGTATTGACTGCCAGGATTGCCCGATTGCCCTCCAGGATAAATACCTAAAGCAGTTGGAGGAGAGGTCATTTCTACAATCATTCTCCATGATGGTCCCCAATTTTCTGATGTAGCATTAACGATATTACGTCCACCACCAATTGGTATATCAACCCGAGAGAATGCTGGCAAACCTTGTAATAAATGGCCAGCATATGTGGCTTTATAATTTACCCACATATAATCACCTTCTTCAGCTTTTATTTCAGTTAAACGTTTTGCTGCAGCTTTAAAAGCTAATAAGAATAAGTCTTTAGCGGTTTCGGTTTCTGGTGTTTCTATAATATCCATAAATACATCATCTCCTTTATTTTTTAATAAATAAATGGTTTGGTAGGTAAATGGTGCATCTAGCGCTGTGTCTTCAACATCAAATTCGTCCCAAGTCATATTATAGAGTTTACCATACCATTGGCGCCAAATACTTGGCCCAACTTCGTCGACATCATTATTATATTGCCATGCTTTAGCCTCACCATAGATTTGTTGCTCTTCAGCATTTAAACCAGAAATATCCATAGTCTCTAACATATAAGGCATAAGTTCAGAGGCTTTGAGATTATAATTATTATTGTGAAGATCTTTAAAATCTTGAACACTAAATTGAGCTTTAGAATTGAAGTAGTCATTGATAACTCGGTTTCTGTAAGTTTCATAACCATCATTAAATACAAAATAAGGATAAGCCTCATCTACAGGATGCTGATTAGCAGAGCTTACAAAACCTCGTTCAGGATTTTTGGTATGGGCATTAAAAGGTTGTGGAATAAAACTTTGCCAATCGTTTTCAGACTTACTACCATCCATTACAAATTTACCCTGACCTTCCCATTTGTTAGGAAATTGACCTTGAATCCATAACGCAATATCTCCTTCGGTAGAAGCGAAAACTATATTTTGAGCTGGTGCTACCCAATATTGCAGAGCAGCTTCATATTCATCATAATTTTTTGCTTTATTGAGTTCTAAAAATGTGCGTTGGCCATTACCAGGAATATGTCCTGTCCATTGCATGGCATAACCAGATAATTCGTTATTAGATTTAAAGTTTTTATCATACACTACAGGACCATGATGAGTGTAGAGTACAGAATCCTTATAACTCTCTTTTCCTTTTATTTTAATGTCTTCAATTCTAACTGTGACGTCTTTCCATTGGTCATCAAATTTGTATTGAGTTCTGTCTGTATTAAATTCAATTTTATACCAATCAATAACATCTCTTGTTGCATTAGTTTCTCCCCAAGCAATGTACTGATTAAACCCAGAAATTACAGCTAAAGCTCCAGGAAGTGTAGCGCCAAAAGCATTGTGATTTGGTGTGCTCAGTTGCATCACAAACCAAATAGATGGTAAGTTGAGTGCTAAGTGAGGATCGTTGGCTAAAATCGGATGACCAGTAGTTGACTTTTCGCCAGATACTGCCCAATTATTACTGCCATAATTTGGGTCTGGCTTATCAATAGTCTCTGCTATAGAATCTAGTATAGGTTCGCTATTAGGTGCAGGTGTTTGTGGAACATCGATGTAACTCCAATCTGTTTCTTTTGGAATAACAGGATCAGTAATATCAAAGAAATCCGGAAATAATAAATCGAAGCGCTCTTTACCAAATAGACGTAAGGCATTGGTGTTTTCTATGTCCTCATCTCCACCAGCTAGCATTTTGGTCATATACATTAAAAGTAGCGCTGTTTTTTTTGGTGACCAGGCTTCAGGTTTGTAGTCTAAAAGTTTATATTCTACAGGATAATCTTTTGGGTCTAATTGTTCTATATAACTATTTACACCATCTGCATATGCTTTAGCAATAGCCATAGTTTTTTTGTCTTTAGACATTTTTTTTAAGGTCTGCTCAGCACCATAAACCATACCTCTTCGTCGTTCTTGTCGGTCATAGTTTAAAGCACCTTCTCCAATAATTTCAGATAAACGACCTGCAGCAGCATAAGTCTGAAACTCCATTTGCCAAAGACGATGCTTAGCCGTTAAGTAACCTTGTGCTCTATATAAGTCTAAATCATTCTGAGCAAATACATGTGGAATTAATTGGGCATCATAATGGACTGTAACTTTATCAGCTAGTCCAGGAATTGAGATGTCTCCAGTAATAGATTCGTCCGTTTCATTTTGCCAAACTCCAGAGTAAGGATTTAGAAACTTTCCAATTGGAGGAATAGATCCGAATTTGTTATTCAGTGCAAAAAATATAGCTATCGTTAATACAAAAGATAGAATGAGTTTAAAATACTTCATGATGAGAAATTAGATTGCTTATAAAAATACCAAATATTAATTACTTAACTATTTTTTAAAAATCCGATATATGGGTTTTAAAAACCAAAAGAACTTTCTGTAGAAGTGAATGGACTTGTAATAAGTGACCTTAAATAATTTTTCTTGATAAGAAGATATAGTTACTGAAGTTTCTCTTTCTTTAGTTTGCATTTCAATGCAAGCAAATCCTCCCCACATTTCACGATAAAGACCATCATGATTAAAAGCACCAGTTACAAAATCTAACTCAACATAATGTACAAATGGATTACTGTTGTAGTTATATAAACTGATTCCTTCTCTACACGCTGGATTAAAACTATCGTGAAGAATAATAGTAATTAGCTGTTTTGGTATAAGTTTCAGCACATTAGTAATATCTTCTAAAACACCTTTTGAACTATGATCTCCATCTATAAGAACAAATTCTACGATTTCGTCATTTTTATTAATTACGTCAACTAATTTTGGAACAACAGTTTTAGAGTCACCAATAAGATACTCTACATTAGTTAAATTATCACAACGTTTGTCACGATAAGAGGGAGTTAAATCAACAGCGTAAACTTTATCTGAAAACTCACTAATGACTTGAAGGCTTCCACCATTATAAGTGCCAATCTCTATAGCAGTTTTTGGTTTTATAGTCTGTAATAATTGAATAAGAGTAGCTTGTTCTGCTCTACTCATAGACCATGGAATAGGATATGACATGTTTATTTGATGGTTTGTATTGTGCATCAATTTAACGTAACACTAATTTTTTCACAACTTCTTTTCCTATAGACTCATTTAGCATCTTTACGATTTTTTCATTACCGTAACTCAACTCTTCGCGTAAAACACTAGAACTTAATTGTACGTAAAGTGTTTCGTGTTTTAATTCAATAGCAGTTGTGTAGTTATTTACACCATTACCCATTAGGTTGGTCCAAGCCTCACGCACATCTACCTTATCTAAACCAGATTGTAAGTTATTTCTCTTTACAAACTCTTTTAGAATATCTTGAATTGGTTGATTTTGATTGTTGCGTTTTGCCATATTTACTTTACACAAAAGTGGAAATCTAAATTTATTATTCAGTATCTATTTTAACAGGTAGATAGCGTTTGTATAAATATACAGCCTTATTTTCATTGATTACCTTTAAGTTTTCTGGATTCGCATCTAAAATGGTTTCTTTCCATTTTGCATAAGGTGTATCGTAATAGACATTTAAATTTCCATCTTCAATTATTAACTGTAGTGATTCAGAATCATCAGAAGTGACGTACGTATCGTTTATACCAGGTTTTAACTTCTTTCTAAATCCATGTAAACTATCATTTATACTTATGTAATCTATAGTTTCATTGTATTTGTATTCTTTTTTACTACCATCAGCTAGTGTTACTTCTTCAATTTCCCAATACCCTTCAATATGTTGTATATACGATTCAGGGTTTTCAGAACAAGTGAAAAATAAAATACAGATTAGTGGTAAATACTTTCTCATAATTTAAATAATTTATAAGATTGGTGTATTTGCTTTACGATAGTTTCAGTTCTGTCTGCATGTGTGTCACTTATAAAGATTTGACCAAAATGGTCATCATCTACTAAACTAATAATTTGTGCAACACGGTTTTCATCGAGCTTATCAAAAATATCATCTAAGAGTAGTATAGGTGATACTCCGCTTTGTTGTTTTGTAAAATCGAATTGTGCCAATTTCAGTGCTATTAAGAATGACTTTTGTTGGCCTTGACTTCCAAACTTCTTAATAGGAAAACCATCAATTAAAAATATCATATCATCCTTGTGTGTACCAACACTGGTATATTGTAAAGCTTTATCTTTATTGAGGTTTGTGTCTAAAAGCTCATTAAGGTTCCCATTAAATAAGTCACTTTTATATTTTAAATCAATGACTTCTTTACTTTGACTAATAGCTTCGTAACGGGCTTTGAAAATTGGGATAAAGGTTTGTAAAAAAGCATCACGTTTTTTGAATATTTCCGAACCAAACGTGTGTAATTGTTCATTGTAAATAGCGAGTGTATCTGCATTAAATGTATTATTTAGTGCAAAGTACTTTAGAAGTGCATTTCGCTGAGCCAAAACCTTATTGTAACTAATGAGTTCGGTTAAATAACTTTTATCACTCTGAGATATAACACTGTCAATAAATTTTCGTCTTGTATCACTACCTTCAATAATAAGATCGCGATCAGCTGGTGAAATAATAACTAGAGGAATAAAACCGATGTGCTCACTGAATTTTTCATAAGCTTTACCATTACGTTTTATTACTTTTTTTTGTCCTCGTTTTAAAGAGACTATAATTTTTTCTGAACGCTCATTTTTAGTAAAATTACCATCAACTACAAAAAATTCTGCGTTGTGATTTATATTCTGTACCGCAATCGGATTGAAGTAGCTTTTACCAAATGCTAAGTGATAAATGGCATCTAAAGCGTTAGTTTTTCCGATACCATTTGCACCAACAAAACAATTGATTTTGGCATCGAAATCGAAAACCTGACTTTCAAAATTTTTGTAATTAACTAAAGATACTGAGTTTAGATTCATAAAAATTTAATGGATTGCCTAATTTTAGAGCTATGGCAAAGCATTGTGGTTCTTCAAAATTTATTCAAAAATAACAAATAAATAGGCTTTTAAATCCCAATAAAAATTTTATTTTTGCGCACGCATAAAGAGACAAAACTATGGCTACATATAAGAAAAGAGGCTACAAACCTAAAACGAAGAAAGAGAAGGAAGAAGTTGTTGAAGAAAACTCAACTACTGCTGAGGTATTTAATACTTTAGATGAAGGTGCTTCTAAAACCGAAGAGTGGGTTGTTAAAAACCAGAAATACATCATTGGTGTTATAGGTGCTATAGCTTTAGTAGTACTTTGTTATTTAGGTTACAATAAAATTGTAGCTGAGCCAAAGGCTAAAGACGCAATGAATGAAATGTATACCGCTAAGAAATATTTTGATGATGCCGTAAGTGGTGTTTCTTCAGATTCATTATATAATATGGCATTGAATGGTGGTGAAGGTAAATATGGAATGTTAGATATTATTAATGAATATGGTGGAAGTCCTGCGGCTAATTTAGCAAACTATTATGCAGGTATGTCTTATTTAAATTTAAAAGACTATCAGAACGCTGTAACATACTTAAGTGATTTTTCTAGTGATGATAAAATGTTAGGGCCAATTGCTAAAGGTGGTATTGGTGATGCATTTGTACAATTAGAGCAGAATGAGGATGCTTTAGAGTATTATATAAAAGCATTTAATGCAAACGTGAATGATTTTACAACTCCTTTGTATTTAATGAAGGCTGCACGTGTTGCGATAGATTTAGGGCAGAATGAAAAAGCCTTAGGTTACCTTAAGAGAATAAAATCAGAATTTTCAACATCTACGGAGGCAACTCAAGCAGATGTTTTAATCGGAAAAGTAGAAGCAAGCTTATAAGATATGGCTACTGCAAATCATAATTTATCTAACTACGATAAAGCAACAATCCCAAACGCGAAAGATTTTCGGTTTGGGATTGTTGTTTCAGAATGGAATGATACCATTACTGAGGGTTTGTGGCAAGGTACTTTTGATGCACTTATGGATTGTGGTGCAGTAAAAGAGAATATTGTTAGATGGAATGTCCCTGGAACATTTGAACTAACTTATGGAGCTGCCAGAATGTCCAAAAGTATCTATGCAGATTCAGGCATGTTAGATGCCATAATTGTAATAGGTTGTGTTATCCAAGGAGAAACAAAGCATTTCGATTTTGTTTGTGATGGTGTTACACAAGGTATTAAAGATTTAAATCTTAAGGGAGATATACCGGTAATTTTCTGTGTGCTCACCGATAATAATAGACAACAATCAATTGATCGCTCTGGCGGTAAGCACGGTAATAAAGGAACTGAAGCAGCTATTACTGCGATTAAGATGGCAGATCTTAGGAAACAAACGTCTTAAAATTAAGTTTATAATACTCCACTTGGCACTCTTTTTGTTAATAATTTTAAGGAATCCTTAAGTTATATTTCCTCGTATTTTCAGTACTTTTGAGATATATCGCTAATAATTTATTTATCAGTTTGTTTAACCAAAGAAAAAATAAACGTTTTAGTTATAAGTCTCGTTATCAGGATTCTAAAAGAAAAGAGTCGAAAGACGACTTGGAGGCGAAATGGAATGAAATGAGAGGTAATACTAAAAGAAGAGGAAATATTCTCACTTCATTACCAGCTTTAATCATATTTTTAGCATCGCTTTTTGTTTTAATGTATATCCTAAACAGATATATTAAATAATGATATTATGGGATTCATGAAATTGAAAAAAAATCGAAAGTATAGTTATCAACCACGTTATTATAAAGGAGAAGGAAGTCCTTACGAACTTAAACATAAGTTCGATGAGCATAGAACGACCGTAAATCCTGCTAAGGGTATAAAAGGAAAGTGGAATGCGGCTTTAGATGATTATCACAATAGAGATGAGAAAGTAAATAAGCGTGTTCTTATCATTGTTGGCATTTTAATCTTCCTGTTTTTATTAGCAATTGGTTTTGACCTGACTATTTTCTTGCCAAAAAGCTAATGACAGATATCATCCAACTTTTACCAGACCATGTTGCCAATCAAATTGCAGCAGGTGAGGTGGTTCAACGACCAGCTTCAGTAGTTAAAGAACTTCTAGAAAATGCTATTGATGCAGATGCTTCAGAAATTAAACTCATTATTAAAAATGCTGGTAAGGTCTTAGTACAGGTTATTGATAATGGAAAAGGCATGAGTGTAACAGATGCACGTTTGAGTTTTGAACGTCATGCAACTTCCAAAATTAAATCTGCTGAAGATTTATTTCAACTCAATACAAAAGGATTTAGAGGTGAGGCATTAGCCAGTATAGCTGCTATTGCGCATGTAGAATTAAAAACAAAACGCGCAGAAGACGAATTAGGAACTGCTATTGAGATAGAAGGGAGTACTGTAAAATCTCAAGATGTTTCTGTAACTCCATCAGGAACTTCTGTAGCTGTTAAAAATTTGTTTTTTAATATACCAGCAAGACGAAATTTTTTGAAATCAGATACTGTAGAGTTAAGACACATTTCAGATGAGTTTCATCGTGTGGCTCTAGCACATCCTAATATAGCTTTTGCATTCTATCATAATGGAAGCGAACTTTTTAATTTGCCGCAAGAGAATTATAGACAACGTGTTGTCCATATTTTTGGCACTAAGACCAATGAAAAATTGGTGCCAGTAGAAGAGGAGACTGAAGTATTGAAAATTTCAGGATTTGTTGGCAAACCAGAATTTTCTAAGAAAACAAAGTCAGAACAATTCTTTTTTGTCAATCAACGTTTTATTAAAAGTCCATATTTAAATCATGCACTTAAATCTGCTTTTGAAGGTTTGCTTAAAGAAGGATATCATCCAAGTTACTTTTTAAACCTTACTGTAGATCCAAAGACTATAGATATTAATATTCATCCCACTAAAACTGAAATTAAGTTTGATGATGAGCATACCTTATATGCTATTTTAAGATCTGCTGTAAAACATAGTTTAGGTCAATTTAATATTGCACCTGTTTTAGATTTTGAACATCAGAGTAGTTTAAATACACCTTATAATTATAAAGACAAAACAGCTTCAGCTCCGGCAATTGAGGTAGATAGAGCTTTTAACCCGTTTTCTGATGACACTAATTCTAATAGCGGAAAACAACGCGGACATCATACATCTAGTTTTAAACAAACTCCGGCAGCATCGTGGGAAAGTTTATATGTTGGTTTGGAGTCTAAAGGTAATAATACCAAAGCTGATCTTAACCAAGTGACTTTTGAAAGTGATTCAAAAACTGAGACTATTTTCAGTGATGACTCAATCGAAACAACAAAGACAACATTTCAATTACAGCAAAAATATATAGTTAGTACTTTGAAATCTGGAATGCTGATTATCGATCAGAATAGAGCGCATCAGCGTATTTTATATGAAAACTTTTTAAAGCATATTACAATAAAGGAAGCTACAAGTCAGCAATTATTATTTCCGCTTCAGTTACATTTCACACCAAATGAAACTAAAATTATTAATGATTTAAAATTAGATTTAGAACACACAGGTTTTGTATTCTCTATGTTAAATGAAGATGAAATCACTATAACAGGAGTCCCAGTTGGAGTGCCAGAGAGCGAGGTATCCATAATATTAGAACAATTAATTAGTGACGTTGAAAACGATGTGCCAGATACTAATTTTAGTGCGGCTGATTTACTAGCTAAGTCTATGGCTAAAAGTTTAGCAATTAAAAATGGGCAATCTTTAAATAGTTTAGAACAAGAGCATATGGTAAATAGTTTATTTGCCTGTAAGGAACCAAATGTATCACCAACCAATAGACCAACGTTTATTACTATGAAAGTTGATGATATTGAAAAGAAATTTATGTAGTATATGAGACAACAAATAACTGATGCGGTAAAACATTTACTGATTATTAATGCTGTAATGTTCATTGGAACATTAGCAATTGGTAATGGTCAAGCTTTTTATCAATGGTTTGCTTTATATTTTCCAAAAAACGAATTATTTCAACCTTGGCAAATTTTAACACACATGTTTATGCATGGAGACATAATGCATATATTCTTTAATATGTTTGCATTGTGGATGTTTGGAACAGCTGTAGAACAGGTTTTTGGGTGGAAAAAATTTGTCACATTTTATCTGCTTTCAGGTATTGGTGCCGCAATAATTCAAGTCGCATTTTTATACTTTCAATATAATACAGGTTTAACGTCTTTAATAGAAACAGGTTTTTCTCAAGGTGAAATTGTAAGTGTGCTTGCTGAAGGAAAGTATAATACAAGTTGGGTTTCTATATTAGGGGATAAATTCGATGGGTTTGTAGGAGCTTTCAATTCTACTATGGTAGGTGCTTCGGGAGCCATAATGGGAGTTTTAGTTGCTTTTGGAATGTTATTTCCGGAGTCTAAGTTGATGTTAATCTTTCTGCCAATACCAATAAAGGCGAAATACTTTATTCCTGCCATAATTGCAATGGATTTGTTTTCAGGTTTAACGGGTTCTTCTTTTTTTAGCCCAAGTAATACAGCATATATGGCACACGTTGGTGGTGCGTTTACAGGATTCTTATTAATGTATTTCTGGAAAAAAAATGAAAAAGATAAATACCGCTGGAATTAGTAATGAGCGCAGTTAATGATTTTAAATACAAGTTCAAGAATTTCAATGCATTTGAAAAGATAATCGTTATTAATATTATCGTTTTTATCATTGGCCAGTTGATTGGTGTTTTTGGAAGAACAGATAGCTCATTATCTTATTTGAGTTTACCTTCTGATTTCTATAGTTTTTTATTAAAACCATGGACACTTTTAACGTATGGATTTGCCCATTATGGCTTTTTTCATATTCTTTTTAATCTTTTGATTCTATATTTTATATCTAGAATGCTCTTAAATTTATTCCGCCCCAAAATGGCACTAAATATTTATTTTTTAGGCATTATTGTTGGTGGTTTGGCTTTTCTATTTGTATATAATGTTTTGCCAAAAGCATTTTTAATTAATAGCTCAGGAGTAGTTGGTGCTTCTGCAGGTATTAGAGCTTTGCTAATTTTTCTTGGTGTTTTTATGGCAGAGAAAGAAGTTAGAGTTTTTAGATTTAATATTAAACTGAAATATATCGCTATCGCTTTAGTTGTTATGGATGTACTAGGTTTATTCACATGGAATCAAGGAGGAAATGTGGCGCATCTTGGTGGTGCTTTATTGGGCTATTTTTATGCCATAAAGCTTAAACAAGGGAAAGATATTGGTGCAGGTTTTGAACGAGCTATGGATACTGTTGTGAGTTGGTTCCAACCAAAATCAAATTTAAAAACGGTACATCGAAAAAAAGGAAAGGGTAATTATGCAGGTAAGACTAAAGATGAGTTTCATACGTTTAATAATCAGAAGAAGATCGATTTAATTCTCGATAAAATTAGTAAAAGTGGTTACGAGAGTCTAACTGCTGAAGAAAAAGAATTTCTCTTTAAAGCAGGAAAGTAGTAATAACATTGTGTTCTTAGGATATACATATGAAGGGTCTAAAACTAGGTAGTAAGTTAATATTCGTCCTCAATTCGTTGGTGGCGTTTTTATTGCTTGTATCCTATATTCTTCCATATATACAGCCAAAAAGTTTTGCTACGTTATCAGTTTTAAGTCTTAGTGTGCCTTTATTGATTTTACTTAACACTATATTCTTTGTGTATTGGTTGCTTCGTGTGAAAAAGCAATTGTTATTGTCTCTGATCGTCTTAATCTTAGGTTGGAGTTATATTGGCTCTATGTATAAATTTACCGGTTCAAAACATGTTGAGGACGACAATAATATATCTGTAATGACATATAATGTGAGGCTTTTTAACCGTTTTGATTGGCTTCCAAGTAAGTCAGTAAAAGATGATATTGTTGAATTTGTTTACACAGAGAATCCCGATGTAGTTTGCTTTCAAGAGTATCCTAGGAGTATACAGTTAGAGTTACAGGGTTATACAAACTATAATGCAAGGTATACTAAAGATGCACGAGGTGGTCAGGTGATATATTCCAAATTCCCTATAGTTAATTCTGGCTCATTAGAATTTCCTAATTCTAGCAATAATGGTATTTATGTTGATATTATAAAAGAAAAGGATACTATACGAGTTTATACCTTACATCTAGAATCTTCTGGTATTAATACAGATGTTGAAGATTTAAAAAGTGAATCTTCAAGCGATTTGTTTAAGCAAGTTGGTGTAACATTTAAGAAACAACAAGAACAAGTAGAATTACTTTTAAAGCATAGATCTAAATGTAAGTATAAAACCATTGTTACTGGTGATTTTAATAATACGGCTTACTCATATATTTATAAAGAAATTAAAGGGGATGACCTGTTAGATACATTCGAAGAAGCTGGTAACGGTTTTGGTAAAACCTTTGATTTTAAATTTTTCCCGTTGCGAATAGATTTTATTTTATCTGATGAGGTATTTACGGTAAATAGTTTTAAGACATATGATGTAAAACTATCTGATCATTATCCTGTAATAGCCAAACTAAAATTACATTAGCCAACAATCCATTATGTCGGCAATAATATGCGCTATAAAGCCAAGACCAATAAGACGTGTTTTGTTCGGTATTAATAGTATCAAATATATTGCGATAGCATAGTAGGTGTGAAGTGGGTGAAAATTGATACTGCAACGATTAGGATCAAAAATGGGGTTAGCCATTAGATGGTCTAAGTCAATAACAAATGCTAATAGCATAATGAGGTATGCTTTTAACCAATTTTCCTTAAAAAAAGATAATGCGATGAATAGTGGTAAGCCAAAATGTAAGCCATAGTGAATACAAAATTGTTGCATATTCTTATCCTATTTGCTTTTTTAAATATAGCTCAGTATTAGGCCCTTCGTTAAATAAAAGATCTAGAATACTAAGATTAGAAATAAAACCATGTTTTTCGCTAAATACTTGTGTATAACTTTCAAATGTATTGACTTGGAAATTTCTGTTTACTAATAGTCTGCAATCTATCATTTCCTCAGGCTCTTTTTCAAAAACAGTAGTCTTAGACGTTTTAATATCTATTTGAAGCGCATCTTTAAGCACTTCAAAACAATTAAGATTAAAGTCTAAAATAAAATCATATTGCTGTTCAAACAAAGGCATTAACTCATCAATATAGAATTCAAAAAATGGAGACATACTGTAAGCTGACTGAAGGGACTTTAAATGCAATAGTTGCCATTGATTTTCATTAGCAATTTTTACATCTTTATAGAGTTGCCTATTTTTCTGAGTATAGCTCACTGGAACAGTAAGCGCTAATTTTCCATTTGCTCCATAAATTTCGGTACGGTTTCTATGACTTTGCTTTTGATAATTGTCACAGACTTCAAAATAGACTAGCTCTGCCTTGAGCATAGCTATAAAATGAGCTATGTTAGGAAAATAAGTTGAATGTATAAGACAATTCATTTTGTCTTTGATTTTTAGACTCCTTACTTTGATTTGGCCTTCTTTTTCTTTCTCCATTTGTTAAAGAAAGTGATTCCGAAAATGAGTATTAAAAAAGGAATTAAATAAGAACTTCGGGTTCCACTTCCACTAACAGTAGTAAAGATTCTATCCCAACGCGGACTCCAATTTTTTAGACCATCCATAACACCATCTATACTCATCCAGATAAATACAGGCTTACCAAAAACGTGATCGTATGGAACAAATCCCCAATATCTACTATCTATAGAATTATGCCTATTATCTCCCATCATCCAATAGTAATCTTGTCCAAAAGTATATGCTGTGGCAGGTTGGTCATCAATTAAAATTTGATTACCTCTTGTCACAACTTTATGTCCTTCATATTCTCCAATGGCACGCTTATACAAAGCAATGTTTTCAGTATTAAGTTGCACAGTTGCACCAGCTTTTGGAATATACATTGGTCCGAAATTGTCTACATTCCAATTAAAATTTGCGTCTCTAGGAAAGATGTCATCTTTCTCACCAAGAGGACGTTTAATAGCAACAATACTGGCTACTTCGGGATGTGCTTTTAATCTTGCAATATTTTGATCTGTAGCTGCAGGAATTCTAAATGAACCTTCAGTTGATCCATAGCCTAATCCGTCAGTTATATCATGCTTTTTTAGAATGTCTATCATCCTAGCTGGTTGCAGGTTTCTTTTAAATGTTATGTCATATGAAAACTGTAAATGCGATCGTGGAGGTAATTTATTTTGAACACCATTAATAAATACATAACCATTTCTAATTTCTAAAGTATCACCTGCAACACCAACACAGCGCTTTACTAGATTGGTTTTTTTGTCTATAGGTTTGTAATAATTACGATCTGGATTGAAATCATTCATATCCAACAAGGTATCTGCTGGTTGATTGAATACCACAATATCGTTGCGTTCTATGCTTTCAAAACCAGGTAACCTAAAATATGGTAATTGTAATTTATTTAACCAAGAGGTATTCTTTTCTTCAAAATTGTCATTAAATAAGTAGGACTTCTTTTTTAATATAGGAATAGTATCATGTACCATTGGTGCACCGACTGTAGTCATTGGTCCTCTTGCTCCAAAATGTATTTTACTAACAATAAGAAAATCTCCAACTAATAAGGATTTTTCTAATGATGATGATGGAATCACAAACGGTTGAAAGAAATATGTATGCACAATTGTAGCTGCTACAATTGCAAATAAAATAGAAGTAATCCACTCACCTGAAGAGGTTTTTGGAGTTAATTTTCTGTCTTCAATATAATTAACATCTGCAACATAGTTTAAAAAATAGAGATAGAATCCAAGCGTTACAATACATATAAGCGCATCTAATTTAGTGTCTTTTCCAAATGCTCTAGCAGTTTCTACCCATGCTGCAGGAATCATAATGAGATTTACAATTGGTAAAAACATTAAAATAACCCACCACCAAGGACGAGAAATAATTTTCATTAATATAACAGCATTATAAACAGGAACGAAGGCCTCCCAAGCCTTGCGGCCAGCTTTAATGTATAATTTCCATGTGCCTAGGCCATGAATAATTTGTAAAATCAATAAAAATATAAACCATTCTGTCCAGGTCATAACTATATATTTTGTCTAGTTTAGGTTGAAAATTATTTTAATTTGTTTCAAAACTTTAGCAAATTAACCAATGTTTAACACATCTTTCATGCTAAACACACCTTTTTTATCCTTAATCCATTCTGCAGCAATAACGGCTCCCATAGCAAATCCTTGACGACTATGTGCTGTATGTTTAATACTTATAGAATCAATTTCAGAATCATAATTAATTTCATGAGTGCCAGGAACATTTTTAATGCGCTTAGCTTCAATATGAATTTCATCTGATTTCGGTTGATTTAATGTCCAGTGCTTGTAATGTGAGTTTTCAATAATACCTTCTGCCAAAGTGATTGCGGTACCACTAGGTGCGTCTAACTTTTTAGTATGATGAATTTCTTCAATCTCGGTAGCGTAACCTTCAACATTAGACATGAGTTCGCCTAACCTTTTATTTACCTCGAAGAAAATGTTTACACCTAAACTGAAATTTGAAGCGTATAAAAATGTACCATTTTTAGATTTACAATAGGCTAAAATCTCATCGTATTGGTCTAACCAACCTGTAGTCCCAGATATAACAGGGATTTGTGCATCTATTCCTTTCTTTATATTAAAAACTGCTACAGAAGGTATACTAAAATCTATGGCAACATCTGCATTTGCAAAGTTATAGTCAGAATGCTCGTCAGATACTTTTAGAGAAATACTATGACCACGTTCTAACGCTATAACCTCAATACTTTGTCCCATTCTACCATAACCGAGTAAAGCAATTTTCATATTAAAACTGAAAGTTAAGTGTTAAACCTAAATCGGATGTATTTTCCATGCGATTGTATTGGTAATGTGGACTCAAGCTTAAATTTTCATCGACATTAAATTGTAGTAAATGAGCATCTACATTGGCATCGATGATATTTAAAGCATAAAGCCCTATTGTCACTAAAAGTGATATTTCTTTATTTCTTCTAAATTGTTGTTGGGCTCTAATCAATCCATCATCAGAAATTAACGGATTACCATCAGCATCAGAAAACTCATCATCTTTAAAACCAGCTAAACGCCTTTTATAAGCATCTCTGTAGCGATCAAATTGTTTATCGTTACTTACATAGAAATAAACACCTGTACCAATAGCTCCCCAAACAATCGGAATTTTCCAATATTTTTTATTGTAAGCTTGTCCTAAACCTGGTAAGATTGCAGAATAGAATGCAGCTTTAGAAGGCCGTAAAGGATCAATTGCTTTTTTTGTTATTGTTTCTGCTTTTATTGGCCCCTGACTTATATCAATACTAGTCGTGTCTTTTTCCTTTTGAGAGAATGAATAAAATGCCGAAAACAAGCACAATAATAAAATATATAAACGCTTATTTAGCACGTTGAACTAATTTTTTAATTCTGTTAAAATCTTCTTCAGAATGAAAAGGGATTGTAATTTTTCCGCTACCATTCTTAGCTACTTTTACGTCTATTTTATGTCCGAAGTATTCTGAAAATTCTTTTACCCCTTTTTTTATGTATTTTGGGACTTCAGTAGATTCTGATTCTAGTGTGTGTTGAGAATTTGAATTTAAATTCTTTACCAATTGTTCTGTTGCTCTTACAGATAATTTATTGCTAATTACTTTTTCGTAGACTTCTAGCTGATCTATTTGGCTTTCAATATTTACCATAGCTCTACCATGTCCCATGCTAATAAATCCATCTCGCATTCCGGTTTGGATAATAGGATCTAATTTTAATAAACGTAAATAGTTAGCAATTGTAGATCGCTTTTTGCCCACACGTTCACTCATTTGTTCTTGAGTTAATTGTATTTCGTCAATTAAACGTTGGTATGAGAGTGCAATTTCTATTGGGTCTAAATCTTGGCGCTGAATATTTTCAACCAAAGCCATCTCTAAAGACTCTTGGTCATTAGCTATTCTTATGTAAGCCGGAATTGCAGTTAATCCAATTAATTTAGAAGCTCTAAAACGACGTTCACCAGAAACTAATTGGTATTTATCAAAGGCTAGTTTCCTAACGGTTATAGGTTGAATAACTCCTAATTCACGAATTGATGAAGCCAATTCTCTTAGCGACTCCTCGTTAAAGTTCGTTCTTGGCTGAAAAGGGTTCACCTCAATACTTTCAATATCGAGCTCAACTATGTTGCCAACAACCTTATCTGCATTTTTATCTTCTGCAGAATTGATATCGTTTGCTGGATCTTTTAATAGAGCTGAAAGCCCTCGTCCTAGTGCTTGTTTTTTTGTTGCCTTAGCCATTACAATTCATTTTTATTAATCAACTCTTTTGCCAAATTTAAATAGTTAACCGCACCTTTACTGCTTACGTCATAGTTGATTATACTTTCTCCATAACTTGGAGCTTCTCCTAAGCGCACATTTCGCTGAATTATGGTTTCAAATACCATATCACTAAAGTGTTTCTGCACTTCTTCTACAACTTGATTCGATAAGCGTAAACGCGAATCGAACATAGTTAGTAGTAAGCCTTCTATGTCTAACGCTTCATTATGAATTTTCTGTACACTTTTAATAGTATTTAACAGTTTACCTAATCCTTCAAGTGCAAAATATTCACATTGAATTGGGATTATAACAGAATCCGCAGCTGTTAGCGCGTTTAAGGTTAACAAACCTAAAGATGGAGCACAATCTATTAGAATATAGTCATATTCAGATTTTAATTCTGAAACGGCTTTTTTAAGCATGTATTCACGTTCGTCTTTATCTACAAGTTCAATTTCGATAGCGACTAAATCAATATGCGCAGGAATCACATCTACATTTGGCGCATTAGAGCTTACAATAGCATCTTTTGCTGGTTTTGTGTGTTCTAATACCTGATATGAACCAATTTTGACACTATCAACATCAATGCCTAAACCAGAACTTGCGTTGGCCTGTGGGTCAGCATCTATAAGTAGTACTTTCTTTTCTAGCACTCCAAGAGAAGCGGCTAAATTAACAGAAGTGGTTGTTTTACCAACGCCTCCTTTTTGATTAGCAATTGCAATGATTTTACCCATTAAATGATTTGGTTATTTGAAAGGCTAAATTTACAATTATTTACGGTTTTAAGAAATTGAAGTTGTTAACAGTTATTTCAAAAAAAGGACAGCCATATAGACGGTCTTTTTTAATGTTTTTATAAGTGGAAACTATTCTTCTGGAAATAATATAGCCTTTATAAAGCCACCACATAAATACTTCTTAGCTTCACTATGAATATCTTTAGTAGTTAATGCATTTACATTACTATCATAGTTAATCATATTATTTATGTCATTTTTATTATAATCTGCATTTTAAATTTTGGTTTTCTATTGCTTAAGTAAAAGAGTTCTATTCTAATTTTATATTTGGAGCAAATTGAGTTAATTCTATAAGATTATTTATTAATCAATTAGTATTTCCAAAATCTGAATAGCAGCGTCACTTATCTTAGTTCCTGGACCAAAAACAGCAACAGCACCAGCATCAAATAAGTATTGGTAATCTTGTTTTGGTATAACACCACCAACAATAACCATTATATCATCTCTGCCATAGGATTTAAGTTCTTCTAAAACTTGGGGAACTAAAGTTTTGTGTCCTGCAGCTAATGAGGAGACACCTAGAATATGTACATCATTCTCAACGGCTTGTTTAGCAGCTTCTTTTGGTGTTTGGAATAGTGGACCAATATCGACATCGAAACCAACATCTGCGTAACCAGTAGCTACAACTTTGGCGCCTCTATCGTGACCATCTTGTCCCATCTTAGCAATCATAATACGAGGTCTGCGACCATCTTGCTTTGCAAATTGATCAGCCAGTTCTCTCGCTTTTTGAAAGCTTTTATCGTCTTTTATTTCTTTACTATACACTCCGCTAAATGATTTTATTTGTGCCTTGTGTCGTCCAAATTCTGCTTCAAGAGCATCACTTATTTCGCCTAAAGTTGCACGTTTTCTTGCGGCATCTATTGCTAAAGCTAATAAATTATCTTCACTTGTCTTAGCTGCTTGTGTTAATTTAGATAAAGCTTCAGTTACAGCTTTAGTATCTCTACTATTTTTTATACTCGTAAGGCGTTCTATTTGTTGATTACGAACGGTTTGGTTATCTACCTCTAGTGTTGCAATAGGATCTTCCTCATCTAGTCGGTATTTATTAACACCTACAATAATATCTTGCCCAGAGTCTATACGCGCTTGCTTTCTTGCTGCAGCTTCCTCGATTCGTAGTTTTGGTATGCCAGCTTCAATGGCTTTGGTCATACCGCCTAATTCTTCAACTTCTTCTATAAGTTCCCATGCTTTTTGAGAAATATCATATGTGAGTTTCTCAACATAATAACTACCTGCCCAAGGATCTACAATTTTAGTAATATGTGTTTCTTGTTGCAAGTAAATTTGAGTGTTTCTAGCAATTCGTGCCGAGAAATCTGTAGGTAAGGCAATAGCTTCATCTAATGCGTTAGTATGTAAACTTTGTGTACCACCAAATGCAGCAGCAGAAGCTTCTATACAAGTTCTAGCTACATTATTAAAAGGATCTTGTTCTGTTAAACTCCAACCCGATGTTTGGCAATGCGTTCTTAGTGCTAATGATTTTGGATTCTTTGGGTTAAATTGTTTTACTAATTTTGCCCAGAGCATTCTAGCTGCGCGCATTTTAGCAATTTCCATAAAATGATTCATACCAATGGCCCAAAAGAATGATAGGCGAGGAGCAAAGGTGTCAATATCCATTCCAGCATCCAATCCTTTTCTAATATATTCCAGTCCATCAGCAAGTGTGTAAGCTAATTCAATATCACAAGTAGCACCAGCTTCTTGCATATGATAACCTGAGATACTTATGCTATTGAATTTTGGCATGTTCTTACTTGTATACTGAAATATATCAGAGATAATTTTCATCGACGGAGTAGGTGGATATATATAAGTATTACGCACCATAAATTCTTTCAGAATATCATTTTGTATTGTGCCAGTAAGATGTTCTGGGTTTACTCCTTGTTCTTCTGCAGCTACGATATAAAACGCCATGATTGGTAAAACTGCACCATTCATGGTCATGGAAACCGACATTTTATCTAACGGAATCTGGTCGAAGAGAATTTTCATATCTTCTACAGAGTCTATTGCAACTCCTGCTTTACCAACATCACCAACCACGCGTTCATGATCGGAGTCGTAACCTCTGTGCGTTGCTAAATCAAAAGCGACTGATAGTCCTTTTTGTCCTGCTGCTAAATTTCGTCTATAAAAAGCATTACTTTCTTCGGCAGTAGAGAAACCTGCGTATTGCCTAATCGTCCATGGTCGCCTTACGTACATTGTAGAATAAGGCCCTCTGAGATTAGGGGCAATTCCTGCGACAAAATTTAAGTGTTCTAAATCTTTAATATCATCTTTAAAGTAGGTTGATTTTACATCAATATCTTCAGCAGTATGAAAAGATTTATTAGCTTTTAATTCTTTGCTACTGGCTTTTGATTTTAGTTTTATATGTTGAAGATTTTTTCTAGTCATTGACTATTTTGAATTTATAGCGTTCGGTTTTGTATTTCTTTCTTGACAAAATTGAAATAATTGTTAAAGAAAGTCCTGTAATACCTATTGCAGAAATTGTGGAGCCAGAAGCTCCAGTAATAGCAAGAATACCTAATGTTGAAAATGTAAACATAGGAAGTAATACATATGCGAATATTTTGCCAACAATAGATTTGTTTTTGACCATTACAATATCTCCTATTTTGACTTCAGTATCTTTTATCAAAATAGTTTCATGGTCTAATATTTTTAATGGCCCTCTAACTTTAGAATCTTTTGTAAAAACCGTGATTCTTTTTTTTTCTCTTATTTTTTTTGGCCTATTAGTTTTAAGGTTTACTACTTCTAAATACTGTTTTTGAGCATGAGCCTCAGTCATCATTGAACTGAAGCAAAAAACACATAAAAAAGCTACTATAGTTTTTTTAAATACCATGTTTTACTCTTTGTTTAATCTTCTGATTTCCAATTTTTCAGATATTCTTTTTTTCACAATAGGTTTAATTAATGTTCTACGCTTTTTGATTTCTAAAAACGGACTAATTTCTATGTCGTTTTTCATTTTATCTGCCGAATTTGGGTGTTTATTTGTGCCTAAAAGCACTAACGTTTCGGCATCGAAATCTGCTTGTTCTTTGTCTACGCTTTCTTTGATTTTTCTCTGAATAGTGCCTTCTTTTAATTGACTTAAAAAGCCTCCATTTACTTCAATATCTTTGAAAAGATCTAGCGCTTTTTCTGATAATTGTGATGTTAAATTTTCAATATAATATGCTCCATCTGAAGGATTATTAACCTTATCAAAATAGCTTTCATGCTTTAAAACTAATAATTGATTTCTTGCAATTCTATCTCCAAATTCATTTGAATTATGGTATAAAACATCATAAGGTAAATTGCAAATAGTATTTGCACCTCCGATAATTGCACTCATACATTCTGTAGTTGTACGGAGCATATTAACATTATAATCGTATATAGTTTTATTTCGTTTACTTGGTGTGGCAATGATTTTACATTTTGTGCTAATTCCGTATTCGGAAGCTAGTGTTGTCCACAATTGACGTAATGCTTTTAGCTTGGCAATTTCGAAGAAGTAGTTTGAGCCTAATGAAACATTAAAACTTACTTGAAGAGATTGCTTCGGTTCGCTCGCAATGACTTTATTGAAATGGTTTAAGTATTCATTGGCGTGTGCTAAACTATATGCAAGCTGCTGTACTATTGTTGCACCAGCATTTTGGTATAAACTTAAATCTATACTTAATTGATTCGTAGTTTTTACTATGGTTTCAAATTTTAAGTGATCCTCTTTTAGATTACTGTACCAATTACCAGTATTAGCAAGGTTTCCTATAATATCAGTATGGAAAGTGGTGTTAGGCTTTTTAGCCATATTTGAAATGAAAGCATTAGCCTTATGAATAAACACTTCTGAAATAAAATAGCATTTAATCTGAATATGAATTTTATCTAAATCAATATTTTTTAATAAATCTTCAATAGAAATTGCATCAGAAGTAATGTGAAATAAAATACTCTCTGCACCACGCTTTATGGCATCTATTGCCTTTAGATTAGCTTTTTGAGAATCAGATACTTTAATGGCTTGACAGATTTTCCATTCTGTAGCTTTAGTGTTTGAGACTTCTGGAAGGGTTTCAAACTCATCAGCATGATAAAATGGTTTTACATCTATGCCTTCATGTGTTTTCCAGATTAAAGCATTATTATAATCTGCACCTTTAAGGTCTACTTGAATCTTCTGTTTCCAAGCTTTTGCAGATACGCCTTCAAAATCATTAAATAAAGATTTACTCATCTTGTTTTTGTTTGGCTATACTGTCTTCGTATTCAATTATGTAAATGTCTTCGTGAGGCTTTTTCATGTAGTAGGTTTCACGAGCAGTACGTTCTATACCTTCTTCTGTGCTTAACTCTTTAATAGCTTTAGCATCTTTGGCCATTTCGTTTCGGTAGTGATCTTTTTGGTATTCTAATTCTTCCATATCACCATTCAATTCATAATGAAACAATAAAGAATGCGCATCAAAGAATAGCATCCAAATTATAAATACTATGAGAACAAGTAGATATATGTTCTTAAAGGGTTTTAAATATTTGTTATTCCAGATACTCATTACAGACGCTCGTTAATTATTGTTCTAACGATATCTACTGCTACTGTGTTGTATTTGTTATTAGGAATTATAATATCAGCGTACTCTTTCATAGGTTCTATAAATTGCTGATGCATTGGTTTTAGGGTAGTTTGATATCTTGTAAGAACTTCATTTATATCTCTTCCACGTTCCGAAATATCACGCTTTAAACGACGAATTAAACGTTCATCAGAATCTGCATGCACAAATATTTTAATGTCGAAAAGTTCTCTAATTTCCGGATTGGTTAAGATTAAAATACCTTCAACAATCATAACTTTTCTTGGTTTTGTTGAAATAGTATCTCCAGTACGATTATGCTTTACAAAGGAATAAACGGGTTGATCTATAGGGTTTCCTTTTTTAAGAGTCTTTAGATGATTTACTAACAACTCAAAATCAATAGAACGTGGATGATCAAAATTAATTTTAACACGCTCATCATATCTTAGATGTGATGTGTCTTTATAATATGAATCTTGCGAAATCACGCCAACTTCACCTTCAGGAAGTTCATTTAAAATAGTATTTACAACAGTGGTTTTTCCACATCCAGTTCCACCTGCAATTCCGATTATAAGCATGCTTTGATTTTGAATTTTTTTTGAATCCAAACAAAGTTAGTTAATATGTTTTTAAAAAGATTCTTATAATTCGGAAACTTTCTTAACGGTTACAAAGTTGTTAATCTTGTTTCCCCAACTATTATTTATATAGTTCATAACATCTGCAACTTCATCATCTGTTAGCCCTAAAGGTGCCATAATACTATTGTATTCAACTCCGTTTACAACCATTTCTCCAGCCATCCCATTTTTAATTCCTTTAATGCAATCATTTTGATTTTCTCTTAGATAATCAGAATCTGCGATAGGAGGAAATGCTTTAGGTACTCCTTTGCCATTGACCATATGGCATGTGATGCACATATCATCATATACCAATTTGCCAAGATTAATACTCTCTTTTAACTTTGGGTCAGTTTGATTTAATGCTGTTTTTTCTGGATAAGTAGTTGCTTCTTTTTTATTTTCTTTTGAACCACAAGACACAAGGAGCAACCCTAATATTATTAATTTATATACTTCATTCATTTTCTTAATAATTTTACAATTCCTAAATTTTCAATGCCCACGTAAATATAACCGTCAGGACCTTGTTCTACAGACCTAACTCTGCCAGATCCATCTAGTAATCGTTCTTCTTTAATTACTTTATTATTTTTAAGTGTGCACATATCTAAATACTGAAATTTTAGTGAGCCTACTAAAAGATTCCCATTCCAATCACCATATTTATCACTATTAATAAACGCCATTCCACTAGGAGCAATAGATGGATCCCAATAATGAAGTGGCTCTTCCATCCCTTCTTTCTTTGTAATTTCTGTAAATTTTGAACCGCTATAATTAACGCCATAACTAATGATTGGCCAACCGTAATTTTTCCCAGATTTGATGATGTTTATTTCATCTCCACCTTTTGGTCCGTGCTCATGTGTCCAAATATCGCCTGTTTTTGGATGGAGAATCATACCTTGAGGGTTTCTATGTCCATATGAATAGATAGCCTTTTTTGCATTTGGTGTATTAAAAAATGGGTTATCATTAGGAATAGAACCATCGTCAATTAGACGATATACTTTTCCACAATCTCTAGTGAAGTCTTGAGGGTTAACATCTCTATTGCCGCGTTCTCCAATGGTGAAAAATAGATAGCCATCTTTATCAAAAACAAGGCGTGACCCAAAATGTTGACCTCTTCTAGTATTTGGTGTGGCTTTGTATAGAACTTCTAAATTAACTAGTTTGTTATTGTCTAATTTTCCTCTAGCAACTGCTGTGTTTCCGCCTTGACCTTCTCCTTCTGAAGATGCGTAAGAAAAATAAATCCAACCGTTGTCTTTGTAATTAGGATGTAGAATAATATCCAATAGACCACCTTGTCCACGAACGTAGATTTCTGGCAACCCAGAAATAGATATCTTCTTTCCATTTTTAAAATGAATAAGTTCTCCTGCCTTTTCATTTATTAACATTGAGCCATCTGGAAGAAAGGTAAATGCCCAAGGAATATTTAGGTCAGAAACGATGACTTCATAACTGTTTTTTGTGTTTATGGGATTCTTGTCTTGTGCACATGTAAGTATTGAAATTAGAATTAAACCTAAAATTGGAAGTCTTATTTTCATGATGATTTATATCTAAATAATATTAGATTTTAAAGTTAGAAAATTGTTGTTGGATAATGAAGAAAAACTCTATATTTGCAGTCCGAAAAAGGTAACCCTTAATTCGGGGTGTAGCGTAGCCCGGTTATCGCGCCACGTTTGGGACGTGGAGGCCGCAGGTTCGAATCCTGCCACCCCGACTTTAGTTAAAAAAAGCTCAGTTTTACTGAGTTTTTTTTATTCTACACGAATATAGTTTTCCGAATAGATGCGATTTCCATCTTCATCTAATTCAATTTGTTGAAATTTATTAGGTGATAAGGTAAGCTCAAAAGTAAATTCTTTCTTTTCTGCAATAACTTGGTCCATAACTGCAGATCCAAATTCTAAAATTTCAGTGAGCATATCGTCTTTGTAACTGTATGTGCCATAACCAAACCATTCTGAAGAATCTGCAGGCTTATGTTTACTCCACATTACTTTAGTATCTGTGTACATTTTAAGTTGTCTGGATTTATCAGAAGTTTTAAAAGAATCTACAACTATATTGTCTTTGTAGTTGTAAAAGCCAACAAGTTCCCATGTGCCTTTAAGTCCATTGGCTTTTTCTTTTTGAACAGTTTCTACTACAGTAGGTTCAATATCGCTTTTTGGTTTATTTTTGCATGAGAAAGTAAGTAACAATACCATGCTAAAGATTAAGATATTTGATTTCATAATGGGTTAGGTTTTGCTGTTAAACACTTAAAAATTAAGAAATTAAATTGAGAAAATAAAGGAATTAAGAATCTTTATGATACGATAGCTAGTGTTAATAACTTCTATGTAAGGATTTGCTCAAAAAACCTACTTTTGTTGTGTAATAAAACATAAGATATGTCTGATACAATTGAAAAGGTAAAATGCTTAATAATAGGTTCTGGACCTGCTGGATATACAGCTGCTATTTATGCGTCTAGGGCTAATATGTTTCCTGTTTTATATCAAGGAACTCAACCTGGAGGTCAATTAACAACAACTAATGATGTTGAGAACTTCCCAGGATATCCAGATGGTATTACTGGACCAGAAATGATGATGCAGTTACAAAAACAAGCTGAACGTTTTGGAACTGATGTACGTCATGGTTGGATAACTAAGGTAGATTTTTCTGGAGATATTCATAAAGTATGGGTGAATGATGAGAAGGAAATACATGCTTCAACAATTATTATTTCAACAGGAGCCTCAGCTAAGTACTTAGGTTTACCGTCTGAACAAAAGTATTTAGAGCTAGGTGGAGGAGTATCTGCTTGTGCTGTATGTGATGGCTTCTTTTACAGAAACCAAGAGGTTGTGATTGTAGGTGCTGGTGATTCTGCTGCTGAGGAAGCTCATTATTTATCAAAGTTATGTAAGAAAGTAACAATGTTAGTGAGACGTGATGAATTTAGAGCATCTAAAATCATGGCAAATCGTGTAAAGAATACTGATAATATAGAAATACTGTTTAATACTGAAACTGATGAGGTTTTAGGTGATGGTCAAGTCGTTACTGGTGTCCGAGCGTTTAATAATCAAACTAATGAAAAGTTTGATATTTCTGCAACAGGATTTTTTGTAGCTATTGGTCACAAACCTAATACAGATATCTTTAAAGATTATTTAAATCTTGATGAAACAGGCTACATTATAAATGTAGTTCCTGGAACAAGTAAAACAAATGTAGAAGGAGTTTTTGTTAGTGGTGATGCTGCAGACCATGTATATAGACAAGCTATTACAGCTGCTGGTACAGGTTGTATGGCTGCTTTAGATGCTGAACGTTATTTGGCAGCTAAGGATGCGGATTTTGAGGTGGCTACACCAACTTATAACTAAAAAATAGAATATAAATTAAAAAGCCAAAGCAATGAGTTTCGGCTTTTTTATGCTTTGATTTGAAGTGTCTATTTGGGCTTCTTTTTTTGAAGTTTCGCAGTATCTTCAAATTTAGTGATAGTAATTGCTGGACTGCCATATAGGTATATTTCACTATTACCCGAAGCTGATAGAGTTATATTCTCACTTACAGCCATAGTTAAATCACTACTATCTTCTAAACTTACATCAGTTGTTTTAACGTCAAATTTTGGACTATTAAAGTTTGTAGAGTTATCTAATCTAATTATAGAATTATTTGCAGAACCTTCAATTACAGCATCCGAACGTGTATAAAGATCAAAGTCTGCTACCTTACTGTTGATTAAAGCATCTAGTTTACTATTATCACTTAATTCAACTTTAGTAGAATCTGCTGTAAGATTTAATCTTGTTTTAGATTTTCCCGAGCTTTTGTATAGAAAGTTTGTAGTCTTTATATTTAGGTATGCTCTTGAATTACCTGATGTAGTTAATGTGGCATTATTGATTTCCATAGAAGTTAGTGATCTAATTTCTCCATCACCTTTAACTTCAATGTTTTGTAGTGCATCACCATAATTTACAGTGATATTTAATTTCTTTTTTGAAGTAATGCCTACCGTTTCTACAAAAGTGAGTATACCATCAACAACATTGAATTGTATAACATCGTGTAAATTATCATCAGCCTCAACATTAACAGATGGCTTACTATTATAAACGATTTCAATTGAAAAATCCCCATCAACAACTATAGTGTCAAAATCGTCAATATACGTTTGTTTGATGGTGACATTTCTATCTCCTTTAATTTTTTCTTGAGCTATAATAGTTGGTGATACAACCATTATTAAAACTAGAATGAGTAATATTTTTTTCATGTATTATGTTTATTTCACTATAAATATGACACAAATCAACAATTTGGTCACTTTTACGGCTGTTAAACAAAGATATACAAAAACCGCCCCAAACTCAATAAAGAATTTGAAGCGGTTATTAATTGTTTGATTATTAGTTGTTTATATAATTAATTTTTTGCTATTTGTAATAAAAAAAATAACTTTATTGTGCTCTTATACTACCTGAGGAACTATCCGATTTATTAATGTTTTCTGGGTTTCCAGAATATCTTACACTTCCTCCACTAGTAGCTCTAGCTGTTAAGGCTTTATTAGTATTAATTGAAATATTTGCACCGCTAGTTGCTTTTACTTTAGAACTTTCAGCTTTTAATTTTGAAGCTCTTATATTGCTTCCGCTTGTGGCTTGAGCAGTTAATTCTTTTGTTGTTCCGTTTAATATAATGTTGCTTCCACTAGTTGAGCGGCAGTTTAAGACTTCAGTTTTAACATCTAGTCTAATATTAGCTCCACTTGTTGAGTTAAGTTCTAATTCATTTAATACTAAACCTTTAGTGTCATACACACTTCCACCACTTGTCGCTTTAATTGCGGAAATATCAGAAATGTTTAGCATTATCTTTTTTGAAGCTGCTCTTCTTATGTTTTCGTTGGTATATATGCGTAATTCACCATTTTCTACTTCAGTTATAATAAGGCCATGAAGGTTTTCATCTGCCTCAACACTTAATGAAACGGCATTAGATTGTGTAATATATAAATCTAATCCTTGGCCAACTTTAATTGTAATAAAGTCATTAGAAATATTTCTGTCTTCAGTTACAACATTTCTGTTTCCATCTACACCTTCTCCAAAATTCATTGAAAAATTGCAGGATAGCATTAATATGCTAATAATACTGGTGATAATAATTCTTGTTAATGTACTCATGATTTTTGTTTTTTGATTGATACTGAAACAAGTTCAGTACACGTTGATATAATTTTAATTGATTTTATTGTTTTTTAACTTCTTCTACGATTTTGTCATTTTCTCTTACTAGAATTTTGTTTACATTTTCTTCATCATTTCTAACAAACTCAAAGGTTAGTGGAGCCTGTGGATGTGCAAATAACGTTTCTGTTAATGCCTTTAGTTCTGTAATCATTTCTCCAGATGTAAGTAATAAGTTATCCTCTTTTATTGATATTGTAACTTTTACTGTTTTTGCTGAATAAGTACCTGTATAAGATTCTAATGTGTCTTTTGATACAGTGACTGTTTCAACAGTATTTTCTACTGCTTTTGATATATGGTTATAACTAATTACTCTTTTTAGTTTCCATTCATCATCTTCAATAATCCAGAGGTGCGAAAACAAAGCGTAATTATCTGTTTTTTCGAAATTCATAAATTCATTAGGAGAAAAGAAATGCTTGCCATTTTGTAATGCGCCATAGAGTTTTCCATTATCATACATAGGAAATACTTCTAAGCTTTCTTCAACAAGAAATCTGTAAACCTTTTCAGGATTGTTTTCTCTGCAAAGTCTATTCTTCATGGTCTTTACAAATTCTTCTTTAGAGTTTGAAATTCCGCCCTTATCGTGATAAAACTCAAGGTCGTCAAACATTAATTCTGCGCTTTTTTCAACTTTATATTTATTGAAACCTACTTTAAAAAGAATACTGTCTTTTGCTGCAAGTGTTTTAAAAAGGTCAGAGTTTTTGTCCACTTGCGCTAATGCAATACCAGAGCTCATTAAGATTCCGATACTGCACAGCAAAAGTGATTTGATTGATTGGTTCATTTTTGATTGATAATTACACTACAAATATGTGTAGCTTTTTTATTGATTTTAATTAATTGTTACTGAATTGTAGAAACAGTGTTCTCAATTGTCGTTAACTTCTAAATCAACTCCATCTTCGTCTATCTTTAAGCTAACTTCAGGCTTGTCTTCATTTGACGACAAATCTTCTGTTAAGGTTTCAATTTCTTCCACTTCTTGTTCAATCTCTTGTCTACAGTCTAGACATTCTGCATTGTCTTTCGTTATTTTATAATAATGACCACTATCTATATTATTTAGAATGTTATTGCCATAACTACTATATCTATTTCTCCAAGATCTTGAAAAGTTAGCATCTCTATAGAGAACAGTTCCTTCTGGTAAATAAAGGATTACTCTCACTTCTTGCTCACTAAATTTATTTTCAATATCTGTTTTTAAGAAGTTATCTAATACTAATGAATTGTCATTTAATCTGTATTCGTAGTTAATGTTTTCAGCACGTTTTTTAGCTCTGTCATAATTTCTACCTGTAGCTTCTTTTTCTATTGTTAAAGACGCTATAGAATCAGTAGTAGATTTAACAATATACTTAATGTTTGAAGAGACTAAACTACGTCCATTATCATCTTCGATAATTCTAAATTCTCCATTATGATTGTAGCGATAACTGTTGTAATCATCTAATTTAGAATTGCTAAGATTTATTGAGTCTCCGGCTTTTATATTTAATTCATTTTTAGTTCCAACTTTAGCGTCGAATGCATGCTCTGTTGCTTGTTTTACACCAGTAATTACAAGCCCTATAATAGCCATTAACCAAAGTCCTAATAATGTGAACTTGGCTATGTTTCCAATAGATTTTAGATTATTTACTAAAATCTTTAATCCTAAGTAAAACACAAAGAAAAATGGAATGCCAATAGCAAAGAATAATAACATTGACATTAGCCATATTGGTATGTTTGCTGCATTGGCAACATATAACAAATCCATACCAGGTAAATGTACTGCATCAGTTAATCCTACTGTAAATAAAGCAACGATTAAAGATATTAATGTACTAATACCTACAATAATAAGAATGATACCAATAAACTTTGCAAAAACTTTTAGGAAGAACATCATAATACTTCCTATAGAATCAAAGAACGTTTGAGAACTTGATTTTAGTCGATTCCCTTGTTTCTGAAAATCTACGCTTTTTACCGTCTCAGAAATATTATCTGAGACATTATCGAAACCCTCTTTAAGCTTATCTCCATGTTTTTTTAAATCGACATTTTTTAGGTTTTCTGAAACCGTATCAATACCGTCTTTAATTTTTTTTTCAATATTACTGATGTTTACAGCATCACCAGACATGGTCAGCTTTTCCGCTGTAGTTTTGGCCTCAGGTACTAAAGCCCAGAAAATGAGATAAATTAAAATAAATGTACCACCAGATCCAATAGCTAATAGTAGCCATATTAGACGTATCCAAATGGATTCTATACCAAAGTAATGTGCTAAACCTGCAGCAACACCACCTATGTATGAGTTGTCAGTGTCTCTGTAAAGTTTTTTTGTTGGCCTAGAATTTTGTCTTTGTCTAGGCTGTGGTTCATCTTCAAAAATTTCATCATCAACGATATAGTCTTCAGGTTGTCCCATAATGGTGATAACTTCATCGACTAACTTAACTCCAACGACTTGCTTTTCGTTTTGTATGCGCTCTGAGAATAACTCTGCGATACGTGCTTCTATATCAGAAATAATTTCTGAACGACCTTGAGAGTCTGTAAATGAACGTTTTATAGCCTCAAGATAGCGTGATAATTTAAGATATGCATCTTCATCTATGTGGAAGAATATACCTGCTAAATTTATATTGACTGTTTTATTCATTTCTTTGTTGTTTTTGTACTTGTTACTAAATTAACTGCATTTTGTAAGTCGCTCCAAGTGGAGTTTAGTTCTTTTAGAAACAGCTTTCCTGTTTCGGTAAGACCATAATATTTTCTGGGTGGTCCGGAAGTGGATTCTTCCCAACGGTAATTGAGTAATCCAGCATTCTTTAATCTTGTTAATAGTGGATATATAGTTCCTTCTACAACAAGCATTTTTGCGTCTTTTAGTGTGCCTAAAATTTCTGCAACATACGCATCATCATCTCTTAGAATTGATAAAATGCAATATTCTAGAACACCTTTACGCATTTGTGCTTTTGTGTTTTCTATCTTCATGTGTTATGAGTCTTTAATTCGATTAAACTGTTCATTTTTTGATTGATTATTGATGAATATTTTGATTTATTTTAAAAAATTGATTGTCAATGGATATTTATATACATTGCCATCTCTAGCTGATAAACTTGCTTTAACGATTAGAGCTAGTTCTACTATAAAAGCGATTACAGCTAAAACACCTAATCCACCACCTATATATAATAGAGGGGAAGGTTCTCCGATGTTAATGTGAAAATTATGGAAGCCATGAAAATCAATAACGTCCAAGCCTCTAAATAATTTGAATATAAAAAATGGCATACTTATCGTTCCTATAATAATAGCATATAGTAAAACACTAATCTGAAAATTGATTGCTTGTTTACCATGCTGATCTATAAATTCTGATTTTTCTTTATTTGCTGCCCATAGTACTATAGGACCTATGAAATTTCCGAATGGAATAATAAACCTTGAAAAGGTTGATAGATGTATAAAAGTAGCTAAATTTTTGTGGTGATTGTCTAACATTTTTAAAAGTATATAATAGTTTCTTATACAAATATATGTCTTTAAAAAGGTATTATGTTACGCATAGTACTAAATATTAACATTTTATTAACATTAGTTTGATTTGATTAATTCAATTATTTTAGTGGAAATTATTACTATTATATATGAATATATCACCTTCAAAGCTCAATACATTCTTAATGTTTAAGCTACCTGCAGCCTATTTTACAGGAGTGCGTACTAAACATTTAGATGATACAACTTGTATTGTTTCTGTTAAACATCGTTGGGTTAATCAAAACCCATTTAAGTCTATGTTTTGGGCAGTGCAAGGCATGGCTGCTGAGCTCACCACTGGAGCGTTGGTAATGAAAAAGACTAAAGAAAGTGGTAAGAAAGTATCTATGTTAGTGGCAAACAATAATGCGTCATTTACTAAGAAGGCTACAGGCAGGATAACATTTACTTGTAAAGAAGGTCATAAAATCGACGATGCTATTTCAAAGGCTATAGAAACAGGAGAAGGCCAAACGGTTTGGTTAAATGCTAATGGAATAAATAAAGATGGAGTAGAAGTCTCTTCTTTTAATTTTGAATGGACTCTTAAAGTTAAGGGGTAAAAGTTACTATTGCAGAGCTAAAAAGCAGAACTACTTTTTATTGTAACAAATTTTGAATTAGAACAACAGATAAGTGAATCAATCTTAAACGAAAAAAAATATTATGGAAAAATTGCCAGATTATAATGATAGAAATGCGCACGAAATAGATTATCGTATTTATGGAGAAGAAATGCAATATGTAGAAATAGAACTAGATCCTGATGAAGGTGTTATTGCTGAATCTGGTAGTTTTATGATGATGGATGATGGTATAAAAATGGACACTATTTTTGGTGATGGCTCTCAGAAGGATACAGGTTTCTTTGGTAAAATACTTGGTGCAGGAAAGCGCATTCTTACAGGGGAAAGTCTTTTTATGACTGCATTTTATAATAATCTTACTGGAAAACGGAATGTTTCTTTTGCTTCTCCATATCCTGGTAAAATTATTCCAATAGACTTAATGGAGTTTGGTGGAAAATTTATTTGTCAGAAGGATGCATTTTTATGCGCAGCTAAAGGAGTTAGTGTAGGTATTGAGTTTTCTAAAAAATTAGGTAGAGGACTTTTTGGTGGTGAAGGTTTTATTATGCAAAAGCTAGAAGGTGATGGTATGGCATTTGTTCATGCTGGAGGAACTACAGCTGTAAAAACCTTGGCCGCTGGTGAAACTTTGCGTGTAGATACAGGATGTATTATAGGATTCACTCAGAGTGTCGATTATGATATAGAGTTTGTAGGAGGAATTAGAAATTCAATATTTGGAGGTGAAGGGTTGTTTTTTGCAAGACTAGAAGGTCCTGGGAAAGTCTACATTCAATCGTTGCCATTTAGCAGATTAGCTGGTAGAGTTTTAGCATCTGTACCAAGAGGTGGAAAATCTAAAGGAGAAGGAAGTATTCTTGGAGGTCTAGGTGATTTATTAGATGGAGATAACCGTTTTAATTTTTTTGGTAACATTTAGATAGTCAGTGAATTAGGGTGTAGGAGTTCTTCATGATACTTTAGTATACTCATCGATTAATTTCAAACTTTTAACATAAATAGCTGTTAAACTTTATATTATTTTCTGATTGAAAGCGTTTTTTTTCTACCTTAGAGTCATAATTGAAATAATAGCCTATAGAAAAAATCTACTTTTCATTAAACCTAAAATTTGAAAAACCTTATGGCGAGAGCAATGTATGAGTACACTAAAATTGTACTAAACAAAGTGAGTTTTGATACGACATTATTCTGTAAAGAAGTACAAAAAGCAGTAAAACGATTACTGCCTCACGAACTAGAAGATCTCAGAATTTTTATTCAGTCCCTAATCAATCAAAACCCAGAATTAAATCAATGTTTAATTTATTTAAAAGCATAGAAAAAAGCGACTCACGAGTCGCTTTTTTTATTTTGACAAAGGACTTACAATCTCGACATTTTGAAATGCAATTGCACCACGAATAATACCTGATATAACATCGTGCATGGCATCTATAATCTGCATTTTTAATTCACTTTTGTGATAAATAATACTCACTTCTCTTGCTGGTGATGGTTCTGTGAAATGTCTAAGATTCGGATTGAGCTTTTCTCTGATATCTAAAGTATGTAAATAAGGAAGAAGCGTCATTCCCATACCTTCATTAGATAATTTAATTAAAGTTTCAATACTTCCGCTTTCTAGTTGAAAATTGTCGTCTGTTTGATTCTTAAAGGCTTTACATAAATTAATCACTCCATCTCTAAAGCAATGACCATCTTCTAAGAGTAGCATATCTTCAATGTCTAAATCTGCAACTTCAATGGTTTTTTTATCTCTTAGTCTGTGGTTATTTGGTACATAAGCTACGAAAGGCTCATAATACAAAACACGCTCTTTTATATTATCACTTTCTAAAGGCGTAGATGCTATGGCAGCATCTAAATGACCATCGCTAATACGTGTTATTATTTCTTCAGTGGTTAACTCTTCTATTTTAAGTTTTACTTTTGGATATTTCTTAATAAAATTATTTAAAAACATTGGTAAGAGCGTAGGCATCACCGTTGGGATAATTCCTAATCTAAACTCACCACCGATAAATCCTTTTTGTTGGTCTACAATATCTTGAATGCGATCGGCTTCGTTTACAATATTACGCGCTTGAAAAATAATTTTTCTACCTACATCAGTGACTTCGATAGGTTTTTTTCCGCGATCAAAAATTATGATATCTAATTCATCTTCAAGTTTCTGAATTTGAGTACTTAAAGTCGGCTGGGTTACAAAACACTTTTCTGCTGCTTTTGTGAAATTTTTATGTTCTGCTATAGCTAAAGCATATTTTAATTGTGTAATAGTCATTGATATTTATTTTGACTATAAAATTATAAAAAACAATTGAAAACACCTATGATAATTAGATGGGAAACATAAAAAAAAACCCCAGTAGTAATTTACTGAAGGCTTTTAACAATCTAACTATTAATCAACTTATATTTTATGCTATGATATTTTCTTAGTCACAATCAACTGAATAAATCTCAGCTTGGGGATATTCTATGCTTGCAATAGTTAGACCCTCTTCATCACAATCACCAATCAACCATGTATCATTATACTCAGCTTCTTCTGCATTTAAATTAATTATGTAAGCATTGTTTGCTATAAGTAAGTCCCATGTTCCAGTCGTAAGAATGTTGTTTTCAGATTGTACTGAGTATGTGCCATCAATATTGAAGTTGTAGATAAATTCATTAAAATCAATGAAATCAATTAGCCATGGACATTCTGTCAAAATATTTGATGCACCCTGTTCAGTTGAACAATCATAATTATTATCATCGTCGCCATCGTTATTGCAATCAATATAATAAATGTAAGCTTGGGGATATACAAGACTTTGCATTTCTATGTAAGCATAACCTAGGTCCGAATCACAATCAGTAACCACCCATTCATCGTTATATTCTTCTAATTCTGCGTTTAAAGTAACATAATAAGTATTATTTCCAGGGACTACATTCCATACCCCAGATGTAAGAACACTACCACCTGAATTGCCTCCAATATCTTGCAATTGATATGTACCATCACTGTTTAAGTTATAGATGAATTCATTAAAGTCAATAAAATCAATTGACCAACAATAATCGGCTAAAGTATTTGTAATGTCTTCAATTGAACAATCGATTACACCATAACCATCGCCAAAGCAATCTTCTATTACATCTTCTAGCTCATCATAGTTATTAATTGTTACTACTGTATCATTTTCAATTATAATATCTAATGGAAGTACTAAATCAATATCATGAGATCCATATGTGGCATTAAATAATTCTTCGCGAGAATTTACAGTAACGGCTGCGCCATCGTCTAAAACTATTGAAATAGGATATACAAATTCAAAACATTCACCGACACCAGATTCATAGTCTCCTTCGCATTCTTCGCTAAAATCGTCCTCAGTGAAACCATCGCATAACGCATAGCACGCATTAGGATATGAAATTGTAAATACGTCCCCATTTAAATCTGTAATATCAATACAAACAGGATCATATACTGCTGGACAAACACAATCCTCGGTCTCATCAAAATCACAGTCGTCTAATAAACTAAAAAATTCATCCTCGTCATTTATAGTCTCTATTACTAGAGCATTACTATCTTCATTATATGTCTCAACTTGAAATGGGAATGCAATTCCATTTATGAACAAATCTTCTGTTGAAGCAATTAAAATCTCTACAAGTTCTTCTAAACTATTCACTGTAGTTGTGGCACCTGTATTAAATGAAAGATCGATTGGATATACAAAATCGAAACAAAAATCAAAAACAACATCGCCTGCAGGATTCTCATCAGCTACAACATTGCCACTTGCATCAAATTGATTACTCATAAAATCTAATGTAACAGTAATAGATTCGCTTTCTTCTGTGTTTTGTTGGGGTTCAACAATAGTTTCTTCATTAGTACAAGAAGTAAATGCTAAAAGCACCATTGCAATACTAAAAATTACGAGTTTAAAATTTTTCATTTTCTTTAAATTATTTTTTTGTTAAACTATTTGTTGAGGTTAATCAGTAGTAAAACAATTCATAAAATAAAAACCCTACTTTTTTATCAAATTATTTTTTTTATAGTTTTGACGTTTCAATAAAAACAGTTTAATGTCAAAAGATAATCGTAATATATGTGAGTCAAAAACTTTTGAGGTGATCTATAAAACTTATGCCAAAGAAATAAGACGGTTTCTTTTTTATAAAACCCAAGATATTGCTGCAGCAGAAGATATATTGCAAGATGTCTTTGTGAAACTCTGGGGTAATTGCGGTAAAGTAGAATACGAAAAGGTTAAAAGTTACCTTTATACAATAGCTAATAATATGTTTTTAAATGAAAAGAAACATGAGAAGGTAGTTATGAAGTATAACAAGCACAACGTGAAATCTGCTACGAATGAATCACCAGAATATATTATGCTAGAAAAAGAGTTTATGGAAAAGTTAGAAACTACAATTGCTAGTTTGCCGGAAAAACAGCGTGAAGTTTTTTTAATGAATAGAATTGAAAAGAAAAAATATAAAGAGATTGCCCAACATCTAGATATTAGTATGAAGGCTGTAGAAAAACGAATGCATCAAGCTTTGGTTATAATGCGCAAGGAAATAGGGAATGTTTAAAAAAATAAAACTTAAAGTAGGGTTTTTTACTTTTGAGTTGTAATAGTTTATATAACAGTATGAAAACATTTAATACAAATAAAGATTTAGATATTTTTTTAGCCAAGTGGTTAGAAGGTGAGCTTTCAGATAATGAATTAAAAAATCTGGTGAGCGAAGACGACTTCTCTGCTTACTTAAAGTTAAGAAAAGGGATAGATATTGCTGAGAAATTAGATGCTCCTATAACGACTACATTCGAAAAAATTCAGAATAAAATAGATGATAGAAAACAAAAAGTAAGACCACTTTATAAGAATTGGTCAGTTGGTATAGCCGCTTCTATTATTGTACTATTTGGATTATTTATGTTTTTAGATAATGACAAAGTTAGTATTGAAACTGGTTTTGGTGAACGTAAATCCTTTGTGCTTTTAGATGGTTCTGAAGTTATCTTAAATTCTAAATCTCAAATTACATACGACGAAGATAATTGGAATAAAGAGCGTACACTTAATCTTAAAGGTGAAGCCTATTTTAAAGTGGCCAAAGGAGAAGCCTTTACTGTAAATACAGATAATGGGTCAGTTACTGTTCTTGGTACTCAATTTAATGTTAACGCTACAAACGACTTTTTTGATGTGGTTTGTTACGAAGGTAAAGTAAGTGTAAGCACAAATTCTTCTGCGCATATTTTGTTGCCAACGCATAGCGTTAGAAAAATAAATGGTGATCCATCAGAATCTTCAACTACTCAACTTTTAAAACCGACATGGATTAATGGCGAGAGTACATTTAAAAGTATACCAATTAAATATGTAATTACTGCTCTAGAAGATCAATACAATATTAAAATTGATTCAGAATCTATTGATGATACAACGATTTTCTCTGGTAGTTTTCCTCACAATAACCTCAATAATGCTTTAATAACTGTTTTTGAAGCACTACACATAAAGTTTAAAGAAAAAGAAAAACGTAACATTAAACTGAGATATTAAAGATGAGGTTAATCTATATCTGTGTCTTAATGTTACTCCCATTATCAGCCTTTTCGCAAGAAGAGGCTTTTTACATTGAATTTGATGATGTGCCAATCATGTATGCTTTTACTGAAGTAGAAAACGTATATGATGTATTGTTTTCTTATAAGGATGATGATTTAAAAGGGAAACGTTTTTCAATAAAAAGAGAAAAAAGAACGCTAGTAGAATTTTTAGATTTATTTAAGAAGTTAACACAGCTGAATTATAAGATTTTAAATAATCGTTATATTATTATTAATGAAGTCTCACAAGAAACTATAGACCTAAATGCATTAGATAAAGTAATTGTTCGAAGTTATTTAGCAGAAGGAATTGAAAAAAATAAAAACGGATCCTTTAATTTGTTCCCTTATAAACTGGGAATATTGCCAGGACTCACAGAGCCAGATGTATTAGAGAGTATTCAGTTATTACCTGGTGTTTTAAGCCCTAATGAAACAGCTACAGGTTTTTTTGTTAGAGGTGGGGCTTCAGATCAAAACCGACTGATTTGGGATGGTATAAATATCTATCACAAAGGGCATCTTTTTGGTATGATTTCGCCATTAAATCCAAATGTAACTTCAAAAATTAAATTTATAAACAAAGGCTCTCATGCTAGATATGGCGAACGTTTATCTAGTGTTATAGACATGTCTTCTAACTCTAATATTTCTAAAACTGTAAAAGCTGAGTTAGGTTTTAATGGAGTTAATGGTGATGCACTATTAGAAATTCCTATTATTAAAGATAAAATGAATATTCAAGCTTCATTGAGGAGAAGTCACGTTGATGTCTTAGAAACATTTACATTTAATCAGTTAGCAGATAAAGTATTTGAAAGTACTAAGATTAATGGTTCTGAAAATGAAAATAATGATTTTTCATTTTTAGATTATAATGTTAAACTAAATTTTAGACCAAATAAAAATAATAGCATGTACGCAAGTATTATTTCAATAGACAATCAATTAGATTATATGGTAAATGACACTAGTAATAATCGCATGTTTAATGATAAGTTAGTAACGAGTAATATTGGATATGGTTTAGGTTGGAAACGCAATTGGAATCAAAAAATAACACAAACTACTACTGCATTTTTTTCTGATTATAAATTGAATTATAATTTCGTTACAAGAGAGAATAACGAACAAGTATCAGATTTTGAAAAACGCAATACCATATTTGATTCTGGTATATCATCAGAAGTAAATATTGATTTAAAAAAAGAAAATTCTATAGCTTTTGGTTATCAATATACACTTAAAGATGTTGCTTATGCATTTTTAAATACAACAAACTTAATTTTTGTTTTAGATACAGAAGATAGTACAGTACAAACCCATAGTGTTTATGGTAATTACGACTATAAAAATTCAAAATTATTTGATTTTGCTGTAGGCTTACGAAGCACTTATTTTAAAGAGCTAGATGCCATAAGATTTGAACCTAGATTGGTATTATATAAATCTATACTTTCTAATTTAATGTTTCAGGTTACAGGTGAAATTAAAAATCAGATTATTAGCGAAATTGATGAAACTATTTTAAGTGATTTATCTCTGCAAAATAGAGTTTGGAGATTGGCAGATGGAAATTCATTTCCCATAATTAATAGTCAACATGTATCAGGTGGATTCATATACAAACTCAAGGGATTTAGTATAGATATTGATACTTATTATAAAAAATTGAAAAATATTACAGCACTATCACTTGGCTTTTTAAATCCTGACAATAGTAGCTTTAATATTGGCAACCAGAATATTTTTGGTGTCGATCTTTTTATGAAAAAGCAATTTAGTAGATTCAATTCATGGTTGAGTTATTCTTTTAATAGATCAAAAAGTAAGTTTAAAAATCTTAATGCTAATAATGAGTTTACTTCCAAATCTAATATTAGCCATGCTGTATCCGTGGCATTAAGTTATAGACTTAATGATTTTCAATTGGCTTTGGGATGGAAGTGGCAGACTGGAAAACCATATACCATTACTGAAGAAAATGGTAATAATTTAGAATTTAATAGTGGTATAAATACTGGTGAACTGCCAATTTATCATCGTTTAGATTTTTCTTCAACATATAATTTTTACTTTTCTAAGCACAATAAATTAAGAGGTAAAGTAGGATTTTCATTAAGAAATATATACAATAGAAAAAATATAATTAGTAGAGAGTATAGAGGTAATAATAGTACGGGGGATACTATTGAATTATTAGAAAAATATTCTTTAGGTATTACGCCAAATCTTATGTTAAGATTATATTGGTAGATTTAGCCCTTAATTGATTTCAAAAGACTGAGCAATTCATAATTGAATATACTCAGTCTTTGATTTTTTAAATAGATTATTGGAATTAAAACCTGATATTTAGCTCTAAATCTTTAGCTTCTACTTTAAATTTAGCATCACCATACTGAGGTGGACCAAAAGACATTACATTATTAGACATTCCATAAGACTCTAATGGCATGCCATTATCCTGAAAATCCATTCTTTGGTTTTCATTTTCATCGTGTAAAGCCATAATTGCGTACTCTCCAGGTAATACATTTTCAAAAGTAATAGTCACTTTTCCGTCTTTTATTTTAGTTTCAGCATCAATGATACCTTTCCCTTTCATAAATGTTTCAGAGGTGTGTAAGGACATTAATACGTTTCCTTTATCGTTTTTTACGTTATCTATAGTTACAGTTATTGTAACCCCTTTATCTTCTTGAGAAAAGCTAAATACTGAAGTCAAAACTAAGGCAATTGTTAAAATTAAATTTTTCATGATGATTTTTGTTTTAATGGTTATTTGTTTTTTGATGATTCAAATATCCTATAAAAGCTCACGCTAAAAAAATTGTACTTACCGAATTGTAATTTTAATAGGATGAATTGTATTTAGTTATTCTAGCTTAAAGCATTCCTCTAGCTTTTATCTCTAAGTATTTATTTATAGTATTAATAGTCAATTTTTCAGGTGGAGTTAAAATCGCTTGTATACCATGTTTCTGAAGTTCCTTAACCATTAATCGTTTTTCAAATGCGAATTTTTCTGCAATAGTTTTGTGGTAAATAGACTGTAAGTCTTCAGCATTTTCTTCAATTATAGTTTCTAATTCGATATTTTCAAAAAGTACAACAACAAGCATGTGCTTTTTTGAAATTGCTTGTAAATAAGGCATCTGCCTTTTCAGAGCACTAAGATGTTCAAAATTTGTGTATAGTAGGAGTAAACTACGATGTGTTACTTTTCGTTTTAATTGCGCATAGAGAAGTCCAAAATCACTATCATTAAATTGAGTATCAATATTATATAAGGTTTCTAAAATACGATTGAGGTAAGTCAGTTTGTGTATCGCTGGTAAGAAAGATTCTATTTTCTTAGAGAAAGATAGTAGACCTACTTTATCATGTTTCTTTAAAGCTACATTACTAAATGCTAAAGCAGAATTAATGGCATAATCTAAAAGCTTTAAACCATTAAAAGGCATCTTCATTACACGACCAGTATCTACAATAGAATAGATGGGCTGAGACTTTTCATCTTGGTATTGATTGACCATTAATTGTGCTCGCTTTGCAGTAGCTTTCCAATTTACAGTTCTAAAATCATCGCCTTGTACATACTCTTTTATTTGTTCAAATTCTGAAGTATTACCAATACGTCTAATCTTTTTTAACCCAACTTGTGTTAATGCATTACTAATGGCGAGAAAATCGTATTTCTGCATCTGAATTATTGATGGGTAGACCATCACCATTTGCTCATTCTGAAATTTATATTTTCGTTTAATAATTTTCAGTGGTGAGGATACAAAAATATTTAAATGACCAAAATAATATTCACCTCTATCAACTGGTCTTACCATATAATCAAAATCATGATTTTGACTTGGATTTAATATTGTCTTGTATGCAAAATCACGTTTTTGGAATTGAATAGGTAATTCATCTATTACATCAATATAGGCTTTGAAGTTATACTTATTTGCAATTGTAATTGGAACCGGGTTATTATCACTATTTGAAAATTTATCTGGCAAAATTCTCCTGCCGTTAATAGCATTTTTTGGTTGATAGAGTAGAAGTAAATCGATAAATAAAACAACGATTATAATTATTGATAAAATCGTTGCAAAAGAAAATAATGCTGGTAACCAATACGATAATAAAAAGCATACTGAAGCCACTGCTAAATAAATATATAGCTGTTGGTGAATATATAATGACTTAATAAACTTCATATAAGTTGACTATCGAGGAACTTCAACCGATTGAACTATCATTTCTATAACATTTTCTGTAGTCATACCTTCCATTTCGCGTTCTGGTGTTAATATGATTCTATGGTTTAATACAGGATTAAGTGATTTCTTAATATCTTCTGGAATCACAAAATCACGACCATTGATCGCTGCGAATGCCTTAGCTGTATTTAATATAGCTATTGATGCTCTTGGTGAACCACCAAGATATAAATGCGGATGATTACGAGTTTTAGAAACAATCTCTGCGATATATTTTATAATTTTTTCTTCAATAACTATTGCCTGTGTTTTAGCCTTATAATCTTCTAACGATTTTGTATCTAAAATAGAATTTATTAAGGTCTGAGGTGAATCTCCTTTACGCTCGTGATGAGACGTTAGAATTTTTACTTCATCTTCTAATGATGGATAATCTACTTTAATTTTAAAAATGAATCTGTCTAATTGAGCTTCAGGTAATGCGTAAGTTCCTTCTTGTTCAATTGGGTTTTGTGTTGCTAAAACCATAAACGGATTATTGAACTTATAGGTAGTGCCATCAATGGTCGCTTGACGCTCTTCCATAGTTTCGAATAAAGCTGCTTGGGTTTTTGCAGGTGCTCTATTAATTTCATCAATTAAAACAATATTTGAAAAGATAGGTCCTTTTTTAAACTCAAATTCTGAAGATTTCATGTTTAAAACTGATGTTCCTAAAACATCACTTGGCATTAAATCTGGTGTAAACTGTATACGACTAAAATCAGTTTTTAAAACCTTAGCAAATAGTTTTGCTGTGACTGTTTTTGCAATGCCAGGTACTCCTTCAATAAGTACATGACCATCTGCCAATAGCGCTACAATTAATAATTCTACAAAGTTATCTTGACCGATAATAACTTTACTAAGTTCACTTTTAATACCTTCTACAGCATTTTTAAGACCTTCTAACTGAATTCTATTGTCAAAATTTAAGTCCTCGTTTACAGGTTCGTTTTCCATTAGTTATGAGTTTTAAATTGTTCTATTAAGGTATTTAACCTTTCTAATTCTTTATTTTCAATTTTTGATTTCTTATTAAAACTCTCAATGAGTTTAAATAAGGTTTGCGTATCTTCAATACTATTATTACTTCTAGCGGCTAAGTTTTTAATGAAGCTGTTATTAATTTCCGAAGTATTGAGGTACATTGAATTTCTAATAAATTCTAAAAAATGTTGAATTTTATGCTGAGCTATATCTTTATGCTTTCCATTTTCGTAATACATATTGGCAATAGTTCTCGTAAAGTCTACAGTCTGGTTTTTTAACGGTCTAATAATAGGAATGGCACGTTGCTTACGTTTACCTTCAAAAATAATATAGATTAATACACCAATAAGCATAATGTAATAAGCCCATTTTAAAGATTTAGTACTTAAAAACAGATACATTGGAGAGGTATAAAATTTCTTCCCAGTTTTATAATAGGTATCTACATAAATAGGTTTGTTGGTGTTTATATAAGACATTAAGCCAGCTGTATAATCCTGATTAGGAGAATTAAGCATAAAGTAATTAGTGAAAGCTTGTGGAAAAGTATTCAATATAATTTCACCATCACCAAAAGATTGTTTTATAGCATTTACTAATGTGGTCTTTGAATTTTCTTGTTCACCTCTATATTTATCAATAAAACCAAGAATCGATGTCTTTACTGTATCAATTTCGTGAAAATGAAAAAATGTTGTTGGTCGTTCGTATTTATATATGGTTGTATTGTCTAATAATGGGTTAACTAGTTTTACCTGATATTTATTATTAAAATTGTTAGTGATATTTATAGTTCTTGTTTTGAGGTTTAAAGTATCGAGTAACTTTTTTTCGAAATCTACGGCTGAAACCATAAGTGTATTTCCTTCTGAGACCCAATCTAATAAACCATTTAATTCCTCTTTACCAAAAGCTATTCCACCATTATAAAAGAGGTATGTTCCAGAAATAGTATTGTTACTTAAATATTCAAAAGGTGGTCTTTCAACCGTGGTAACATCATTAGAAACACGCTCTAATTGCTCGTTAAACACATAAGATCCAAAAGGAATTTTGTGATGTAAAGCGTATGATGGAAACCAATTGATAGGCTCAGGTTTGGTCATCTCTACAGCAACTATTGCAAAAAGAGTCAAAAGTACAAGTGTAATGTATATTTTTCCTTTTTTACTCAATGGCTTATAATAGTTTTATTTAATTCTTCGAAAGGTGATTTTAAGGCTTCAAACTTTAAAGCATCAACGCTAAATTCACCATACCATACATAATCATAAATTCGGGTAATATCTTTAAAGCTAGTCTTTAAATGCTCTTTTTCAATTTCTTTGATGTAGTCTTCATTCGTTTTTTGTGCTTCCCATTCAATACGATCACTTTCAGAAAGATATTTTAGAGATAATAAATAGTAATAACGAATAGCTAACCTGTAATTCTTTTGATTTATTGCTTCTTTTATTAGAGCAGGTATATCTTCATTCTTAATAATTTGCTCTTCTTCACTAAATAAAACAGAGCCTTCTTCTTTTCCTTTAGTTCTTAAATTATTAGCATTTACTTTTAAGAAAAACCGAATTAATAAAAAGACCAAAAATCCAAGTAATAAATAGGGTAGTACTCTAAAAACAAACCAAAGAAAACCAACAGCCGTTCCAGTTCCAAAAATTGCCTCCCAAAATTTTGTTAGTATATTTCTAAGCCAACGATAAGCTTTATCAAAGATGTTTTCTTCTGCTTTAACTTCTGCATAATTAAAATCATCATCAGCTTTATAAGATTTTAAATCCTTTTCAGCGATAACTTGTTTTTCTAATGAAGTGTCATCTAACTTTACAGGTTGCTCATTTTGTTGCGCAATAGAGAATTGCCCAATACAAAAACATAAAACCAACCAGTATAACCTCATTTACTCTTCTATTTTACCGATTTCACTAATACGATCATAAGTACCAGTAAAGGTTGTTTTTTCATGTAAGTGAAAGTAAATAATTGCACCGCCAACTATAAGAATAGTATTTAATAAAAATTGAAAAAAGTAATTGAGTACGTTTAGAAAAATTAAAACAGGATCAGCAGAAAAACTATTAAGATTTGCAGGATCTATTTCGCCAGAAAATATCCCAGTACTTATTAATGTATAAATTACAGATGGTATTGAGAATATCATACCAAGAATATAAAAGATAATTCCAAGAACCAGAAAAGAACCAAACGCTGTCCAAAAATCTACATTTACTAAATTAAAACTTTTGCTAAACGCATCAGTAGCCGACTGCCTTGTCTCAAAAACAAAAATGCTAAACACTATAGCCATAGGAACTATGGCATATAAAGCAGGTAAAAGACAAAGGACTAAAGCAATCATTAAGGTTATACCTTTTAGAAAACTCATTCCAAAAAAGGACCAAAATGTATTATAAACATTCTTTTTTATTTCTACTAAATCTGTCTCTCCTTTGTTATCTATATAGGATTTTATGTAAAATAGTACAGAAGATGTTGAGAATATGTATGCAGCAATGGCAGATATAAGATAAATAATAGCCACAATAATAACTACAAATACATTAGTTGAATTAAAAGAGGGTTCGCCAAGACCTGTAAAGTTAAATATATCACCAGCAATGTAGTTATAAGCAGCGAGCGATACCATAAAAACTAAAATAGCTGGACCAGCAATATTAAAGACGGCTTTCATTAGTGGTTTAAATTCATTTCTAATAAATCCGAATGTATCTGATAAAATGCTGCTAAAATCACGCTGTTGTCTAAATTCTATATAGGATCTCCTCATGTTAAATCTGTTTCTAAATTAGTTAGTGTAATTGTATTTTTAAGGTTGTTTAATGCCTTTAATTTTTTATTTAATCGTATTGGATATATGACATAGTAAAATAGTATAAGTGCTAATGAACCAGAAATGATAAGAATAGCTAGCCAATCTGGCATTTCAGTGTGCCGTGTTACAAACCCTTCTAAAAATCCGGCAATAATAAAAAATGGAATCGTACTCATTAGAATTTTTAAACCATTTATAACTCCACGTTTAAAGGCTTCTAACCTTGGTAAGGTACCTGTGAATAAAATACCATTTCCCATTACTAAACCAGCACAACCAGCAATTATAATTACGGATATTTCTATTGTACCATGAATCCATATTGTACGAGCTGATTCCCATAGTAAACCTTTCTCATAAAAAAAGTATTGGAAACTCCCGAGCATTATACCGTTTTGCATCATAATATATAAAGTGCCTACGCCTAATAAAATACCATACCCAAAAGCGAAAAGTGCAACTTTAATATTATTTAATGTAATACCTAAAAACATATTAAATTCCCCTTGCTGTTTATAAACGCCCATTGGATCTCCTTTCTCAATGTTTTCTAATGTCATGTTTACATACCCATCCCCAAGAAAAGACCTTACAAAATCTCCTTCATTAGCAGCTGAGAATGCACCAACAATAACAAAGAGTGTAAAAGTTAGAAATGTAATAAGGAGTTCGCGATGGTGTTGATAGAATAGAGTCGGAAACTCAGTTTTAAAAAACGAAATTAATCGATTTTTCGATTCCTTTTTTGTTCTGTAAATATTCTGATGTGCTTTAGATGCTAACTGATTTAGGTAACGTTCTGTGTTGCTATTTTTGTAAAATGTTTTGGCGTAACTTAAATGATCAGTAATTTCTATGTAAAGGTCAGAAAGCAAATCAGGATCAATATTGGTTTTATTTGTAAGAATAGTTTCAAATTCTATCCATTTGTCTTTATTTTGCTTTACAAAAGCCGCTTCGCGCATAAACTAATCCCTTTAGACTTTCAAAGAAAAGAAAATATGGATGAATTTCAAATAGAAACTGCTCAAAATGTGGGTATAAATCAAAACGTAGCAAGTATTGGTCATAGGATGCTTGCATATCTTATTGATAGTGCAATTATTTTGATATATGGAATTGGAGCGATTTGGCTTTTAGTCTCCTTAAATTTAGATCCAGGTGATTCTTGGGCAATATATATGCTAGTATCATTACCAGCATTTTTATACTATGTTTTACTTGAAACTTTTTTGAACGGAAAAACCGTCGGAAAGACCATTATGAATATGCGAGTTGTAAAACTTGATGGTTCTAGGCCTGGTTTTGCTAATTATTTTGTGAGGTGGATTTTACGTGTTATAGATGTTGTTTTAACATCAGGTGGTGCGGCTGTAGTTACTATTTTGTTAAAAGGAAATGGACAGAGAATAGGTGATATAGCAGCAGGTACTACTGTGATTAGCGAACGCGAGAATATGACTATAAATGATACGTTGATAAAAGATTTACCAGTAGATTATGTGCCAAAGTACAGTCAAGTTACTGTGTTGAATGACAACGATATGCAGACTATTAAAAATTTATACGATGACGCAGTAAGAAACGGTAATCATAATATCATTTTAAATTTGCATCATCGCCTTTTAAAAGTAATGGCTATAGAAACTTCAGAGAAACCAGTTGATTTTGTGGCGAATGTGATAAAGGATTATAATTATTATACTCAGAATATGTAATGTTTATACAAACCATCGATATTTTAGGAACTATAGCTTTTGCTATTTCGGGTGTATTAGTCGCTATGAATAAGCGTATGGATCCATTTGGTGTTCTCATTATCGCTTTTGTTACTGCTGTAGGAGGTGGAACTTTACGTGATATAATGGTAGGCGTAGAACCGGTTTCTTGGATGCGTAATATGACCTTTGTTTATGTTATTATTGGTTCAGCAGTATTTGCAGTCCTATTTAGAAAACAAATTTCTTATTTAAGAAAATCACTATTTCTATTTGATACTATTGGCATAGCTTTGTACACTCTTGTTGGTATTGAAACAGGTTTAAAAGCAGGATTACATCCTATAATTTGTATTGCTTTAGGAACTATGACTGCATGTTTTGGAGGCGTATTAAGAGATATTTTATGTAGTGAAATACCTGTAATTTTTAGAAAAGAGATTTATGCTACAGCTTGTATTTTAGGAGGCTTGTCATACTTTTTATTGCTTCAATTTTTTGAGGATAGGGATTACCTCTTCATAATTGGTGGATTAGTTGTAATTGTTGTTCGCATACTTGCAGTACGCTTTAAAATTAGCTTACCGAGTTTATATAAGAATGAAGACTAATTCTATTTTTTAATTTAGATGAATGCTATATTCTACAAGCACACTCATGATGATCATTGAGATATGCAATTGTTTCTAAGCATAATTTTTCTAAAACCGTTATATTAATATCCGATAATTTCTTAATATAAATATAGGCTTTTCCCATTTTAAATTTGCCAAAATCTTTTAAGAAATTATCGCTTTTATCTGTTTTAGAATATATGTATAGTGAAAACTGAGCTTTTCGAGGTGAAAAACCTAATAAAGGCGCATTACCTTCATGACCACTTGCATATTTATAATGATATCTTCCAAAACCAATAATTGTAGGTCCCCACATTCTAGGTTCAAAGCCAGACCATTCGCTCAATAACTCTATGAGTTTATAGCTATCAACTTTTTTTGATCATTATCTACGTATGATTCAATAAAGTCAGTGACATTTACTTTTGTCTCAGTCGTTTTATTTTTTGCCATTTTAATACTCTTTTAGCTCTTAGGAACTTGAAAACCTTTATATCTAATCAATGCTTCAATCTTAATTATTTTATAATTTCTATTTTTCTAATAATTACATTTTCAAGAGGCCAATCTCCTTTGTCTGTTTCAACAGCATTGATTTTATCAACTACATCCATACCATTAATCACTTCACCGAAGACGGTATAATCTTTATCTAAATAGGCAGCACCACCTGGACGATGAATAATAAAAAACTGAAATGGTGAAGCCAATTTATAAGCATTCTCTATCTCACTACTTGGCATAGAAATAGCACCACGTTTGTGTGTATAACCACGTTTAGTATCTGGTGGGAGTAGATACTTTCCAATTTTACGTCGCTTTATGTAGAGGTCCACAGCATCACTACTACCTCCTTGTATTACAAAATTTTTTACCACGCGATAAAACTGTGTACCATCAAAATATTTGCGTTGTGTAAGGTAAATAAAATTTGCACGATGGAACTTAGTTTTATTATACAACAGTATATCTATATTTCCATAATCTGTAATGATACGTACTTTATTTTCTCCGTGTTCTTTTTCATATTCTAAAAAGAACTCCATTGCATTATTATCTGTGAGTTTAGGAAACTCAGACTTAGACTCTGCTTTAGAAACCTTTTTTACGTTTTGAACTACAGAATCTTTTGTAACGGTATTATCTGTTTGTTTTGAAGTTTGCTTATCTTCACAATCCATCAACAAAAGAAAACTTAGAACAAATAGTACTCTCATAAATGGTATTTAATTCATTTTTAGAAACAGTAGTAAAAATAAAACATCTTGAGCTTTTTGGCGAAATATCTCATGCTAAAATGTCTCCTCCTTATCGTTTGGAGTTGGCTAAAAAAATCAAAATTAAATCTAAATCCGCTAAGAAAGCAGGAGTTTTAGCATTGTTTTATCCAAATCCTGAAGGCGAAACCTATTTAGTATTAATTCTCAGGAAAACCTATAAGGGTGTCCATTCTGCGCAAGTGGGATTTCCAGGTGGTAAATATGAAGATGAAGACAAAGATTTGATGCAAACTGCAATACGAGAAACAGAAGAAGAGGTTGGTGTACCAGAAACCTTAATTAAGGTAATTAAAACAATGTCTCCACTTTACATACCACCAAGTAATTTTATGGTACATCCATATATCGCTATATCTAAAACAACTCCAAATTTTATAAAGCAAGATGAAGAAGTTGAAGCCATTATAGAAGTGAAGCTATTAGATTTTTTGAATGATGATAATACTATAACTACAAGAGTACCAACGTCTTTTAATGTTGAGGTAGATGTGCCAGCATTTATTTTGAATGGTCATATTGTTTGGGGAGCTACAGCTATGATGCTAGGCGAAATAAAAGACCTGTTAAAACAAGTTTTATAGCTTATCTATTTTGTTACATTTGTAATTAACTAACTAAGAATTTGAAAGCTAACTATGGGATTATTTAAAAGAAATCCTTTCGGACATATACTTTGGGTGAAGAAATGGCTCATTAGAATCCTTGGATTATTGACTCATAGACGATTTAGAGGGTTTAATGATCTGCAAATTGAAGGTTCTGATATTATAAAGAATTTGCCAGATACTAATGTGCTTTTTATTTCTAACCATCAGACTTATTTTGCAGATGTTATATCCATGTTCCATGTGTTTAACGCAAGTTTAAGTGGTCGTTTAGATAATATTAAAAATGTAGGTTATTTATGGAACCCTAAGTTAAACATGTATTATGTAGCAGCTAAGGAAACAATGAAATCTGGCATTATCCCAAAAATATTCGCCTATACTGGCTCTATTAGTATAGAACGCACTTGGAGATCTCAAGGAAAAGATGTTAATCGTAAGGTTAAGATGAGCGATATTACCATGATAAAGACTGCCCTAAATGATGGTTGGGTCGTTACTTTTCCGCAAGGAACAACTACACCTTTTAAGCCCATTAGAAAAGGGACTGCGCATATTATAAAAACATATAAACCAATTGTAGTACCAATAGTAATTGATGGTTTTAGACGTTCGTTTGATAAAAAAGGACTTCGTATTAAAAAGAAAAATATTTATCAATCTTTTGAAGTTAAAGCACCTTTAAAAATAGATTATGAAAATGAATCTATTGCTGAAATCGTTGAAAAGATTGAATATGCTATAGAGCAACATCCATCGTTTTTAAAAGTAATTCCGCAAGCTGAATTAGAAGAAAAAGAGCGTTTGAATAAGCAGCTTAGAGATTGGTAGATTTTAATGTTCTGCCTCAGTTTTTAGTAAACTTTCGATATTTTTTTTAAACTCTTTCTTTTTATCTATATGTAAAGCCAGCACTTTATAAGTTCTTTTGATACCATAAAGCCCATTTAAAATTTGTTCATTTTTAAACTTTAAAACTAGGTTGTGACCTTCTAGGTTTCCTAATAAAGATAGTTTTCTAGTTATTTCATTAAGCTCAATATCTTTAGTGAATAATTCAACAGATTCAAAATCTTCAATAGAAATTGTAGTTTCATTCATAATACCATATTTGAGATAAAGTAAATTGTCTTCAATAACTATAGGTCGCTTTAACATTGATTTTAAGAATCCAAGAATTTGAATTCCCGAATAGATACTTATTCCTGTTAAAACCCAAGCAACAATTGTGTTCCATCTTGATAGTAATAAATGAAAGGCTACAGTTTCGATTACGATTAAGAATAATAAGGCGATTAAAAGTCCAATAGTGCCACTATCTTTATGATATGAGAATTCATTTGGTTTTAGTTGTCTTTTTTCCAATTTATAAATCCATAATAGAACACTGCAATTTCTATAACAAAAAGAATCACAGCTACTTTAGGAAGAATTTAATAACAGGTAGTCTTTAGAATTGTAAAAAAATCACTAGTTGTATTTTGTTGATTGTGCTTATAAAGTCTTCTAGGTTTTACCATCTTATATATAATAAATGATAACACAGATAACTCTATCAATGGAAGTACCCATGTTTTAAAAAGATATAAGTAATACAGATTCTCTTTAGGAAGTATAAATGAACATATGACAACTCCAATTATAATAAAGGGAACTACGGTCGTTTTTGGTATCGTTGTTTTACGAATAAGTAAAAAATAAATAAAAGGTGTAGTTAGTAATAATTCTATAGTTATTGCTAAGCTTAGTTGGTTAGAATTTGCTGTAAAAAGTGATGAGTTGGTTAATACTACCATTACTGCAATTAAGAGTAACGGTATTACGAAAATGATTAAGCTTTTTTGAATTTTTAAAGATGTATTCATGCTTAATATATTTATAAATTAATTTAAACTTCGAGTTTTTTTAATTCGTCATAATTTCTATTTAAACGTTTTAACAGTACACCATATATTAACTTGTAAAATAACCAAATTAAAACTAAAAATACTGCAGCTATTATTACAGCAACCGCATAAAGAACTAGCATCTGACTAGTGCTTGCATCTACTATTTGCTGATGAAATTCTGGATTTTCTTGATATTCAAAATATATTGAAAGAGGTATGGAAAGGAAAATTAAACTTAAATTGAAGATTACATAGTATTTAATAACCTTTCGGGTCTTTAAAATTTTTTCCATTAAATTTTTAGCACTGTCTGTACTAGATATGGACTTATAAGACCTGTATAATAGATACGCAAAAAGAACTATAACAAGGTAGCTAAGTATATTTATACCTAGGAAGAGCGGGTTTTCATAACTTGTATCTAATTTTTCTTTGAAAGTTGTTGATATAAAATAAGGAATTATTCCAGCCAAAAGCCAAAATGCTAATTCAGCAATACTGATATAAAATAAGGTCTTTACAATTGAAGACGATTTTTTGTGAAGCATTGGATAAATGTCATTGTCTGAATAACTTTTAAATTCTGTAGTTCCTTTATCCCAATCCTTTTTTAATAATTCTAATTCATCCATAGTTTTACGGATTTAATATTGTTTTTAATTTCTTCTTTACACGATTCATTTTAACTCGTGCATTGACTTCACTAATACCTAAAGTCGCGCTTATTTCTCTATAGTCCTTGTCTTCTAGATATAAGAAAACTAGGGCTTTTTCAATATCGTTTAATTGATGTACTGCTTTATACAAGAGTTTTAGTTGCTGCTCTTCAGTATCATCATATTCTTCAGCTTTTATTTTAAACTCAACAGTATCAAACTCTTGAGTGTTTATGCGTCGTTTCGATTTTCTATATAGCGTAATTGCAGTATTTAAACCCACACGATACATCCATGTGCTAAACTTAGAATCTCCTCTAAATTTAGGATATGCACGCCATAACTGAATTGTTATTTCTTGAAACAAATCGTTATGAGCGTCACTATTGTTGGTATATAAACGACATACCTTATGTACAATGTTTTGATGCTTTTGCAACTGTTCTACAAAACTATGTTCGAGTTCTTTATTCAATTGATGAAATTGGTTAGTTACCTAATTAGTAGTATTAGATTTAGTATTGTTACAAAATTCTCTAACTATTATTTTAAGTGCTATTTTGGCTCCTTAAACTCGTATCTTTGTAGGTGTAAATTCAAGACTTATTTTTATGAATATTCCCGAATCAAATCTACCTAGAGTTGTAATTATAGGCGGAGGTTTTGCAGGTATAAATTTAGCAAAAAGCTTAGCCAATAAAAATATTCAGGTTGTATTAATTGATAAACACAATTACCATACGTTTCAACCATTGTTATATCAGGTATCTAGTTCAGGTTTAGAACCAGATTCAATCGCCTATCCATTGCGAAAAATCATAAAGAAGCATAAAACATCTTTCTTTCGTCTAGCAGAAGTTGAACAAATTCTACCAGAAAAAAAGCAAGTTTTAACTTCTATTGGACATATAGCTTATGATTATTTAGTTATTGCCACCGGAACAAAGACTAACTATTTTGGAAATAAAGCTATTGAAAGTAATAGTATGCCAATGAAAACTGTTCCGCAAGCCTTAAACATAAGAAGTCTAATTTTACAGAATTTTGAAAAAGCTGCTATCGCAAATTCTGAAAAGGAACGCGAAGCTTTTTTAAACTTCGTGATTGTTGGTGCTGGACCAACAGGAGTAGAGCTTGCAGGTGCCATTTCTGAACTCAAAAATAATATTCTTCCTAGAGATTATCACGATTTAAATCCAAGTGATATGCACATACATTTGCTGGAAGGTGCAAATCGAGTTTTACCTCCAATGAGTGCCCATGCTTCTAAGAAATCAGAACAATTTCTAAAGGCATTAGGAGTGCAAGTACACTGTAATACGTTTGTAAAAGATTATGATGGTTTAACGGTAACAACAAACTCTGATTTAGTAATGCAATCAGAAACTTTGATTTGGGCAGCAGGTGTTACAGGTGCTCCAATAAAAGGATTACACGCAGATGCTTTAATTGACAAAGCTGATCGTTACCAAGTTAATGAGTTTAATCAAGTCAATGGCTATGACAATATTTTTGCCATTGGTGATATTGCTTTAATGGCTTCAGAAGATTATGAAAGAGGTCACCCTCAAGTTGCACAACCAGCAATACAACAAGGTCAGTTATTAGGTAAGAATCTTTTAAAATTGATTAATAATAAACCAATAAAACCTTTTGTCTATAATGACAAAGGCTCAATGGCAACTATTGGACGTAACAAAGCAGTAGTAGATTTAAAGAGCTATAAATTCGGCGGATTCTTTGCTTGGTTTATATGGATGTTTATACACTTAATGTCCCTTGTTGGCTTTAGAAATCGAGTAATAGTCTTATTCAACTGGACATATAATTATATAAATTTTGATAAAGCGGCACGATTAATAATAAGACCCTTTAAAAAATAATTAGTTTAATCACCCTTTAGTTTTAGAATACCAATAATAATTAAATATTGTGCAATGGCATAGGTAAGCATAATGCTAATATTTGACCATGGAATAGTTTGATAAAACTTATTTAAAGCCAAAATACTATCTGAAGCCATAAAGCATAAAGCTCCTAAGAATACTAATCCATAACTAACGATATTGACCTTGCCTTTTCTCAAATATGCTGCAGTAGACATAGTTAAAATCACAACCATATAAACTATTACTGGTATAAGCATATCTCCTAAACCTTCTCTTAAGAAATTGAATAGATATGAGGTATAAATTAATAATACAGCAATAAAACCAAAAGGAGTGATTTTGATATTTCTATGTTTAAGAAATATGAGTATATACATTATATGAGCTAACAAAAATGCAACTAATCCTAAGGTAAAAATATGTTCTGATTTATTGACAAACATGAGCAAAATATCACCTAATAAAGAAAAGGCTAATGCAGCCAATGTTAATCCTTTTATAGATTTAGAGAGGTGTTGAGAGGTTTTAATGAATAAAAAAATAAGACTTATTACAATAGCAGGTTTTGCTAAATAATGTACGTTTTGTAAAGATTCTGTTTGTCCAGTCAAGAGTTCTGTTAGAACAATGATAAAAAATAGAATACAGAATTGCTTTTCGGTATTGGTGAGCATTTGCATAAGTGTTTATATCTATATCATTTGAGTGATTTTTTCCAAATGTCGATTATCGACCAAATATATTCAATTCATCATTGAAATTTTACAGTTCGGTAAAATAGAATTCGTGTTCACTGAAAAATGACACAAATTTGTATCACAATCAAAAAACGAACTTTTAATCATCAATCATGAAATCAACGAAACACCAATCAACTAAGAATTGTAGGAATACTTTCAGCAAATATTTAATCACAACAATTATCTTTTTATTTGCAACTCTAATCTATTCACAAACTATTATTTCTGGTAATGTAGTAGACAACAAAAACCAACCTATTATTGGAGCTAATGTTTATTTGGATGGTACTTATGATGGAGCCACAACATTAGAAGACGGAAATTTCATTTTCACAACTACCGAAAAAGGTACACAGAGCTTAATAATTTCATTTTTGTCTTATGAAACCAAAACAATAACTGATGATGTTTCAAAATTGTCTAAACTTAAAATCAAGTTAAGAGAAGATGTAGAGTCGTTAGATGCAGTAGTTTTAAGCGCAGGTACTTTTGAAGCCAATGACAACAGTAAGGTTTCTGTTTTAAAACCTTTAGATGTTGTGACAACAGCTAGTGCTTTGGGTGATTTTGTTGGTGCTTTACAGACGCTTCCAGGAACATCGAATGTTGCAGAAGATGGACGTTTGTTTGTTAGAGGTGGTGATGCAGGTGAAGCACAGATTTTCATCGATGGTATTAGAGTGTTTACACCATACACACCAACAACCAATAATATACCAACACGTGGACGTTATTCACCATTTCTATTTGATGGAATAACATTTTCAACAGGTGGATATTCTTCAGAATATGGCCAAGCCTTATCAAGTGTATTGCTTTTAAATACAATAGACGAACCAGATCAAGAAAAAACAGATATTGGAATTATGACGGTTGGTGCAACATTAGGAAATACACAGAAGTGGAAAAAATCATCCTTGAGTTTTAATGCTTCGTATATAAATTTAGCACCTTATTTAGCAATTTTTGAAGATAGAAATGATTGGGAAAAGCCATATCAAGGTGCTCAAGGGGAACTAGTTTTTAGACAAAAATTAGATAATGGAATATTGAAATTTTATGCAGCTTTTGATACATCTAAGTTTGAATTGACTCAAGAGGATATTAACCTAGAGGACGGTTTAAATTTTAAATTGAACAATAATAACTTCTACTTAAATTCATCATATAAAGGGGTTTTAGATAATAACTGGACATTGAGCACAGGTTTAAGTTATACCTATGCTGAAAATGACACAGGAGTTTTTAACAGTGACATAAATGATACTGAAAACTCAGCGCATTTTAAATTAAAACTAAAAAAACGTTTTAATAGTAGATTTAAAATGAGTTTTGGCGCAGAACAGTTTATCACAGATTTTGATGAAAATTTTAAAGGTGAAAACTTAGATGTTACTTACGGTTTTAAAAATAATATAACTGCTGGTTTTGCAGAAGCTGATTTAATCTTTTCAAAAGACCTAGCATTAAAAGTAGGTGTAAGAGCAGATCATAGTTCGATTTTTAAAGATACTGATGTTGCTCCAAGAGCTGGTTTAGCTTATAAGGTATCTAAGAATGGGCAATTCTCTTTGGCTTATGGTAACTTTTTTCAGAATCCAAATAGTTCAATTTTGAAATTTAAACAAGACCTAAAGGCAGAGAAAACCTCGCAGTACATATTAAACTATCAATATGTAAATAATGGAAAAATATTTAGAGCAGAAACATACAGGAAAGATTATCATAATTTAGTGAAGTTTGATTCTGAATTCACAAGCTTTGATAGTAACTATAATTCTAATGGTGATGGTTATTCTCAAGGAATTGATTTATTTTGGAGAGATAATACTAGCTTTAAAAACTTAGACTATTGGGTAAGTTACTCGTATTTAGATACAGAACGCGATTACAGAAATTATGAAACTTCTGCACAGCCAAACTATGCAACTAATCATAATCTTTCTGTAGTAGGGAAATATTGGATAGATAGTTGGAAAAGTCAAGTTGGATTAGCTTATGGATTTTCTTCTGGACGTCCATATACAAATCCAAACACTAATGAATTTTTGGGTGAACGTACTAAACCTTTCAATAGTTTAAGTGTAAATTGGGCTTACCTTTTAAGTCCACAAAAGATATTATATTTCTCTGTAAATAATGTTTTAGGGTTTAAAAATATTAATGGTTATCAATATGCAAACACTCCAGATTTTAATGGTCAGTTTAATAGACGTGCTTTAACTCCTGCGGCAGATCAGTTCTTTTTTGTAGGCCTCTTTTGGACGATTAGTGAAGATGGAACAGATAATCAATTAGATAATTTGTAATTAATTAAATTTAAAACCTCTTGATAGAGGTTTTAAATTTTTATGGAATAGAATTAATTATTTTATACCAATTACAAACGGTTCCTTTATATTCAAAAGTACCGGAATGTTCCATACCTATTTTCTTTAGAATAGTATTGGAGGCTATATGGTTTATATCTGCTGCGGCATTAATTTCTTCTAGTTTTAAATCCTTAAAACCATAATCCAAAGATGCTAATGCGGCTTCTGTAGCATAACCTTTTCCCCAAAACTTTTCTTTAAGTCGATAACCCATATCATAATAATTGAATTCTTTACGGAGATTTTGCTCATATTTTATACCAGACCAGCCAATGAATTCGTGAGTGTCTTTTTTTATAACAGCTATGCGACCCATACCAGAGCTTTTATATTGCTCTTTAATAGAATTAATATAGGCTTTACATTCATCAATATGCTTAACCGGGTTATTACCTAAAAATTCATGAACCTTTGGGTTGGAATCTAGCTCAAATAAATCTTGTGCATCTGATTCTGTGATATTTCTAAGAATAAGACGATTTGTTTCTGCTATTATTTTCATTGATTAAATAAATAAAGAATAATCATAATTAAGGCTATATAAAACACTCTGCCATAAATAGTCAATTCATTAGCTTGTTTTACTTTTAAATCAAAACCATAGTGCTTAAAACGCTCTAATTCAGATTCATTAAAATCGTTTTTCTTGAACCTATGCATGCCAAAAAAGCCAAATGGTATAAAGAAGAAAGTTAATACCTCAGAATTGTTTAATGATATTGTTTTTCTATTCTTTTTATTTTCTTTTTCTTGTGTCAACTTAAATTTTTACTCCCACTTAATATTACAACCCATACTAGGTTTTTGGTTAGAATTTATAGTTTTACCATTAATCAAAGCATCAAATGCATTTCTTAAATCTTTGCCAGTTACAGGAATTCCATTTCCTGGTCTTGAGTCATCAAATTGACCTGTGTAAACGAGCTCTAAATTAACATCAAATAAAAAGAAATCTGGTGTACATGCAGCATCGTAAGCTTTTGCTACGTCTTGAGTTTCATCGTATAAATACGGAAAAGGGTAGTGATTGTCTTTGGCATGTTGTTTCATTTGTTCTGGTCCATCTTGAGGATAGTTTATAGCGTCATTACTAGAAATTGCTATACAGTTTATCCCTTTAGTGACGTAATCATTTGACAAAGCAACCAGTTGGGCATTGACATGAACTACAAAAGGGCAGTGGTTACAAATAAACATAACTAATGTTCCAGTATTTCCTTTGAGATATGATAAAGACTTTTGTAGTCCATCCTTTGTATCTAACAAATCAAAATCTGGTGCTTTGGTGCCTAAAGGCAACATATTTGAAGGTGTTAATGCCATGCTATTTATATCGTTTTAATTTATTAGTTTTAAACTATGGATAATATAATAACATTTGAAGACTTTACAAAGGTAGATTTACGTATTGGAACTATTATTGAGGTTAGTGATTTTCCAAATGCCAGAAAGCCTGCATATCAACTTACAATTGATTTTGGTGATTTAGGCGTTAAGAAGTCCTCTGCACAGATTACAACACAGTACAGTAAAGACGGCTTAAAAAATCGACAAATTATTGCCGTAGTTAACTTTCCTAAAAAGCAGATAGCTAATTTTATGAGTGAGTGTTTGGTTATGGGAGCTGTAAAAGAAGATGATGTTTTTCTTCTACATCCTGAAACTAAGGTTAAAAATGGTATGCAAGTGTCTTAATTGAATTATCATTCATTTATCACATACTTGCAATGACATCAAAATTCATCCCTAAAGAAAATAGCATTCATCAACAACTTATTAGTGCCATACCAAAAGGCTCTAAAATTTGTATTATCTGTAAATGCAACAATGGTTCCGCGACCAACTCCTGCTATTTTTAAAGGTACTGTACTACTAATACTATCTAGGTTTTCTTCAGAAATATAACCACTTAATAAAGGTTTTTTTGTGTATTGAATAGGGTTGTTATAACTGTTTTTGTCAGCTTTCATAAACAAGGTTGTATTTCTAAACATCGCCAGTTTGTCATTTTGATAACCAAAATTTATAGGATGAGAACGGTCTAAGTCTGTATCAAAAATAGCACCACCTATAACTTGTGCTCCTCTATAGTCTCCTCGTTCTTCGAAAGTGACATTTTTAGCAGTCATTTTATTTTTCTTAAAATCAGCTTTCAGAAGTTCTTTTGTTTTAAGATATTTTAAAGCGTTTCTGTAAGCTACTAAAGTACCACCATCTTGAAGCCACGCTTTTAATTTTTTAGTATTACTCTCATTAAGTCCTGATGAAGAATTAACCATAACAATAGTATTGTAACGACTTAAATCTGCTCTACGGAAACTTTTAGTATCTAATTTTGTAGCAATAATATCATAGCGTGTATCTAACAAGTGCCATATTTCACCAGCATCATAAGATGTCATACCATCACCAACTAATAGCGCAATCTTAGGTAGTTCTAATGCTCTAAAATTACGGCTACCTAAGTCAATACCTTCATTCAAACCTGTTGAAACCGCATCAATTTTAATGTAACTTTCTTGAGCTTGATTATTTAAGTAATTATAGATTTCTGAAGTTGTCATATCCTGATTTTTTGCCGGAATCATAATAGTTCCGTAATCATATGACTTGCCATTTGCTTTAAATGTTTTCATACTCACTTTAGCTCTCAAGCCTTTCTTTAAAATCTGATTCAAAAGCTTTGGAGAATAATATTCATTCCATTCAAATAAATAAGCATATTCACTTTTAGAATTTACACCTCCTTTTAAATGTTGTAAATCTTCAACTAAATCACCAGCATTTTTAGTAGTGGTTTCAGTATAATCTAAATTAAAAGCTAAAGGAAATGTCCATGCCGAAATATCATAAAACAAACTGTCTTGAAACGTTGTTCTTTTTTCAAACATAGCATTTATCAATCTTGTATTCTTTTGATTTTTTGGAACAATATAACTGTAACCCTTTTTATAGTTCTTACCATTTTCAGAGAAGTTAGATTTTATATCATGAAACTTAATATGATGACGTTTCAATATTTCAGCTAAATGATATGTTTTTGCAGCATCTTTTTCGTCGCCAAATACAATGGCTTTACTACCTTCTTTTGAAGCTTCATCTCGCGCATTTTTAAAGAAATTGTGCTGATAGTCTAAAATTTCAGTTCTCATTTTATGCGCAGCCTCAAGTGTTGATAATGCAGCTGTGAACTGATTTTTTATAGTAAAAGGAAATGTCAATATTCCATTTTCACTCTCTTGTATATGTCCACGAGAACTACCTTGCTCAAATAAAATACCAATACCACCATTAATATCCGGAAATGTTGAGCCTTTACCATAATAGAAATCGTCAAAGCTTTCTTCCGAATAGTATAAAGAACCAATTTTATCTAAAGCCTTAGCATGATAATTAGCAATACCTTTCGTTAAATCTTGATTTAATTGAGGAGTCAATGGATGTGTACGAGATGGGATACCAGGTTGAAAAAAGAACGTTGAATTTGTTCCCATCTCATGATGATCTGTTAGAATATTCGGCATCCAATTATGAAAGGTTTTAATACGTGCTCTAGACTCTGGTAATTGTACAGGTAACCAATCTCTATTCATATCAAACCAATAATGATTAGTACGTCCACCAGGCCAAACTTCACTATACTCTCTATCATTTGGATCTGGATTAAGGTTTATATTTTTGTTTGTATTTGCCCAATAAGCAAAACGTTGTAAACCATCAGGATTAAATGAAGGATCGAAAAGTATAACGGCATTATTAAGTAAATCATTAATGTTAGAACCTTCTGCAGCAGCTAGATAATAAGCAGCTAACAACGCTGCGTTTGAGCCACTAGGTTCGTTACCATGGATAGAGAATCCTTGATAAACTACGATTGGTCTATTTTCTATATTAGCTGTGTTAGTTTCAGTTGCTTTAACATGTGCAGACTGAATAGCATCAATATTTTGATGATTTTTAGGAGATGTAATAGTTAGTAATAATAGAGGTCTATCCTCAAAAGTTTTGCCTCTATCCTCAATAGTAATTCTTTCAGAAGCATCAGCCAATGCATACATGTATTGAACTAACTTGTCGTGTGTAATATGCCACTCACCAACATTATGACCTACAATACTCTGTGGAGTAGGAATATTTGAGTTATAGGTTACATCTTGTGGTAAATAATACGATAAGTCAGTATCAGATTGAGAAAAAAGTGTAGTGGTTGCCAAAAACAAAAATAAAGCAATACGTTGCATAGAAAAAAGGTTGGTTAGTTTATAAAAATAAAAAACCATTACGATTCGTAACGGTTTTTTTTATATAATTTGTGAGATGATTATTTATATATCATCAAAACTGATATCTGTAAAACTATCTATACCAAAATTAGTGTCTTCTGGAGTTTTTGCTTCTTGGGCTACAAAATTATCTTCACGTTTATAATCTTTCTGATGACGATCACTAATTACTTCTTCTCCTTTTTCGTTGATGATGTAATCAGTCATTTCAGCTAAAATCTCTCTAAACTCAGTAAAGTCTTCTTTGTAAAGGTATATCTTATGTTTCTTGTAGTGAAAAGAACCATCATCGTTGGTAAATTTTTTACTTTCTGTAATCGTAAGATAATAATCACCGGCTTTAGTAGCTCTAACATCAAAGAAATAGGTTCTTCTTCCTGCACGCAGTACTTTAGAATAAATTTCTTCTTTGTCCATCATTCCATAATCACTCATAACTCAATCTTTTTTTATAATTGCAATTCAAAAATCCAAAAAAAAAGAATAGTAACCAACTAATTATTACAATTCTTTTTCAGAGAGTTGTTTAGTATATAATTCCTTATAGTAACCATCACTTTTGCTAAGACTTTTATGACTTCCGTTCTGTATTATTTTACCATCTTCTAAGACTATAATATGATCAGCATTTTTTGCAGATGACACACGGTGACTTACTATTATGGTTGTTTTATCTTTGGTGAGTTTCACTAAATTCTTAAGGATTTTTTCTTCCGTTTCGGTATCAACAGCAGATAAACAATCATCAAATAACAAAATATCTGGCTTTTTAATAATTGCTCTAGCGATGGATACACGTTGTTTTTGTCCACCGGAAAGTGTTATACCACGTTCGCCTAAAATTGTATCATAACCCTTATTAAATCCGATAATATTTTTATGTACTCTGGCATTTTTTGCAGCTTCAATAACGTCTTCGTCTGTGGCATCTTCTTTACCAAATTTAATATTGTTTTTTATAGTATCAGAAAATAAGAATGCATCTTGTGGTACATAGCCAATACTTTCTCTTAAACTGTATAAATTCAGATCAGAAATTGTTGTGTTATCTACAAGGATACTACCATTGTCTATATCATAAAGACGACCGATTAAATCTAAAATAGTAGATTTTCCAGAACCTGTTTTTCCAAGTATAGCTAAAGTTTCTCCAGATTTAATAGTGAAGCTAATATTTTTTAAGGCCTCTATATTGGTGTCTGGATATACAAAAGATACATTTTTAAACTCAATATCACCTTTAATAGGTGTTAATGCACTAGCATTGTTTTGAATATCTGGCTCAGTCTTTAAAAACTCATTGATACGTTCTTGTGATGCTTCGGCTTGTTGTACTAATGATGTTACCCATCCTACTGTAGCCACAGGCCATGTAAGCATATTTACGTAGATAATAAACTCTGCAATGGTTCCTATTTTTTCAATTTCACCATTCATATATTGCATTCCTCCTATATATATTACAATAAGATTACTAACACCTATAAGTAAAATCATTAGAGGAAAGAATAAAGCTTGTACTTTTGTTAAGTTAATTTGTTTTTGTCTGTTCTCATTGGAAAGTCCTTCAAACTCAGAGTTGGTTCTTGGCTCAATTCCATACGATTTTACGACAGAAATACCACTGAATGTTTCTTGTGAGTATGTAGATAGCGTTGACAAAGATTGTTGAACAATGGTACTACGTTTGTTTATTAAACGGCTTAATTTATAAATAGCAACAGAGAGAATTGGTAGTGGTAATAACGTGTATAAAGTAAGTTTTGGTGCTGTACCTACCATGTAAATAATGGCTACTGTAAATAGAGTTATGGTATTTATAGTATACATTAAAGCTGGTCCAACATACATGCGCACTTTACCAACATCTTCACTAATACGATTCATTAAATCACCAGTTCGATTGGATTTATAAAAATTTAAAGATAGAATTTGATAGTGTTGATAAATTTCATTTTTAAGATCGTATTCTATATAGCGTGAAACATTAATTATAGTTTGTCGCATTAAAAAGGTGAATATACCAGCAATTACTGCTGCGCCCACAATGTATAGTACGTTGGTTACTAATTCAGTTTCAAATACCTCATAAGAAATCTCGCCATTCAACCTATCTGAGATAACATTAATAGAATCTCCTACAAACCTTGGAGTAAAAAGCATAAATATTTTCGCAACAACGGTAATAATTACACCAATAATTAAGCGGTATCTATATTTAAAAAAGTATTTATTGAGATGCTTTAATGCCTTCATAGTGTATTTGGTAGGTCAAAAGTATTACGATAATCGTATTTTATAGTTAATATTTTGCTAATCCTCTATTAATAATTTATTTTTGCTCGCTGTTTTTAGAGATTCTTCAAACAACCTAAATCTTAATTAAAATGACTTCAGATATCCTAACGTCTAAGGACTTAAAAAAAATAGATCCTGTTTTTGGTCAATATTCTTTTGACGATCATGAGCAAATCGTTTTTTGTAATGACAAAGATACTGGTTTAAAAGCTATAATTGGAATTCATAATACAGTTTTGGGTCCAGCACTTGGTGGTACTCGAATGTGGCAATATAATAATGAGTGGGAAGCCTTAAATGATGTATTGCGTTTATCTCGAGGTATGACTTTTAAATCTGCTATTACTGGATTAAATCTTGGTGGAGGTAAAGCCGTAATTATTGGCGATGCTAAAACTCAGAAAACACCAGAGTTAATGAGACGTTTTGGTGAGTTTGTTCATTCGTTAGGTGGACGTTATATTACTGCCGAAGATGTAGGAATGACAACTGGAGACATGGACATAGTTAGAGATGTGACTCCTTATGTGACTGGAATTTCAGAAAGTAAAGGTGGTGCAGGTAACCCGTCACCAATCACAGCTTATGGTGTTTTTATGGGTATGAAAGCTGCAGCCAAATATCAATTTGACTCAGATATATTAGAGGATAAAAATGTATTCGTTCAAGGTATTGGTAATGTTGGTGAAGCTTTAGTTGAACATTTAGTAAATGAAGGTGCCAAAGTAACTATTTCAGATATTAGTCAGGAGCGATTAGAAGAAGTGCGCTCTAAATATGGTGTAACTATTTATAATGGTAATGATATTTATAGTGAAGCAATGGATATTTATGCACCATGTGCATTAGGTGCTACTATAAATGACGATAGCATATACAAATTACAAGCTAAAGTTGTAGCTGGTGCAGCTAATAATCAATTGGCAGATGAAAATAAACATGGTAGAATTTTGCAAGAGCGAGGTATCGTTTATGCACCAGATTTTTTAATAAATGCAGGTGGAATAATTAATGTTTATGCAGAATTGGAAGATTATCACAGACAAGAAATAATGCGTAAAACAGAGAATATTTATAATACAACACTTGAAATTCTGGATAATGCTAAAGCAAATAATTTAACGACACATGTAGCCGCATTAAATATTGCTAAAGAGCGTATAGCAATTAGAAAACAAGAAAATTTGAAATAGACGTCTTTTAATTTTTATTTCAATATTAAATAATAGTACTTTTGCAAGGTGAGTTTTTAACTCACCTTTTTTATAACCAAATTAAAGTAGTTCTTATACATGCTAAACCGAAGACACATCAGAATAAAAGTAATGCAATCCATGTATGCTTTTAAAGGGACAGAGAGCGATGATCTTGCTAAAGACGAAAAGTTTTTAATGCACAGTTTAGATAGTATGTACGATTTGTATTTAGCGATTTTAGCTTTACTCACGGCGTTACATAAAAAGAGTAAAAACCACAACCAAAAGCTTCAAAAAAAAATACTTGGAACTGATTCTGATAAGAATCCAAATACTAAGTTTGAAGACAATCAACTTTTAAATCTTATTAGTGGTAACCAAATGCTACAAGAACAAATTACTAATCGTAAGTTGAACTTTTGGGATTTAGATTTTGAATATATCGATATTCTCTTTAAAGCGATTTTAAAAAGCGATTTATATACTGATTATATAAATGAAACAGACCTTTCTTTTAAGAAGGATAAGCAGTTTGTATTAGCAATATATTCTGATATTATAGCACCAAACGATAAACTTTACGATTATTTTGAAGATAAAAAATTAACTTGGGTAGATGATTTGCCTGTGGTTAATACAACGATGTTGAAAGTTCTAAGGAAGTTGAAGTTAACATCACCAGAAACCTTATTACTTCCAGACTTATATAAAGATGAGGATGATAAGGCGTTTGCAAAAGATTTATTTAAAAAGACATTACTAAATAGTTCTAAGTTTTCTGAAGAGATTTCTGCTAAAACTACAAATTGGGATTCTGAGCGTTTAGCAAGCTTAGATGGTTTACTATTAAAGATGGCACTTTGTGAGTTTCAGAAATTTTCATCAATTCCACAAAAGGTTACTATTAATGAATATTTAGAAATTGCTAAAGAGTACTCTACACCAAAAAGCAGCTTATTTATAAATGGTATTTTGGATAAAATTGTAAAAGAATACCAAGCTAATAATCTACACCCAAAGACAGGAAGAGGTTTAATGTAGACACTTTTTCTATTATTTTGAAAGTAAATTCCTATGTAATTCTGTTAACACTAGGCCAAAAATTTTAATTCGATGAAATTATTAGTACCTTTGGGGGCTGAAAGAATTTAGTAATAAATTAATTAAAAAAAATATAATAATGAAAAAAGTAATCTTAGGACTTAGCGCATTATGTATGGTTGCGTTTACATCTTGTAAAGAAGATGCAGCTAGCAAAATTAAATCTGAGAATGTAGCTGTTGCTGCAGAAAGAGATGCGAATGCAGGTAATTTCCCAGTTCTTGCTTTAGACAAAAAAGAGCACGATTTCGGAACAATTATGAACGGAACTCCAGTAGAAACTGTATTTAAATATACAAACACAGGTAACTCTATGTTGGTAGTGAGTAATATTAAAAGTACATGTGGTTGTACGGTACCATCTAACTATACAAAAGAAGTTGCACCAGGTGAAACAGGTGAGTTTACTGTAAAGTTTAATGGAAAAGGAAATGGTAAAGTTTCTAAGTCATTAACTATTACTGCTAATACAGAAAAAGGAACAGAAGTAGTAAAGATTGGAGCAATGGTACAACAAGATCCAAATGCACCAGTAAAGAAAGCTGGTACTGCAACAATAAATCCTTTAGCTACAAACAATGGAGCAGTGAAGAAATCTTCAACACAGCCAGGTCACGAAGGACATAACCACGATTAATTTTTATGGAAGGATTAGGATCATTTTTACCATTTATAGCCATATTTGCTGTGATGTATTTCTTTATGATTGCACCACAAATGAAACGTGCTAAACAGGAAAAGAAGTTTGCAAGTGAGTTAAAAAGAGGTAATCGTGTGATTACTAAAAGTGGAATGCATGGAAAAATAGTAGAGCTAAACGATAAGGATAACAGTTGTGTTATTGAAACCTTAGCTGGCAAAATTAAATTTGACCGTTCTGCAATTTCTATGGAAATGAGTAAAAAATTAAATGCACCAGCTGTTGTAAAGTAGTTGATTGTCTAAAAATATTAAAAGGCTGTTCATTCATTTGAACAGCCTTTTTATTTTGACAACGATTTCCATTCCTCAGAAGGGTTAGGGATGGGCTAACAATTTTTATACTTATCGTATAAGCCTACTCCTTTTATAATCATTGGAGTTATTTTTTCTAAGCGTTTAAGCTTTGTAGCTTCTCTTTTAGCTTCAGATATGTACTCACAATACTCATGTCGCTTGCCAGGTATTAATGCTTTAAAAGAAGTATTTAGCTCTTTATTTGAGTTTAGAATACGATTAAGTTCTTCTGGAATAATAACTCTTCTTTAGTTGCACGTTTTGGTTTAATTTCTTTACCAGCACGTTGATTCTCTATAGCTTCTTTTACATAGTTTAGCAGCTTCTTTAATATCTGCTTTAGTTTTAAAGCGCATTTGGCGCATGGCTTTGGTCTTGTTCTCTTGAGCATTAACAAGTAAGTTATGAGCGTCTTTTAAAAACACACCTTGATGAAACCAAAGACAGAAATGATTTTTAAAAGCTCCTAAACCCAATATGTTTTTACCATTTAAGCAATAGGTTGGTATACTCCATTTTACTGTTTCTTCAAGCTCTGTACTCATAATAATATTTCGCAAAACTGTAAGTTCATCTGCGTAATGTGAGTTGAGTTCTAAGTATTCTTCTACGGAATATATTTTTTGCATTTTACTAAATTAATTGAAAATCTTTATAAAATCAATTTTCATAATTAAACTAGAACCTATTTTGCCCAATAATCTATAACTAGGACATCATCTAAATGTGAGCCTAGTAATTCTACAAAAGCTTTATGATCTGGGTGTGGTAGATATACTGATCTAGCTTCTTCATTTTCAAAAGTTACAAAAAAGCAATGAGTAAATCCTTTATCTAATCCTTCAGGACTATTGTTTAAACCCCATTCAAAATCCTTAATCTCTTTAATTTTATTTGGTAGAGATGCAAATGAAGTTTCTATTTCTGAAATAACTTCTTTAGAAGTATCATCCTTAAACTTAAAAAGTACTACATGACGTAATGATTGCAGTGCTAATTCATTATTATTCTTATTAACCTCTTCATTTACCACTTCCTTTTTATCAGTGCAACTAATTAAAAATAAAATCGAAAAAATGACTATTGATGATATATTTCGCGTAAAATTTATAGAGTTTAAAACCATAAAAAGAAATTTATATTAATTTTTTGACGCCGTTAATTCAGCAATTTTGCAAATCACCTCTACAGCTTTTTGCATACTTTCTACCGGTACATATTCGTAACGACCGTGGAAATTATGACCTCCAGCAAAAATGTTAGGACATGGTAATCCCATATAAGAGAGCTGAGAACCATCTGTACCACCTCTAATTGGTTTAATTAATGGTGTAATATTTAGAGCTTTCATTGCTTCTTCTGCAATGTCAACAATATGCATTACTGGTTCAACTTTATCTTTCATGTTAAAGTACTGGTCCTTGAGTTCTATTTCAAAGATATCTGCTTCGAACTTGGCATTTAAGTCAGATACAATTTTCTGCATCAAAGCTTTTCGAGCTTCAAATTTAGCCATATCATGATCTCTTATAATGTATTGAAGCTTAGTTTCTTCTACTTTACCTTCAATTGTATGTAAATGAAAAAAACCTTCATATCCTTCTGTATGCTCTGGTGTTTCTAATTGAGGTAAAGCATTTATAAACTCTGAGGCATAGTACATAGAGTTAACCATTTTACCTTTAGCATAACCAGGATGCACTATCTTGCCTTTTACTTTTATTACTGCACCTGCTGCATTAAAATTTTCGTACTCTAACTCTCCAATTTGACTTCCATCCATGGTGTAAGCCCAATCTGCTCCGAATTTTTCAACATCAAATTTATGTGCACCTTTTCCGATTTCTTCATCTGGTGTAAACCCTATTTTAATATCACCATGTTTAATATCTGGATGATTAATAAGATACTCCATAGCTGTTACAATTTCTGTAATACCAGCCTTATCATCAGCACCTAATAGAGTTGTGCCATCTGTAGTGATTAAAGTTTGTCCTTTATAATGTAATAAATCTTCAAAATAATCTGGTGATAACACAATGTTTTGAGCTTCATTAAGTACAATGTCTTTACCATCATAGGCTTCTATTATCTGTGGGTTAACATTTGCACCTGTAAAATCCGGAGACGTGTCAAAATGAGATATAAATCCAATTATCGGAACATCATGTTCTACATTACTTGGAAGTGTTGCCATGATATAAGCATTATCATCTATAGTGACATCACTCAGTCCAATTGCTTTTAAGTCTTCCACTAATTTATGAGCTAAATCCCATTGTTTTTCTGTGCTTGGAGTGGTTTCAGAATTAGGATCTGATTCTGTATCAATTGTAATATAGCTAATAAAACGCTCTATAATATGCTGTTTATTGGTCATAATGCTTATGGATTGTATTCAAAAATAACTAAGACTTAGGTAAAGGACAAGTTTCTTTTAATTTGATTCTATTTGCTTTATTTTTGCACTGAAATTACATCTTATGTATAAAGCATTAATAAGACCAATTCTATTTAGTTTCGATCCCGAAAAAATTCATCATTTCACATTTTCATTAATTCGAAATATTTCAAAATTACCAGGATTTAAACCTTTATTTAAAACCTTATATATAATAGAAGACAAGAAACTTGAACGCGAATTATTTGGGCTTAAGTTTAAAAATCCCGTAGGACTAGCCGCAGGTTTCGATAAAAATGCTGCCTTGTATAACGAACTGGCTAATTTTGGATTTGGTTTTATTGAAATAGGTACTGTTACTCCAAAAGCACAAGAAGGTAACCCTAAACAACGTTTATTTCGCTTAAAAGATGATAAAGGGATTATTAACCGAATGGGTTTTAATAATGAAGGCATAGATGCTGCTATTGTTCAATTAAAGAAAAATAAAGGGCAATTGATTATTGGCGGAAATATAGGTAAGAATACACAAACTAAACCTGAAGATTATACAAGAGATTATTTAGAATGTTTTAATGCCTTGCATCCTTACGTAGATTATTTTGTACTTAATGTGAGCTGTCCTAATGTTGGAAGCCATGCAAAGTTAAACGATAAAGACTATTTGTTAGAACTCATTGGCGCTGTACAAAATGCAAACTCAAAATTTGCAAAGCAAAAACCAATTCTTCTTAAAATTGCCCCAGACCTTAACAATAATCAACTTGATGAAATTGTAGAGCTTATCGCTGAGACTAATCTCGATGGTGTTATTGCAAGTAATACATCTACGGAAAGAAAGGATTTAAAGGCTTCTGATGAGCGTTTATCTGAAATTGGAAATGGTGGCTTGAGTGGTCTACCGATTAAAGCAAAATCTACGCGAGTCATAAAATATTTATCTGAAAAAAGTAATAAATCTTTTCCTATCATTGGAGTAGGAGGTATTCACTCAGCCGAAGATGCTTTAGAAAAATTGGATGCTGGAGCCAATTTAGTTCAAGTTTATACAGGATTTATTTATGAAGGTCCAAAATTGATTAAAGACATCAACAAAGCAATAATAAAAAAGACGCTTTATTAATGTGTCTTTTTTATTTGATATGTTTTTTTATTTCTAATTTTTTACAAAAGATAATACTTGGTCTGCATTGTCTTTTGTTAGTTTTATAAAATACATTCCATTATTTAAACTTTCAATATTTATTTCAAGATCATTTTCTGATTCTACTTGAGACCTTTTAATAACCTGTCCTAGTGTATTATAAATAATATAAGAATCAGGTAAAGAATTGGATGTGATAGAGATTGTGCTAGAGGATGGATTAGGAAATAATTTTAAGGTTTCTGTGCTAAAATTATTGACACTTAATACACCATTAAAAAAGCCGTTAGTTTCACCAAAACCTATATCGCTTCCTGTCGCTAAAAGTGTATTATCAGTGGCTCTTAATTCGTAAAAACCATTACCAGAAGAACAACATATACCATCTCCATAACTATCCGATATTATAAACGTATAGCACATATCTGTATTTACCGTAAACTGTGCAGTTTTATTTGCAAAATCATCTGTAGGATTTACATAAGGACCACCAGAATCAATAACAGTCCCATTTTCGTCTAGAAATTGCCAAGATGTTTCGTTTGGCCAATCATCTAGAGTTAAATTTAGTCTTATCATAGTTGTATTTATTTCTTGTGCACCAACATCTATGTATTGCGGTTTTACCTTAGTCACTGAAGTTGTGCCATCAGAAATAGTTAATGCTACATCATAATCACCAATAGCATTATATGTATGTGTAATATTTTGAGTTGTATAATCTTCAATATCATCACCATCTACATCCCAAGACCATGAAGTTGCACCTGCGCTAGTGTCTGTGAAATTTACTGTGAGGTTTGCACCACAACTTACGGTTTCGTCAGCCACAAAATCTGCACCAAAAGTTGAACAGGTAATATTATTTCTAGAGAGATGATAAATAGAATTAATTCTAGCTAACTGTTGTGGTGAGAATAATGTTCTACATTCTTTACGAGAGTATGACATTAAATTTTGAGGGTCAGGAACGTAAGTTTGACCATTTGCATCTTGTGTAAAAGGATCTATATACTCACAAGCTCCGTTTACATTACCATAACTTAATTGCGGATCAGCTGGTGTATCACAAATAAAATCTCCAGTGGTATCGCAATTAGATCCATTTACCAGTTCTTCAGTAGTAGTGGAATTACTTCCACCATGAGTATGTGTTAAAGCGAAAAAATGACCAACCTCATGAGCTAATGTACTTCCGTTTGTAGCACAACTATTAGCCATTAAGATATTTTCAGTGATTGCACCCCCAGGAAAACGAGCATAACCACAAAGGCCACCTCCTGAACTACTACTTACAATATTGTCGGTAAAATAGATATTCATAATATCTGCGACACTATTAGCAGCAAATAGTGCAGACTCATCATTAGTTTCGTATGCATAAAAATTATCATCATCTATATAATTGATCGTATCACATAGATAAAACTCTAAGCCGGCATCTACATAAATAGAATTCATTGTTGCGATAGCATCATCAAGTTCTATAGTTGTTAAACCACCTGTGCCATTAGTTTGTCTTACGATGTGTGCTTTAATTGGTACAGAAGTTAATGCAGTAGAACTTCTTGAAGTCAAACGATTTTGTAGAAATTGCTCTTCTAATATTTCTAATTCACTTTTAATAGAGTCAAAATAGTTTTGTGCTTCTGGTGAATAGGTAAACCCACATTCATTATTTTGTGAATAAATTGAAGTGCTTACAGCGAAAACTAATACAAGTTTAATAACTGGTTTTAATAATTTAGTAATATTCATATTTAGTTATTTATAGTAAGGGTGCTCTAAAATATAAATTTAACTAATAACTATAGTATATTATCGATGAAATGATGTTTCAAGTAGTCTTATTCTTACTTTTAATTTATTTTATGAGCTTATATTCTACTACTATTATTAATATGACTTTTAATGTATTTTTGAGTAAATTTTATATTTTGAATTACGATATTCTTATATCTTTTGTATTTGCAACCTGTGCATTGGCAATTTCACCTGGACCAGATAATATATATGTATTAGTACAAAGTATTACAAATGGTAAATCTTATGGCTTAGCTACTGTTTGTGGTTTAATAACTGGCTGTATTGTGCATACAACTTTATTAGCATTTGGAGTTTCTGCGATTATTAAGGCTAATGAAAATTTGTTTTTCGGTATTAAAGTTTTAGGTGCTTTATATCTTTTGTACTTGGCATATAAGGTTTATATGTCTGATGAGGATTTAGATTTAGAAGCCAAAGTAGTACCTACGAAAAGCTTGAAAAACTTATTCGTACAAGGTTTTTTTATGAATGTTCTAAATCCAAAAGTTACTATTTTCTTTTTAGCCTTTTTTCCTGGATTTTTATTTAGTGATACCATGAGCACAGTTCGGCAATTTTATATCTTGGGTGGTCTTTTTATGCTGGTATCTTTTATTATTTTTTCTACAATAGCTCTTCTTGCTGGACAAATAAAGATCTATACATTGAAGCATAAAAACTCTGGCTTAGTATTAAAATGGCTTCAGATTTTTGTGTTTATTGGAATAGCGGTTTTCATTTTATTGTAATATCCTAAATAGCTTATATTTGAACCAATGAATAAAGCTGTAAAACTCATAGAATGTCCTCGAGATGCCATGCAAGGCATTAAGGAATTTATACCTACTAAAAAGAAGGTACAGTATATTCAGTCTTTACTAAGAGTTGGTTTTGATACTATTGATTTTGGTAGCTTTGTCTCACCTAAAGCCATTCCGCAAATGGTAGATACGGCAGAAGTTTTAGCGCAACTCGATTTAAGTAAAACCAAAAGTAAATTATTAGCAATTATAGCTAATGTTCGTGGTGCTAATGATGCTGCTCAACATTCTGAAATTGACTATTTAGGTTTTCCTTTTTCTATCTCGGAAAACTTTCAAATGCGTAATACACATAAAACCATAGCTCAATCTGTTATTACCCTTTCCGAAATATTAAATATTGCGGATAAGAGTCATAAAAAAGTCGTAGTTTATATATCAATGGGATTTGGTAATCCGTATGGTGATCCATGGAACGTAGGCATCGTTGGTGAATGGACAGAACGCCTGTCTAAAATGGGTGTTAATATTTTGTCTTTAAGTGATACAATCGGAAGCTCAAACCCTGATAATATTGAATATTTGTTCTCTAACCTTATTCCGAAATATCCAGATATTGAATTTGGCGCACATCTGCATACCACACCAACCACTTGGTTCGAAAAAATTGATGCAGCCTATAAAGCAGGTTGTCGACGTTTTGATGGTGCAATTCAAGGTTTTGGTGGTTGTCCAATGGCAAAAGATGAATTAACAGGTAATATGCCAACTGAAAAATTGTTATCTTATTTTACTCAAAAAAAAGCCCATGATCTCAATGCGATGAGCTTCGAAAGTTCTTATAATGAAGCGACAAAGGTTTTTAGCTCATATCATTAATATTTATTATATAGTTAAAATTGTTTTTTTTGTCGGGCAAATAAACAACATAGTTGAGAAGCTTTATTTCTAGAAAAGCTGTTAATACATCGAAATTAAATTTTAAAGCTTATTTTTTATACAAAAAAAGATACTTAAATATTTCTTATGAATATTAGATATAAAATAGGGATTATCTTCTTAATGCTTCAAATTATTGGTATTGCTTTTGCTTAATTTTCAGCAGAACGCTTTTTTTGTTGGGCACCATTTGATGAACACACCTATTTAGATATTGATGTCGTCGTAAATGGGGTACATTTAACAGATAAAGAAATAGAAAATCGATATCGATACGTTTCTAAGGGTATAGAACCTAGAAGTATAAATAATGGTTTTAATATTATTACCCAATATGAATCGACTTATGGAAAGAGAGAAAATGCCAATGTTGAAATAAAATACTTAGTAAATGGTCACAACGAACGTGTCTGGAAATTAGAGCGATGAAATATTTTTATAACAACCGTTATTCTCCATTTAATTTTTTGGTTAAAGAAATGCAACCAAATATATTATTAATGTGTAAGCTACTATTTCTTTTAATAGTTGCTCATGGTTTTATTGGTTACGTTGAAGACCCGTTCATACCTTTCATTAGAGCCTTAGATTATTTTCTAGAATATCCCAATGTGTTTAAAACCACATTAAGGAGTCTTTTTTTGTGTTCAGGTTTGTTATTACTATTCAACATTAGACCCAGGACTATGGCCATAATTCTTGGATGCTCTGTAATAATGGTTATACTGTCTTCTAAATCACTTTTTAGAAATCACTTGTTTATATGTGGTTGTGCTTTATTGCTGGCTGGCCTATCAGATAAGAATAGTCCTCCTAGGTTGTTATTTATACAATTAAGCTTAGTATATTTTGGTGCAGTATTTAATAAGGTTTTTGAAGCAGATTGGTGGAGTGGTCAATTTATCTATAATTGGTTGGGTAATTCTAGAGAGAATCCTTTCTTTATATCAGTATCAGAATTTTTACCAAATATGTGGTTTGCCAAATTATTGTCTTGGTTTTCCATGTTGGTAGAGTTTTCCATAGCAGTCTTAATTCTAATAAAAAAGAGGCATGTAATGGTTGCTTGGATTATTATCTTGTTTCATTCTGTTTTGTACACCATAATATTTTTTAGATTTGGTCATTTTTATGAGGATATAGTTATAATTCTATTGATATTTTTGATTTGGCCTAAAGAGAAAATCAACATCTATATTAATAAAAATGTGAGTGTTTTTTTTAAACAGATATTTAGTTTTTATTTCAATAATTGTTATGTCATTCATGATAATGCTTCTAATATTAAAAATGCATACTGGTTAAAAATAAAAACAGATTCCGTAGATAAGATTAATATTAGTGCATTACGTTATTTGTTAATATTTACTCCCAATTTTTATCTCACTTTATTTATTGTTGATTTACTAATTAGATTTTTATTCAATGATATTATAATGCACTTGCTTCATATTTCTATTTTATGGATTTGGATTATATTTTTTATTTCTAAATTTTGGAAAGGTAAAAGACCCATAAATACCCAAATAGAGAATGGATACTAATTCTAAACTTTCAATTCTAATTCCAGATGGGGAAAGTCATATATTACTGTACGTAGTTAGTTGTATGTCTAAATTGAAGAATATAGATTTATATTTAATGTCTAATGAAATGAATAACCCAATGCGTTATTCTAAATATATAAAAACGTTTTCATATTACGCCAAAACTAGTTCAGATATAGATTGGATAAACAATATTAATAAAGAATTAGAAAAACATGATATAGAAGTGATTATGCCAATTTTTGAAACAGGTATTAGAACACTTATTAAACATAAAACTAAAATATCACAACAAGATAGATTAGGGTTATTACCTTCACTTTCTAATTTTGATACAGCATTAAACAAAGGGCTATTAGCGAAGCATTTAGATGCAAATAATTTACCAAACCCTAAGACTGTTTCATTATCAACTGAATTAGAGTTTGACAACGTAAATAGTTTAAATTTCCCCGTAATAATAAAACCAGAAGAAGGTTTCGGTGGAGGTCAAGGAATTATTAAATTCAACTCTAAAGAAGAATTACATCATTATTTCTCAAATCATGATTTTGAATATATAAATATAGTTCAAGAATATATAGAAGGTTACGATATAGATTGCAGCGTGTTATGTAAATCAGGTGAGATTTTAGCATTTACAATTCAAAAAGGTAATATGACTGGGAAAAATCAGTTTTCTCCTCAATTTGGATTGAGTTTTCTATATGAAGATGAGCTTTATAGGGTTGTAGAAAAACTAATGAAGTCTCTCAAATGGAATGGTGTAGCTCATATAGATATGCGATATGATAGAAAGGCAAATTTGTTTAAGGTTATTGAGGTTAATGCTAGATTTTGGGTGTCTTTAGATGCTTCACTAATTGCCGGGGTTAACTTTCCATATTTATATTGTCTTGCAAGTAAAGGGCATATATTTAAAATACCACAATACAGTTATATAAGTTACATAAACTTAAAAGGTGTTGTAAAATCTATAAAAAAAAATATAACATTTATTTTTAAAGTCAATTTCATACTAAAACATACACCTCTTCAGTTTGCTCTAAAAGATCCCTTACCTATGATTTATAAGTTTATTTCTAGAACAAGAAATATTTTGAGATCTAGATTACCTAAATGAGTTTTGTCTTAATTATGATATTATCTTAGATGCTAAATCGATGAAAACTATACATTTCTAATGATTAAAAAAATTATTTTAATATTGATAGTTTGCTGCAGTCAGTTTATAATAGCACTAGAAAATACTTATATAACTGGCAAAACGATAGATAAGATTTTAATTGAAAAAGAATCTAAAGAATCGTAAGCGTTTTATTTACCAGCAAGTTACAAGAAAAAAAATCTCTCACCTATCGTCTTTATTTTTGATCCAGCTGCTCGAGGTAAGGTTGGGATTGAACCTTTTATAGAAGCTGCAGAAAAATATGGCTATATTTAAGTGTGCTCTAATAATTCAAAAAATGGTTCTTTAGAAAATTTTGAAATTACTAATCGGCTATTCATAAAAATATTTTCTGATTTTAATATAGATGCAAATAGAATTTATACTTCTGGGTTTTCTGGAGGAGCGCGCTTAGCCTTTGCGATTACAGTCGTTACTAATAAAATCCAAGGAGTTATTGCTTGTGGTGCAGGTTTTTCTGCATCAGCAACAAATTTGTCTACAGATCATTCTTTCTCTTACGCAGGTATTATAGGTGATGAAGACATGAATTTAATTGAGATGAATTCAATGAGAGTATATCTGTCGCAATTCAATATTTCTAATTCTTTATTTACTTATGAGATGAATCATAAATGGCCATCTCAAGAGCAAATTTTAAGTGCTTTTGATTGGCTACAATTAGAAGCTTATAGAAAAGGGATTATTCCTCTAAATAATGATGCTATAAAAACCAGTTACCAAAATTATTATAACAAAGCAATTCAGATAGAAAACGATAATAAGTTGTTGTATGCTGAAGAGGAGTATAAGAGAATTATTAAAAGTTTCGAAACATATTATCAAATAGATAGTATATCTAATCGACTAAGTGATTTGAGTAAAAACAAAGTACTAATAGGTAAAAAAAAACAACTAGAATCTATTTATAAAGAAGAAACTAATCTCAGTAATGTATTTGCCAAAAGGTTTGCAAATGATCTAACAAAAAAGAATAAGAATCTTAAATGGTGGACATCTCGAGTCAATAAGCTAACAAAAGAAGAAGCAAAAAGCACTATTCTTAAAAAGAAAATGATTCGATGTTTGTTATTTAAAGTGTATGCGTTAGCTATTGAAAGTGCAAAATATGGAAGTGCTAGCAATGATAAAGACAAATCAATTTTTTGCTATGATATTTGTATGCTTTTATATCCAGATTACTCATTTCTTTATTTTGAACAAATAGAGAATTATATCGATAAAAATGATATTAATAGTGCGCTCAATTATGTTGAAAAATTGCTAAATAGTGGATATAAAAACAAAAGCAAAATTCTAAATTACAAAGCGTTTGAAATTCTTAAAAAAAAATGAAAGATTTATTGCTTTGACCAAAGACTAAATCTTATATAGTTAACCTTTTTATAATTAATTACTTAAAAACTTTTCCTTTAAATTCACTAATTAAGAACTTATGATCAAGTAGGGTAATAAGTTATGAAACCTCATATTATCTTTAAGCATATTTTTAATATTAAAGATTGTAACTGTTTGTTAAATAATTATTTATAATATTATTTAAATTTAATCTAAATAAATTTTGGAGATTTGCCTTTCATTGTTATTTTTGCATAAATTATTTATAACAAGTCTTAATAAGAATAATAAAAACAATTAAAAGTTAATTAAAAATGAAAAAGTTAGTCTTAAGTTTATTTGTAATAGGAGCCTTATTAACATCATGTTCTAGTGATGATGATAACGGTTCAGGTGAACTACAAGTTGTTGCACCTGCTACTTACCAATTTCAAAGAGGTAGTACTACTACAGTTAGTTATAGTGGTCAGTCCACACGAATTGAAATGGGACAAGAATTTGTTTCTGCAATAAAAAATAGTTCAAAAACTGAAGCAGAATTAGATGGTATGTTTACTAATACCGGAAATTACTTTTCTACATCAGATTTAAACGAATCTACTAAAAACATTAGGAGTAAAACTGCAGCATCTAGCGATTATTTTTCTGCAAATTCTACAGATGCCAATGCAATTAAAGCAGATTTTGATACTTGGATAGCTAATCAAGTAAGCGAAGTTTTTCCTAATTGGGATACAGATGCAGTTGCTGGTACAGCAGGTAAAATTCAAGAAGCTGGTGGTGGATCTACACGTTATGTTAATGCTAAAGGGTTGGAGTATAACCAAGCTATTAATAAAGCTTTAATTGGTGCTTTAATGGCAGACCAAATGCTTAATAATTATTTAAGTCCATCTGTTTTAGATGCAGGAGATAATAGAGCCAACAATGATGCTGGTACAGTTGCTGAAGGTAAAAACTATACGACTATGGAGCACAAATGGGATGAAGCTTTTGGTTACTTATATGGTGCAGATGATGCTTTAGCTCCACAGTTAAATGCAGATAGCTTTTTAAGCAAGTACTTATCTCGTGTAGAAGGTGATACTGATTTTGCTGGTATAGCAACTGAGATATATGATGCTTTTAAATTGGGAAGAGCGGCAATAGTTAAAAAAAACTATACCGTTAGAGATGAGCAAGCTGAAATTATTAGAGAAAAAGTTTCTGAAATCATTGGAGTTAGAGCTGTATACTATCTACAACAAGGTAAAGCTGGCTTAGGTTCTGATTTTGGTTCTGCTTTTCATGATTTATCTGAAGGCTTCGGATTTATATACAGTTTACAATTTACACGTCAGCCAGGAACAACAACTCCATATTTTTCAAAATCTGAAGTTGAAGCTTTCATAGCAGAATTAATGACTGGTAATGGATTCTGGGATGTTACTACCGAAACTTTAGATGATATATCAGATGATATTGCAGCGCGTTTCAAATTTACAGTTGAGCAAGCTGGAAGTTAGTAATTAGTTAATAGCAAAGCATAAGTTTTTATTAGTTTGAAAGCTTATGCTTATTTATCTTTGCAACAGAAAAAAAATAGTTATGTTAAAAAAAGGAATAGTTCTTTTAGCGATAGGTTTTATAATCGTTGCCTGCAGTTCTTCGGATGATGGTGGAACAGACGATGGAATGCCAATGTCTTTTGATAGAACTGCGATGTTAACGAATTGGGCAGATAATATTATTGTGCCAATTTATCAAGATTTAAATACAAAACTTACTGATTTGGTAGCGCAAAAAGATGCTTTTATAAGCACACCAAATCAATCTAACTTAGATGCCTTAAGAAGTTCTTGGTATAGTGCTTACCAAGTTTGGCAATCAGCCGAAATGTTTAATATTGGTAGAGCTGAAGAGATTAATTTTGCTTTTCAAATGAATATCTATCCTACTAATGTAAATGATATACAAAATAATATTCAATCTCAGAATTACGATTTAGCTAATGTGAATAATAATGATGCGGTTGGTTTTCCTGCTTTAGATTACATGCTATATGGTCTTTCAAATAACGATAATGATATTCTAAATTTTTACACTATAGATGCAGATACTTCTAAATACTTAGCTTATTTATCAGATTTAGTTGATCAAATGAAGGCATTATCTTTAGATGTTAATTCTAGTTGGTCAACTTACAGACAAACTTTTATTGATAACTCAAATAATACAGCAACAGGCTCAATAAACAAGTTAGTGAATGACTTTATGTTTTATTATGAAAAAGGATTAAGAGCAAATAAGATTGGTATTCCTGCAGGTAACTTTTCTACAACTCCCTTACCAGATAAGGTAGAAGGTTTTTATAGAAGCGATATTTCTAAGGCTCTAGCAACAGAGGCTTTGACGGCAGTTAAAGATTTTTTCAATGGTAGTTCTTATAATAACAGTTCTAGCGGAGAAGGCCTGGCCTCGTATTTAGATTATTTAAATTCTATTAAGAATGCAGAAGATTTAAGTGTACTCATTAATAATCAATTCAATACAGCGCAGTCAAAAATTAATACGCTAGATAATAGTTTTACCGATCAGATAAATACCGATAACACAAAAATGACTGAAGCTTATGATGCTTTGCAAATGGCTGTTGTATTATTAAAAGTTGATATGCTACAAGCTTTAAATATTAGTGTTGATTATGTCGATGCTGATGGCGATTAAAAATATATAAGACATTCACAAGGGTTCTCAGTAAAGAGAATCCTTTTTTTTGCTATATGCCAAATAAACTAAGAACATACTTAAATACAGAGACTCATGCGGCACCATTAGCTGTATTTAGAATAGGTTTTGGTATTATGATGTTAGCAAGCATAATTAGGTTTTGGTCTTATGGTTGGATAGAAAAATTATATTTAGAGCCAAAATTTCATTTTTCGTATTATGGATTCGAATGGATAAAACCAATTGGCAGTCACACCTATCTCATTTTCATTATTTGCGGATTCTCAGCTCTTTTTGTGGCTTTAGGTCTAAAGTATAGAATTGCTGTCATTACCTTTTTTTTAAGCTTTACTTTTATTGAGTTAATGGATAAAACCACATATCTCAACCACTATTATTTTATAAGTGTATTGAGTTTTTTAATGTGTTTTTTGCCAGCAAACGCTTACTTTTCTCTGGATGCTTTAATTAGAAAAAAACAAAGTTTACAAATCCCAAAATGGACTATAGATAGTATAAAATTATTATTGGGTATTGTTTATGTATATGCAGGTTTGGCCAAGATAAATAGTGATTGGCTGTTTAAAGCTATGCCTTTAAAAATCTGGCTTCCCTCTAAATACGATTTACCGTTTATTGGTGAAACTTTAATGCAACAAAATTGGTTTCATATGACTATGAGTTGGTCAGGAATGCTTTACGATTTAACCATTCCATTTTTATTACTCTATAAACGCACACGAATTTATGCTTTTATAGTAGTTGTGTTTTTTCACGTATTTACAAGAGTATTGTTTCCTATCGGAATGTTTCCTTACGTAATGATCATTGGTACATTAATATTCTTTGATTATAAAGTTCATGAGCTTATTTTGAATGTGGTTAAAACGCTTTTTAGTTTTTTGAAATTAAAATCTGTGAAACTACAAATCTCGAATTATACACTTCCATATAGAAAGATAATTCTGCCAATTTTAACTGTATTTTTTGTTATTCAGTTACTTTTGCCGTTTCGTTATCTATTGTATCCTAACGAATTATTTTGGACAGAAGAAGGTTATCGATTCTCTTGGCGTGTAATGCTTATGGAAAAAGCGGGTTATGCAGAGTTTAAGGTTGTTAATTCTGAAACAGGGAATTCATTTTCTGTTAATAATTTAGATTTTTTAACACCATTTCAAGAAAAGCAAATGAGTACTCAACCCGATTTTATTTTAGAATATGCTAAGTATTTAGAACAACATTTTAAGTCCCAAGGCCATCAAAATATTGAGATTTATATTGACAGTTATGTTGCGCTTAACGGAAGATCGAGTGAACCTTACATAGACTCAGAAATAGATTTACTCAAACAAACAGAATCATTGAAACCAAAACATTGGATTTTACCATTTAAGGATGAAATTAAAGGACTATAGTTTACTCATATTTTTTTTAGTAATAACATTTAGTTTGCAAGCGCAAAAAAAAGTGTCAGGTGTTGTAACCAATGCGTCAGGAAAAGCTCTTGATAATGTTGAAGTTTATGATAAGGCTTCAGGACGATTAGCAACAACAAATGACAAAGGTTATTACGAGTTTATAACTCAAAAGTCGGTTATAACTTTAGCTTTCTTTTCTTATGAGTTTCAGATTAAAGAAGTACCAATTACTATTGATGGTGATATGGTTTTAAATCAAACTTTAGACCCTTTAGGTGAAGAATTAACAGCAGTAGAAATTACAGCCATAAAAACTAAAGTTTTTGAATTAACACGGTTAAGAGATGTTGAAGAAACTGCCATATATGCTGGTAAAAAGACAGAAGTTATTTTAGTAGAACAATCCATGGCAAATTTGGCAACTAACAATGCAAGGCAAATTTATAGTCAAGTTGCAGGATTAAATATTTATCAAAATGATGATGCAGGTTTACAACTTAATATTGGTGGTCGTGGCTTAGATCCTAATAGAACATCTAATTTTAATACGAGACAAAACGGTTATGATATTAGCGCAGATGTCTTGGGATATCCTGAAAGTTACTATGCGGCTGCTGCAGAAGGTTTGAAAGAAATTCAAGTGATACGTGGTGCAGCATCTTTGCAATACGGAACACAGTTTGGTGGACTCATTAATTTTGTGATGAAAGAGCCGAATGTTAATAAACCGTTTGAGTTAATTACAAGAAATACACTCGGAAGCTTTGAGTTATATACCAACTTTACAAGTATAAGTGGTACAAAAGATAAGTGGAGCTATTACACGTTTTTTAATTATAAGAAAGGTAATGGATTTAGACCAAATTCAGAATTTGAATCTAAAAATATATATGCTCATATAGGTTATCAATTTAATGACAAAACATCATTAACTGCTGAGCTAACCTATCTCGATTATTTAGCACAACAAGCAGGTGGATTAACAGATAATCAGTTTAACGACAATCCATATCAAAGTAATAGAGCACGAAACTGGTTTGAAGTTGATTGGCTATTGTACAATTTAAAATTCGCACACAAGTTTTCTGAAAAAACTAATTTTACGTTCAACTTCTTTGGTTTAAATGCCAACAGAAATGCTTTAGGTTTTAGAACTAATAGAGTAGACCAAGTAGACCCGGAAACCGAACGCGATTTAATAAAAGGTGATTTTAATAATTTTGGATTTGAAGCCCGTTTATTGAGTAAATATAAAGTCTTCAATAAAGAAGCTACGTTTTTGATAGGTTCTAAATATTATAATGCTAGCAATAGTCAGCAACAAGGTCCAGGTTCTGATGGTATTGGTCCTGATTTTAATATCAGAACAGACGAATTCCTAAATTATCCAGACCAATCTAATTTTGATTTTCCTAATTTAAACGTTGCAATTTTTGGAGAGAACATTTTCTATTTAAATGATAAGTTTTCGGTAACTCCTGGCTTTAGATTCGAATATATAAAAACTGAAAGTGATGGGTTTTATCAACGTATTAATACAGATGCTGCTGGTAACGTCATTTTTGACGAAACGGTTGAGGATAATCGCGATTTTGAACGTAATTTCTTGTTGCTAGGATTAGGCTTAAGCTATAAACCAAATACAAGTTTGGAGGCTTACGGAAATATATCTCAAAATTACCGTTCGGTAACATTTTCAGATATAAACATTATAAATCCAGCATTTGCTATAAATCCAGATATAACAGACGAAGAAGGCTATACCATTGACTTAGGTGTTCGTGGAAATTATAAGTCATTTGTATCGTATGACCTTGGTGTGTTCGGCTTATTCTATAACCGCAGAATTGGATTTGTTCAAAAAGGTTTGGACGATGGACGCGTCATTAGCGAGCGTGGTAATATTGGTGATGCCGTAATGTATGGCATAGAATCTTTGTTTGATTTTAATTTGAAAAAAGTATTTAAAATGAATAACGACTTTAGCTTAAATTACTTTATTAATACCTCCTTTATAAAATCTGAATATACCAATTCAGATCAATCAGGAATTGAAGGAAATCAAGTAGAGTTTGTACCAGATTTAAATTTAAAAACAGGATTACGATTTGGTTATAAAAATCTAATGGTAAATGCACAATACACCTATTTAGGTCGCCAATTTACTGATGCTACAAATTCGGTAGATTCTAATATTAGTGGTGTCATTGGGGAAATTCCTGAATATGATATTCTTGATCTATCATTATCATATTCTTATAAACGCTTTAAGTTAGAAGCTGGTGTAAATAATGTATTAGATAACGCATACTTTACAAGACGCGCAACAGGTTATCCTGGACCAGGAATTATTCCATCAGCACCTAGAAACTTTTATACAACACTTCAAATTAAATTTTAAAACTATTCAATGATGAAAATATTTGAAAAAATACTCATAGTATTATTAATCGCATTAATTCTAATTCAATTCTATAGACCAGAGAAGAATAATGCTGAAAATAGAGATGTCGCGGTATTTGAGTCTCAGACCGAGATGCCTGCTAAAGTAAAGGCTGTTTTTAGTAGTAAGTGCTACGACTGTCACAGTAATAAAACGACTTACCCTTGGTACTCAGAAGTAGCACCAGTATCTTTTTTTATTGCAGATCATGTTGAAGAAGGTATTGAGCATTTTAACGTATCTCAATGGGAAAGCTATAGCATTAAGAAAAAAGACCACAAATTAGATGAGCTTATAGAGGAAATTGAAGCCAATGAAATGCCATTAAAATCTTATAATTTGTTACATGGAGGTATCACTGAATCTGAAAAAGTGGCTTTAATAGCTTGGGCCAGAAAAGTTAGAAAAACTTATAATATAAATTAACTAACAGTTTAGATAATCTTATAAGAGACTTAAGCTAATTTATATGAAATAAAAAGCGTAGATTTGCATGCAATTATATCACAATTGCAATGAAAGCACACGAAAATAAAATCTTAGGGGAAGGACTCACTTACGATGACGTCCTATTAGTTCCAGCATTTTCAGAAGTTCTTCCACGCGAAGTCAATATTCAAACAAAATTCACAAGAAATATTACTATTAATATTCCTGTGGTTTCGGCTGCTATGGATACAGTTACCGAAAGTAAAATGGCAATTGCTATGGCGCAAGAAGGTGGTATTGGTGTACTGCACAAAAATATGACGATTGAAGCGCAAGCCAGAAAGGTTCGTCGTGTAAAACGTGCCGAAAGCGGAATGATTTTGGATCCTGTAACCTTACCAATGGATGCTGTTGTTGCTGATGCTAAAAATGCAATGCGAGAGCACAGTATTGGAGGTATTCCAATAGTTGATGAAAATAAGATTTTAAAAGGTATTGTTACTAATAGAGATTTACGTTTTGAACATCAAAACGATAGACCAATTGTTGAGGTAATGACTGGTGATAACCTTGTCACTGCGCCAAAAGGAACGTCATTAAAAGATGCTGAAGCGATTCTACAAGCTAATAAAATTGAAAAATTACTCATTTTAGAAGGAGATAAACTTGCAGGATTAATCACTTTTAGAGACATTACTAAAGTGACTCAGAAACCAAATGCAAATAAAGATAGCTACGGAAGATTACGCGTTGCAGCTGCAATTGGTGTTACAGGCGATGCTGTAGATAGAGCAGCAGCTTTAGTAAAAGCGGGAGTTGATGCTGTTGTTATTGATACAGCACATGGTCATACCGTTGGTGTAGTAACGATATTAAAATCAGTAAAACAACAATTCCCAAATTTAGACGTCATTGTAGGAAACATTGCAACAGGCGAAGCTGCTAAATATTTGGTAGAAGCTGGCGCAGATGCTGTTAAAGTTGGTATTGGTCCAGGGTCAATTTGTACAACACGAGTTGTTGCTGGTGTTGGTTTTCCTCAGTTTTCTGCAGTACTAGAAGTGGCCGCTGCTATAAAAGGTTCTGGAGTTCCGGTAATTGCTGATGGTGGGATTCGCTATACTGGTGATATTCCAAAAGCTATTGCTGCAGGTGCAGATACTGTAATGTTAGGTTCGCTTTTAGCAGGAACAAAAGAGAGTCCTGGTGAAACGATTATATACGAAGGACGTAAGTTTAAATCCTACAGAGGTATGGGTTCTGTTGAAGCTATGAAACAAGGAAGTAAAGATCGTTATTTCCAAGATGTAGAAGATGATATTAAAAAACTAGTACCTGAGGGTATAGTTGGTCGTGTGCCATATAAAGGTGAATTATATGAAAGTATTCATCAATTTATCGGAGGACTTAGAGCTGGTATGGGCTACTGTGGTGCAAAAGATATTGAAACATTAAAGGAAAATGGTCGCTTTGTAAAGATAACAGCAAGTGGTATTAATGAAAGTCATCCACATGATGTGACTATTACTAAAGAAGCTCCTAATTATTCTAGGTAGACAAATTCTTGAGGAGTTAAAAATCTCTTTATTCTTAAAAAAGTCAAATCATTAACAATTGAGTTTATATCTTTTCTTTTTTTACATATTTAATGTAATAAGAAAATTTAATCTCTATGGTTTTAAAGTTTAAACCCTCAAATTCTTTTACTAAAAAATAAGCTGAGTTGCTATTAAAATTTGAACTACTCTATTTGGAATTGTTCTCTCGGTTACTACAATTGGAGAGCCTAATTCTTATCCAATAGCATTTAGTAAATATTTGGCTTTTTCTTTTGCTGCTTTAACGGCTTCAATTCTAACTTCTAATATATATTCTTTAGATAGTACAATACCTTTTTCTTTTCGTCGCTTGTAAAATATCTCTGAGTTAGAATCTGATAAAGATAGTTTATCCATACCAATATTTAGAGATATTATAATTGATTTCAGAGCACTTTCTTACTCAATAATCGTATAATTTTTTCTATCTACGGTTTTCTCTTTTAAAGTTATAGTTAAGAAAATCTTATCAGGAATTACTTCTCTTTTTGCTGTTCCAGTAACCTCAATATAAGGTTGTTCAGTTATTTCAGATTTGTAATCTTGACTAAAAACAAGCAATGAATTAAATAATAAAACGAAGGTTAGTATAATTCTCATTGTCTATGATTTTAGATTATAATACAAGTTAGTCCTTTTTTTTGAAAAACTAGATAAGGATATATCTTATCTTCGTTACTGAATTTTATAGTTAAATGGTAAATTACGACTACATCATTTTAGGTGCAGGAGCTTCAGGCTTAACATTAGCATATCGCATGTCTCAAGATGTTTTCTTTGATGATAAATCTATTTTAATAATGGATAAAGTAAAGGATAAAGGCAATGACAGAACCTGGTGTTTTTGGGAAGATGGAGAAGGTGAGTGGGATGCTTTATTAACCAAAACATGGCCAAATATTTTTTTTGGTAGTTCTGCTTATTCTAGTAACATAAATATTTCACCATACGCATACAAAATGATTAGAAGCGAAGCCTATTATAATTCACTTTGGATGGCTATTAATTCTAAATCTAATATCACTTTTGTAGAAGATACTGTAGATAGTTTTTCAGAATTAAAAAGTGGTGTTCAAGTAAATACTATAAATGGTACTTATAATTGTGCTAAACTTTTTAATAGTTTACTTAAGACAGAGGTTTATGAAGGCCAAAAAGAGTATCCTGTTATTCAGCAACATTTTCTGGGTTGGTTTGTAAAAACTAGCAAAGATACTTTTGACGATTCTGTAGCTACATTTATGGATTTCACTGTACCTCAAAACGGAAATACACGTTTTATGTATGTTTTGCCAATTGATAAGAGAACTGCTTTGTTTGAGTACACTTTATTTTCAAAAGAGTTATTGAAAGATGTTGACTATGAGAATTCTATAATAAGTTATTTAAATAAGAAAAACATATCTGATATTCAGATTATTGAAAAAGAGAAAGGGTCAATACCAATGACATCCTTTAAGTTTTCAAAATTAAACTCTAAGCATATTTTAAATATTGGTACAGCAGGAGGATGGACCAAAGCAAGTACTGGTTATACCTTTAGGAATACATCTAAAAAGACAAAAAAATTAGTCAATTTTTTAAAGCAAGAAAGTGACTTATCTAAGTTTCATAAGAAAACGAAGTTTTGGTTTTATGATTTAATATTTTTAGATGTTTTAGCCAAGCATAATGAAGAAGGGTCTGCACTGTTCTCATCTATGTTTAGAAAAGGTAATGTGAAAACTATTTTTAAATTTTTAGACGAAGAATCTACGTTGTCGGAAGATTTAAAGATTATCCTATCTGTACCACCAAAGCGATTTATTCAGTCATTTTTTAAACGTTTATTCTAATCTTGAGAATAAACTTGACCTCTGTGAGGTTTTAAGGCATCCCTAATGGGTTTCATTTCAGATTCGTCAACAACCAAATAGGCCAAGCTATGCATATCACTTAAAGTCTCAATACCAGTAATTGATATGTTGACTGAATTTTCAGCTATATATTCTTTTAAATGAATTAAGTGATGTTCTGCAGTTTTTTGACCAACAGGTCCTCTAAAATCCCAAATCAATTTTAGTTTACGCATTGGCTACTGAAATTCCCTGTTCTACAAAGTTTTTGAAGTTTATCATATAGGTTTTTGTTTGTTTTTTAAATGCTTTAGGCATTAAAAACAACATTGCATTCATCATAAAATTAGTAGGCTGAAATTCGTTTTCTCCAATCCATTTAGTATGACCATTAGCAGTGCTTTCAAAATAATTTTGCTGAATATTGCGAACTCCCTTAGTAGAATATGTAGCATGGAATTCACGAGGAAAATTCTGTTTTGTAATGGTTTCTATTAGTTCCATTTTACGCTGACCAAAATCATAAGTTAACTTCATTTTAGCACCTAATTGACCAGGTAAACCAGAAATATGCTCAGCACCAACTAAGCCTTCTTGCCAATGTTTCATGTTATCGGCAGAATCCATTTTGTGTATCACTTCTTGGATTGGCTTCTTTATGAGGATTTCCGTTTTATATTTCATTATAAGAGAATTTATGTAAAAGTATAAAACAAGCTAGCAATAGATTAATATTATCGACGTTTATACGTTTTTAATTGTTCAAATTATATGTAATGATGGTAGAAGTTTACTTTGGTACGATTTTTACGGTTAAAGTTGCGTTAGATATTGAATAATGTAAGCTAATCAACTTGTGAAATAAGGGATTTATGTTATTTTTGCTCTGCTTCGAAAAAAGTGAATTTTTGCAAGGACTAGTATATAAATAAGAATAGATTATGCGTATTAAATTTAAATTTTTGTTTGTAGTGTTGTTAGCACTAAATTTTTGTTTTTCTCAAGATAAAGATGCTGTGCTTCTAAAGGTTGATGGGACTCCTATAATGTCTTCTGAGTTTTTACGTGTTTACAACAAAAACTTAGATTTGGTAAAAGATGAAAGCCAGAAAGATATTGATGGTTATTTAAAACTATTCACTGAATACCAATTAAAACTAAAAGAAGCGAGACGCTTAAAATTAGACGAAGACGTAAAATACCAACGTGAGTTTTTAAACTATAAAAAACAATTGACTAAAAATTATCTATCAGAAAACAAAGTAACAGCAGATTTAGTAAAAGAAGCTTATGATCGAAGTAATATAGATATAAAAGCATCTCATGTTTTAGTTCGTTTAGACGAAACAGCTACAGATACTACAGCAGCTTACAATAAGGTTTTGACCTTAAGAGATCGTGTTTTAAAGGAAGGTTTTGATAAGGTAAAAGCAGAAATGCACGATGGTAGCAACATTTTTTTAGAAGACTTGGGTTATTTTTCTGCATTTAAAATGGTTTACGATTTTGAAAATGCTGCTTATAACACTCCAAAAGGGGAAATCTCGATGCCTTTTAGAACAAAGTTTGGATTCCATGTTGTAAATATTTTAGAAAACCGTGCTTCTAGAGGAACTATAACAGCGGCTCATATTATGATAAATTCTAAGCAGCCAGATTCTCTATTAGATCCAGAACAACGAATTAAAGATATTTATAAAAAACTAACCCAAGGAGAAAGCTTTGAAGCTTTAGCAAAGCAGTTTTCAGATGATAAAAGTTCTGCTAAAAATGGAGGAAAGCTAACACCTTTCAAGAGTGGGCAATTGAGTTCAGAAATATTTGAGAATACAGCTTTTAATCTTGAAAATAATGGTGATGTTAGTGCACCTTTTGAAAGTGCTTTTGGGTGGCACATAATAAAACGTTTAGGTCATAAACCTGTAGAAGATTTTAAAGATGTTAAGGCATCTTTAGAAACTAGAGTAAAACGCGATTCTCGTTCTAAACTGATTAATGCAGCAATGGTTGATGAGCTTAAAGATCGTTACCGAATTCTATATAATGATGAAGCTAAACCTTACTTTGAATCTTTGGTTAATGCTGAATTTTTTAAACGTGCTTGGGGATTACCAGAAGATTTACAGAAAGACAATGTTGTTTTTTCTATAAATAACAGATCATTTACTTATGCAGATTTTGCTCGTCAATTGTTATCTGCTCAACGTCTTTTAGTAGGTAAAAACAAACCAGCTCCATTAGTCATAGATAAAGAATTTAATGATTTTTTTGAAAAATCAATTCTTCGTTACAGAGAAGATAATTTGGAATTAGAGAATAAAGATTTTGCAAACATTCTTCAAGAGTATAGAGATGGACTTTTGTTATTTGATTTAATGGAGAAAGAAGTATGGAATAAAGCATCTAAAGATACAACAGGATTAGAAGCGTATTACGATAAGCATAAGTCTAATTATCAATGGCAAGATAGAGTTGATGTTGTAATAGCATCTTCAGCAGACAAATCCAATATGAAGAAGATTCTTAAGATGATGAAGAAAGGAAATTCTGAAGATGAGATTACTAAAACTTTGAATACAGAAAACAAGCAAAACGTCATATTTACAAAAGGGATTTTTGATGCTAAGGATCCAAAGTTACCAGCTAATTTTGTGATGAAAAATGGTGTGTCAAAAGTGTATCAGCATAACGAAGCATTTCACGTTATAAATGTGAAATCTATTTTGCCAGCAGGTAATAAAACTTTGGATGAAGCTAGAGGAAGTGTTATTAATGATTATCAAACTGAAATAGAGGCCAATTGGATTAATGATCTTCAAGACCGTTTTAGTGTTGAGGTTAACCAAAAGACATTAAAAGCTATAAAAACTAAAATCGGAAACTAGTCTAAATACCTTGAGAAAATCTATATACATATTAGTAATCTGTCTCTTATTATTAAGCTGCGATTTTTTTAAAAAAACGGATGATCGTGGGCCTATAGCTAGGGTAAATGAGACCTATTTGTACCAAGAAGATATTGAAGATGTAGTGCCTGAAGGGGCTTCACGACAAGATAGCACTATTTTAGTAAATGCCTTCATTAATCGTTGGGCAAGACAATTACTTTTAATGGATGGGGCTTTATTAAACCTTTCAGAAGACAAACAAAGCGAATTCTCTAGACTTGTGGAACAATACAAAAATGATCTCTACACTAAGGCATATTTAGAAGGTTTGGTTAAAAAGAATATCGACACAATTGTAGGTGTTGAGGAATCTAAGATCTTTTATGAAGCGAATAAAGAATCTTTTAAACTTAATGATGATTTATTAAAGTTTAGATATGTAAACTTACCATTAAACTCTATAGACTTAGATACAATTAAGACAAGGCTTAAACGATTTGAAACAAAAGATAAAGTGTATTTAGATTCTATCTCTGTTCAGTTTAAGTCTTATTCATTAAATGATTCTATTTGGATAAAATATAGTCAAGTGGTTGAAAAAATTCCTGTAGTAAGCTTAGAAAACAAAAATCAACTGTTAAAAAAAACTAATTTCTTACAGCTCAAAGATTCATTAAACCTATATTTGATGCAAGTTAATGACGTACGATTACAAAATAATTATGCACCTTTAGAATACGTCAATACTTCTATACAAAAAATTGTTATAAACAAGAGAAAATTAGAGCTCATCAAGCAACTAGAAAATGATATTACAAAAGATGCCATTACAAACAATCAATTTCAAATCTATAACTAAAACAATCTTATTGATTTGTTTTATTTCATTCAATTTTTCTAACGCTCAAGAAATTATTGATGATGAAAAACCACAATTAGAAAAAACACAAGATACTATAATTAAAGAATCGCGTATCAAAGCAGATGGAGTAGCTGCTGTAGTTGGTGAATTTATAATTTTAGAATCGGACTTAGATAGAGAAATAGCGCAGTTGGAAGCTCAAGGTGCAGATTTAGAAGGTATAACACGTTGCGAGCTTTTTGGTAGTTTGTTAGAAGGAAAATTATATGCACATCAAGCAATACAAGATAGTGTTATAGTTAATGAGTTATATATTCAATCACTCGTAGATCAACAGATTCAAGGAATTTTAGCACAGACCAAAGGAGATATGGCTGGCATGCTTAAATTCTACAAAAAAGATTCTGAACAAGCATTAAGAGATGAAATGTATGAAATTAACAAGAATGGATATTTAGCTCAAGAAATGCAGAAGAAAGTTACTGAAGAAATTGAAGTAACTCCAGAAGAGGTAAGACAGTTTTTTAATGATATACCAAAAGAAGAGCGCCCAACTTTTGGTACTGAACTTAAGTTGGCTCAAATTGTTGTTATACCAGAAGTTACAAAAGAAGCAAAGCAAGCTGTAGTTGATAAGTTAAAAGGGTTTAAAACAGACATCGAAGAAAATGGATCTAGTTTTACAACTAAAGTATTATTCTACACAGATGATACGACTTCTAAATCTACAGGAGGAAAGTATACGCTTAATAGAAAACGTCCTAGGATGGTAAAAGAATTTAGAGATGTCGCATTTTCATTACAAGAAGGCGAAATTTCAGAACCTTTTGAGACCGAGTTTGGATACCATATTATTTTGCTAGAAAAAATTAGAGGGCAAGAATATGATGTTAGACACATATTATTACGACCAGAACTAACTCAAGATGCTGTAAAAAAGGCTGAAGATGAAATTAAAGAAGTAAGAGCTAAAATAGCTGATGGTACTTTAACTTTTGCTGAAGCTGCTAGAGAATTCAGTGATGAAAAAGAAACAAAGTATGAAGGTGGTCAGTTAGTTAATCCTACAACTCAAGATTTTAATTTTGAATTGACAAGAATGGAACCAGAGTTATATTCTCAAATTCAAGATTTAAAGGATGGTGAGATAAGCCCTGTCTTACAAGATGAAGATCGTATAAATAGAATAAAATTTAAGATTTTAACCGTTACAGATAGAATAGATGATCACGAAGCAGACTTTTCAAGGGATTATTTAAAAATTAAAGAATTAGCTTTACAAGACAAGCAAATTAAGGCTATTGAAAAATGGCAAAGAGAAACAATAATAGATACTTACGTTAAGATTAATGGTGAGTATAGAGGTTGTGAATTTCAAAGTAACTGGTTAAAAAATCAATAGAATATGTCTGACGTTGCTAAAATTGAAAACTTTGTAAAGAAATTCACAGCGCTTAAACAAGAAATTGCTAAAGTAATTATTGGACAAGATGATGTGGTTAATCAGATATTGATTTCGATCTTTTCGGGTGGACACTCTTTATTAATCGGAGTACCAGGTTTAGCAAAAACCTTAATGGTAAATACAATTGCTCAAGCTTTAGGATTAGACTTTAAGCGTATTCAATTTACACCAGATTTAATGCCAAGTGATATATTAGGTAGTGAAATCTTAGATGAAAACCGTCAGTTTAAATTTATTAAAGGTCCCATCTTTGCTAATATCATTTTGGCGGATGAGATTAATAGAACACCACCAAAAACTCAAGCTGCTTTATTAGAAGCTATGCAAGAGCGTGCTGTTACTGTTGCAGGTCATCAATATAAGTTAAGCTTACCTTATTTTGTGTTAGCTACTCAAAATCCAATTGAGCAAGAAGGAACTTATCCTTTACCAGAAGCCCAATTAGACCGTTTTATGTTTGCTATTAACTTAGAATATCCATCCTTTCAGGAAGAGGTCGATGTTGTAAAAGCAACAACAACAGATATTACACAAACTGTAAACGCATTATTTACGGCACAAGAGATTATAGATTTTCAGAATGTTATTCGTCGTATTCCAGTTGCGGATAATGTTGTTGAATATGCAGTATCCTTAGTCAGCAAAACAAGACCTAAAGCGGATACAGCCGCAGATATTGTAAAAGAATTTGTGGATTGGGGAGCAGGACCAAGAGCGTCTCAGAATTTAATTTTGGCTGCTAAAACTCATGCTGCATCACATGGAAAGTTTTCTCCAGATATAGAAAATATTCAAGCTATAGCTACAGGCATTCTAAGACATAGAATCATTAAAAACTACAAAGCAGAAGCAGAAGGTGTTACCGATGAAAAGATTATTGAGAGTTTATTTTAAATAATTACGCGAACTAATAAAAAGAATATTTCTTACTATTATTATTTTTTGATTGTTCTCACGGTTACAATCATTGGGCACTTTTTAAAATTCAACATTGGCCTTATGGAATAGAACTTTTAACCATAGGAAACATAATAGAGGTGTTAGGTATTCTAATAGCAATTATCGTTTTGATTAAGGTTTACAAATCCCAATAGTAAATTCATATTTATTCTAAATAAGACAATTTATTAAATTAATAACTAAGTGTCTGTATTACTGTTAATTATTTGTAATATTATCAAAGAATTACTTGTATTATGAATTATATTCAGAGAAAAACCAATAGTGTTACATATTTTTAAATTGACTTTATAATTCGTAAATTTGTGTCGCAAAAAATAATATTAAACTTCTTAAAAATACTTTATGGCTTTTGACATTGATATGATTAAAAAGGTTTATGCTAACATGACTGAGCGCGTTGATGCAGCTAGAGACATTGTAGGAAAACCATTAACACTTTCAGAAAAAATATTATACGCTCATTTATGGGATGGTAAACCTAATAAAGCCTTTACAAGAGGTAAAGATTATGTAGATTTTGCGCCAGATCGTGTAGCATGTCAAGATGCTACAGCACAAATGGCATTATTACAATTTATGCAAGCGGGTAAGCCTAAAGTTGCAGTGCCAACTACTGTGCATTGTGATCACTTGATTCAAGCAAAAGAAGGTGCGGCAACCGATTTAAAAAATGCCAATAATACAAGTAGTGAGGTTTTTAATTTCCTAGAATCAGTTTCTAATAAGTATGGAATAGGTTTTTGGAAACCTGGTGCAGGTATTATTCACCAAGTTGTATTAGAAAATTATGCATTTCCTGGAGGAATGATGATAGGTACAGATTCTCATACAGTTAATGCTGGTGGGTTAGGAATGGTAGCTATTGGTGTTGGTGGAGCTGATGCTGTAGATGTTATGGCAGGAATGGCATGGGAGCTTAAGTTTCCAAAGTTAATTGGTGTAAGATTAACAGGTAAATTATCTGGTTGGACTGCGCCTAAAGATGTGATTTTAAAAGTAGCAGAGATATTAACAGCTAAAGGTGGTACTGGTGCTATTGTAGAATATTTTGGACCTGGTGCGACTTCAATGTCTTGTACAGGTAAAGGAACTATCTGTAATATGGGTGCTGAAATTGGGGCAACTACTTCAACTTTTGGATATGACGATTCAATGGAACGTTATTTACGTGCTACGGAAAGAGCAGATGTTGCAGATGAAGCTAACAAAATTAGACCATACTTAACTGCAGATGATGCAGTATATGAAAACCCTGAGCAATACTTCGACCAGGTTATAGATATCAATTTATCTGAATTAGGACCACTGTTAAATGGACCTTTCACACCAGATTTATCAACTTCTGTTGGTAAAGATATGACTGAAAAGGCAAAAGCTAACGATTGGCCTATTCAGGTAGAATGGGGATTAATAGGGTCTTGTACCAATTCATCTTACGAAGATTTATCTAGAGCCTCTTCTATAGCGCAACAAGCTTTAGATAAAGGTTTGAAGATGAAAGCTGAATTAGGTATAAACCCTGGTTCTGAACAAGTACGTTATACAGCTGAGCGTGATGGTATCTTAGGAATATTTGAAAACTTAGATGCAAAAATATTCACTAATGCTTGTGGACCATGTATTGGTCAATGGGCAAGATATAATGATCCTAAAAATGCACCTAAAAATAGTATAGTGCATTCGTTTAATAGAAACTTTGCTAAGCGTGCTGATGGAAATCCCAATACACATGCTTTTGTTGCATCGCCAGAGTTGACTGCTGCTATAGCAGTAGCTGGTCGTTTAGACTTTAATCCTTTAAAGGATAAATTAATAAACGAAAATGGTGAAGAAGTTATGTTCGATGAGCCGACAGGATGGGAATTACCGCCTAAAGGTTTCGATGTAAAGGATAATGGTTATTTAGAGCCTTTAGAAGATGGAAGTGGAGTTGTTGTATCTGTTAGTCCTACATCAGAGCGATTACAATTATTAGAACCATTTACTCCTATTGGAGATTCAATTACAGGTGCTAAATTATTAATTAAAGCTTTCGGAAAATGTACTACAGATCATATTTCTATGGCTGGTCCATGGTTGCGTTATAGAGGACATTTAGATAATATAGCAAACAATACGTTAATTGGTGCTGTTAATGCATTTGGTAAGAAAACAAATTTTGTTAAGAATCAATTAACAGGTGAATTTGGTGGAGTACCAGATACAGCAAGAGCATACAAAGCAGCTGGAATTAGATCTATTGTAGTTGGCGATCATAACTATGGTGAAGGCTCTTCTAGAGAACACGCAGCTATGCAGCCAAGACAATTAGGTGTTGCAGCCGTAATTGTTAAATCTTTTGCACGTATCCACGAAACCAATCTTAAAAAACAGGGGGTGTTAGGTTTAACTTTTGCTAACGAAGCTGATTATAATTTAATACAAGAAGATGATACATTTAACTTTTTAGATTTAAATGAGTTTGCACCAGATAAACAATTAAATCTTGAAGCTGTGCATGCTGATGGAAGTAAAGATGTTATTGTGTTAAATCATACGTATAACGATGCTCAAATAGAATGGTATAATGAAGGTTCGGCTCTTAATTTAATTAAGAAAGAGAACGCTTAATCTATACATTTATATGTTATTTAAACTCCTAACTTTTTTGTTAGGAGTTTTTTTATGTCTATTCGTGAAAGATTTTCTGTTTTTATACGACTTTATATCAAACTCAATTAAATCTTATCTCATATGAACTCTATCTGGGTTTTCGAAGACGTGAATTTATTTAATTTATTATGTCCTCATAAGTTTAAGAAATATAAAGCTTGTCATACGTTTGATGCGTACAAAAAAAGTGACTATATCTATTTTGAAGAAGATGCTGCAAATAAGGTCTACCTTATTGAAAAAGGCAAAGTGAAAATTGGATATTATAATGAAGATGGTACAGAAATTGTAAAATCGATTTTAAGTAAAGGTGATTTATTTGGTGAAAAAGCAATTCTTGGTGAAGAGAAGCGTAATGAATTTGCTCAGTCTTTAGATAACAGTACGTCTATATGTCCAGTAAGTGTAGATACGATGCACGATCTTATAAGAGATAATAAAACCTTTGGTCTCAGAATTTATAAGTTTATAGGTTTTAAGTTTAAAAGACTGGAACGTCGTCTACAATTATTATTATTTAAAGATTCTAAAACACGTTTAGTTGAGTTTTTAGAAGAGCTTTGTACAGATTACGGTTACGATTGTAATCAAACAGGTGATCATATTATTAACCATCCATACACACAAAAAGATATAGCATCGCTAATTGGTATATCTCGACCTACACTTAATATTTTAATGAACGAATTAAAAGAAGAAAAAGTTATAGATTTTAATCGTAAACAGATTAGAATATATCAAACTTCTGCTTAATTTTGACTTCAATGAAAAGCAAACTTACCAAACGCAATATTATATTCTTTATTCTTATTGCTATACTTATTATTCCTCAGACTAGGCAAGCTGTTCAAATTGTATTGCATAAAGGATTGAGTTATATAAACCAATCATCAGTTATTGTTGCAGAAGATAGAACGTCTGTTACTTATTCTAATTGGAAATTACAATCTGATAAAAACACTACTCTTAATTTTAATGAGACTAAAGGTAAGGTTGTATTTGTCAATTTTTGGGCAACTTGGTGTCCACCATGTATTGCAGAAATGCCTAGCCTTCAGTTATTGTACAATGATTATAAGGGTAAGGTAGTTTTTATGTTTATTACCAATGACGCTTTAAATGCGGTTAAACAATTTAAAACAAAAAAAGAATTCGATTTTATAGTTTATAATCCTTTAAATGAAATTCCTAAAGCGTTAACGACGCGTTCTATCCCAAGAACATTTATAATGAATAAAAAAGGAGAAATTGTGGTCGATGAATCTGGTGCAATTGATTGGAATAGTGATACTGTAAGACATCAGCTTGACCAATTAATTTCTGAATAACTTTATTTAAAATATTTAAAAGGAACAATAAGCATCCCAAAGTTCTCACCTTTTTCTTTACCTAAGTGTTTATGATGAATTTTGTGCGCACGTCTTACACCTCTAGCATATTTATTGTCAATATTACGGAACCACTTAAAACGCTGATGTATAAAAATATCGTGTACCACGAAATAAGCAATTCCATAGGCTAGAATACCTATGCCAATTGGCAAAGTGAACCAAACATCTTCATAACTCCATAAATAAAAACATGTCATACTTACAACAGCATAAAAAATAAAAAAAGCATCATTGCGTTCAAACCAACTATCGTGATCCTTGTGATGATGATCTTTATGTAAGCTCCATAAGAAACCATGCATAATATACTTATGTGTAAACCAAGCATTAAATTCCATGATAAAGAATGTTCCGAAAAAAATAAAAATCCAAATAACAGTTTGCATAGTAGTTCTGTATAATTTTATATAAGGTTAAGTTGGTATTTAACATAGCTTCTCGTCAATAGTTCTACTTTTCTGTAATTTGGAACTCTGATTCTTGTAGATCTTATTTTCAAAGCAGGGGTCTTCTTTAATTTTTCAAGTAATTTGTTGTAATAGCGGTAGGCCATAAATACACCAAATTTCGCTTCTAAAGGCAAACGTTTTATACCATTCAACCCTTTAGCGAAATCTTCTTCAATATCACTTATAATAGCTTGTTTTGATTTTTCATCAAGGTCATTTAAATCCGTATTTGGGAAATAAGTTCTACTCAAATCCTCGAAATCTGCTTTTAAGTCTCTCAAAAAGTTTACTTTTTGAAATGCTGAACCCAAACTCATAGCTGATTCTTTGAGGTCCTCATATTGTTCATTATCCCCTTTAACAAAAACCTTCAGGCACATGAGCCCAACAACATCAGCGGATCCATAAATGTAAGCTCTATATTCTTCTTCAGTTAAATAATCTTTTTTGTAAAGGTCTAAGCGCATACTATCCATGAATGAATCTACGAGATGCTTATCTATTCTATATTTGTGAAAGGTCTCTTGAAAAGCGTTTAAAATTGGATTTAAACTAATTTTATCTTTTAGAGCGGATTCTAAATCTGTTTGAAAGTTTATAAAAAGTTTTTCTTTATCATAATCATGAAACGTATCTACAATTTCATCCGCAAATCTTACAAAGCCGTATATGTTATATATATCTTGTCTGATAACGTCTGACAACATTTTTGTAGCCATAGAAAAAGATGTGCTGTAAGCATTGGTTACAAGCTTGCTACATTCTTTAGATACATTATCAAAAAGGGATTTCATATATTCAATTTAATTATTAGCTATTAAGATTCATTCTTTTCTATCAATTGTGCCACTAGTTTTCCTGAAATTAAAGATGGTGGAACACCGGGACCAGGAACAGTTAATTGACCAGTAAAGTATAGTCCTTTAACCTTTTTGCTTTTTAACTTTGGTCTTAAAAAAGCGGTTTGCATTAAAGTATTTGCCATACCATAGGCATTTCCTTTAAAGGAATTGTATTCACTTATAAAGTCATTTACACAAAACGATTCTTTAAATAATATATTTTCTTTTACACTTTGATTAGTTCTTTTTTCAAAACGATTAATAATGATATCAAAATATTGCTGTCGTAATTCAGGTGTATCTTCTAATCCAGGCGCTATAGGAATAAGGAAGAAGCCGGTTTCACAATTTTTTGGTGCCATACTAAAGTCTGTAACTGATGGAAAGTTAACATAAAATAATGGATCTTCAGGCCATTTAGGTTTATCATAAATATTTTCAGCGTGAGTTTCAAAATTAGTATCGAAAAATAGATTATGATGCTCTACATTTATCAATTTTTTGTCAAAACCTACATAAAAGAGTAAAGAAGATGGCGCAAATGTACGTTTGTCCCAATATGCTTGCGAGTATTGTCTATACTTTTTATCTAATAGAGTTTCTGAATGATGATAATCTGCGCCGCTTAAAATAACTTCAGATTTTATAAATTCTCCATTTACAACAATGCCATTAGAATTACCATTATCAACGTTAATTTTTTCTACATTGCAATTAGTATTTATATTTACGCCTAGACTTTCAGCTAGACTTTTCATAGCTTTTATTATTTCGTACATACCTCCTTTAGGATGCCATGTGCCTAAACCAAAATCGGCAAAATTCATAAAACTATAAAATGAAGGTGTTTGATTTGGTTTAGCACCCAAAAATAGTACAGGAAACTCTAGAGTAGATATTAGTTTAGGATTTTTGAAGTTTTTACGAACTTCGGAACTAATAGTCTTGAAAAACTGATCAATTCTAGTTACTGTTTCCTTAGTTACTAATTCAAAAGGTGAGATACCGGGTTTTAAAACAACCTTATTTATTGCTATTTCATAATGATCTTGGGCTCTAGATATAAATTTGCGAAGTGGTTTAGAACTTCCGGTTTCAATACGTTCAAATTCTTCACAAATCTGATCCATATGGTCACCTATAGTTATTACTTCATCAGAAAAAAAGATTTTATATGCAGGACTTAATTTATCTAAGTGATAATAGTCACTTGTGGATTTTCCAAAATCATTGAAGAATTTTTCAAAAATATCTGGCATCCAATACCAACTTGGTCCAATATCAAAGGTGAAGCCATCTTTAACAATTTGTCTTGCTCTACCACCAACAGAATCATTTTTTTCGAAAACTGAAACTTTATGGCCGGCTTTTGCTAAGTAGCAAGATGCTGACAATGCAGAAAAGCCTGAACCAATTATAGATATCACTTTACTCATAAATTAAACCTTATCTATTAAGGACTGGATACTATTGAAAGGGGAAATTCCACTTGGTAGATTGTCTAAGTCGATAGAGTTAAGCATATGCCCTAAAACCCATAGCTCTGTATTAGTTGTATTAACTAAAAGTTTGCTAAAGTCTTTTAAATAATCATCAATATCTGCTTTCTCTGGTTTTACAGTAAAATAGGAAACATAAATAATTTCGTCATAGTAATTCTGCAAATCTTTAAGGCTTTCCATTGGTACACTAAATCCTAAGAAAATAGATTGATACCCTTTACTGACTAATTGATGGTTTATGAACATTAAACCTAACTCGTGTATTTCATTTTCCGGTAGATATAACACAAAGGTTTTCGTAGACTTATTTATTTGCTTTGATTGAACTTTCTCTGTATTGATCAATATTTTTTGACGAAGTAATGATGTTAAAAAATGTTCATGAGCAGGTGAAATGGTATCTGTTTGCCATAATAAGCCAATTTCAGTTAGTAGCGGTATAAAGATTTCATAAAAAGTATCTTCAAAATCCATTTCTTTTAAAAGAGATTCATATGTATTGTAGAACAGTGCCTGATCAAAGTTTAACATCGAAAGTTTAAAAGCATTTATAGCATGACTTTCTAGATTACTTTCGGATGCAATTTTTCTCACAAGATCAGGAATTTCTTGCTCTTTAATTGTTGCAATCTTAGATATTTTATAACCGTTATTATTAAGGTAACTAACGTTTAATAGTTTTTGGAAACTGGCTAAATCATAGTACCTGATATTTGTTCCTGTACGTTTAGGCTTTAGTAGATTATAGCGCTTTTCCCATATTCTAATGGTATGTGCTTTAATACCTGTTAGATTTTCTAAATCTTTAATACTGAACTTATTCTTTATGTTGTTCATTTTTTTTTAAAATCTTTAAACAAAAATAGGATTTTAAATATTAAGTCTACTAGAATTAACAAAAAATAAGGAAAAAGAAAGTGCGCACGAGAAGACTCGAACTTCCACGGACTAATGTCCACCAACCCCTCAAGCTGGCGCGTCTACCAATTCCGCCACGTGCGCATTTAGATAAGTAAAGGTAAAAAAAAAGTTAAGCTTAAATTGCTTAACTTTTAGTGACCAGTCTGGGGCTCGAACCCAGGACCCTCTCCTTAAAAGGGAGATGCTCTACCAACTGAGCTAACTGGTCATTAAATTATTTTCTCTAAACGAGGGTGCAAATATAAAATGTTTAATTAATAAAACAATACTTTTTTTATTTAAATTTTCGTTTTTTTGTTGTCTCTTTGCGTAGAGATTTAATAATCAAATTGTAAGCTTTATGATAGTCGTTTTAATGGGATATATGGGATCTGGAAAATCTACTATAGGTAAAGAATTAGCTACAGTATTAAATTATGATTTCTTAGACCTTGATGATTATATTTCTGACAAAGAAAATGCATCAATCTCTAATTTATTTAAAACCAAAGGTGAAATTTATTTTAGAAAAAAAGAAACTGAATATTTAAAAGAGTTGACTAATTCTTCTGAGAATTTGGTTTTAGCATTAGGTGGTGGCACTCCTTGCTATAGTAATAATATTGACCTATTAATTAGGAATGAGAATGTTGAATTATTTTATTTAAAACTTTCAATTCCGCTTTTAACTAAACGCTTATTTTCAGCAAGAGAAAAACGTCCTTTAATAAGTCATTTAAATACTGAAGAACAATTAATGGAGTTTATTGGCAAGCATCTATTTGAGCGTGTTCAATACTACAATCAGGCAGAATATACCATAGACACAGACCATAAATCTAAACAAGATGTTTTAGAAATTATCTTGACGTATTTAATCTAAATAGGCTTCGTAAGGTTGTTTAGATAAATTAACATGCACATGTTCGAAAAGAGATGTAGATAAAGAAATTCCTTTAAAGTCAGCCTTAACAGGGTACTTTTTGTGATTTCTATTCACCAAAACAGCGGTTTTAAATTGTTTTAAGGGTACATTTAAAAAATGTTTAATACCATAAATTAAAGTACTACCAGAATTTAAAACATCATCGATAAGAACAATTGATTTATTTGTATAATCGTTTTTGCTAATAGAAGTTTTTATTGGTTTTGTAGGCTCAGATTTATCAATGGTAACTTTACATAATGTAGATTCGATATCAGAAATCTTATCGAGATTGGCCTTTATTTTCTTCGCTAAGATATAGCCATTACTTTCAATACCTGCAATAACAAGTTTAGTTTCATTAGCATTACTCTCATAGATTTGATATGCAATACGCTTTATTTTATGTTCAATTTCTTTATGACTTAATATCGTATTCTTAGTTAATGCCATTTTTTATGTTTTTTAAACTTAGTTTGCCAAGGTTCTATTAAAGGTTCTCAAAGATAAAAAACAGTTCTTTACCTTGTCTTTCTTTTATAGAATTAATTGATGGTGTTAAAACCTTGATTTCAAATTGGGTTGCAAAAAGTGATTTGTATTCTATTATACTCCCTCCAAAAGGTGGGCCAGATTCAGTTAATTCAAAATCAAATAATAGACCAACTAGTTTTCCATTAGGCTGTAAAAGTTGTTTCATTTTTTCAACATAATCCTTTCTTAAGCTTGGATTTAGGGCACAAAAAAAAGTTTGTTCTAGTATTAAATCGAATTTATTGTTTAATTCAAAAAAATCAGAGTGTAGTAATTGGTCTTCGGGGAAATTTATAACACGTTTTTTAAAATTGTTAAGCGGCTGTTTTGCAAAATCAAGCACATGTAGATTTTTATAACCATTATTCCAAAGGTATTCGGCTTCATAACTATTGCCTGCACCAGGAATTAATATTTTAATTGTTTTATCCTTGAGTTGATCTATGAAATCTTTTAGTGGAGTAGAAGGATAGCCAATATTCCAGCCTATCTGTCCGTGTTTATATCTGTTTTTCCAATAAATACTATCTAAATTATTCTTCTTCATAATAATTATCAATATCCCGTCGATCCTTCTTAGTTGGTCTTCCAGTCCCTCTCTTTCTGTAATAATCTTTACTGTATTTTAGAAGTTCTTTGGCTTCAAAAGCTTCTTTAGGAGTTGTGTCTATCCTATAAATATCAACAAGTTTTGCACCTACGCGATTTGGTGGTATATCGTTTACAGTTAACTGATATTTAATTTGATCTTTACGTAATTCTATTTTGTCTGTAGGATATACTTCTCTTGAAGGTTTTACAACCTTGCCATTTACTTTTATTTGGCCTTTTTTGCACGCTTGTGAGGCTATATTGCGAGTTTTGTAATATCGCACACACCATAAATATTTATCAATTCGCATATATTTTTAACTAAAAACTACGTTAATCTTTTGATGCAAAAATATTATATTTATGTATCTTGCGCCTTATAATTAAGCAATAATGAACCTAGTAATGGTTTTGTGGTAAAACTATTACTAGAAAAATATATTCTATGAAAATTAAAATATTAAAACTTAGCATTTTTGTAATTGCCATATTAGCGGTTTTTATTTCTTGTAAAGATGATGATGACATAACAACTACCTTTGTTGAAGCTGATAGAACAGAACAACAAGTAAAGGATAGAGATTCTATATTGTCATACCTTTCAACGCACTATTATAATTCAAGTTTTCTTGAAACAGGAAGCAACCATAAATACACTGACATAATAATTACTGAATTACCTCAAGATGATGATGGTAATTATTTGGATATGCCAGATCCAGATCAAAATACTTTACTTATTGATGATGTTGACGTTTTAACCACAACGTATTTAGATGTAGAGTATGAGTATTATATCTTAAGACTTAATCAAGGTGCAGGTGAGTCTCCTCATTTTACTGATGCTGTACGTATGCGATATGAAGGAAGTTCGGTACAGACTGAAGAAGTATTTGACTCTAGAGTTACACCTGTTGATCTTAATTTGCAAGGAAATGGCTTTACTACTTTTGGTACAATTAGAGCTTGGAATTTGGTCATACCTTCATTTAACTCTGCTTTAGATTTTACTTTTGATAATGGTATTGTTAATTATAATAATTTTGGCTTAGGAGTGATGTTTGTACCATCAGGATTAGGCTATTTTTCTGGTTCAACTACGGGGTTTTCCTATGATAATCTTGTTTTTAAGTTTGAATTATTACAGATGGAAGAATTAGATCACGATAATGATGGTGTGCCTTCATATATTGAAGATTTAGATAATAGTTTAAGTGTTGATGATGATGATACAGACGAAGATCTATTTCCTAACTATATTGATGTAGATGATGACGAGGATGGAGTTTTTACAATTAATGAAGATTTAGATAATGATGGTGACCCTACGAATGATGATAGTGATGGTGATGGTATTCCTAATTATTTAGATGCAGATTCAACTGAGTCTAATGAAACAGATGAGTAAAGAATAATTTACTGTATAAAATAAAAATTGCCCGCTAATTAAATTAGCGGGCAATTTTTATTTTATAATTATCAGTTATCACTCTTTCACTTTAACTTCAGATAATTGTACATCGAATATGATATTAGTATTAGCCGGAATTACTGGTGGATTTCCTCTTTCGCCATAACCTAAATAATGAGGGATAAATACTCTGGCTTTATCACCAATTTTCATATTTAACATCGCTTCTCTAAAACCAGGAACTAAACTTGCTGTAGCATTATATGGCATAGAAAAAGGCGCATAACGACCAGCTTTGTCCGTTCTTTCATCGTACTTACCATTTTCTTCAGCAACAGTCTTCCAAGTTGTCCAGAATAATTCTCCATTTTCAAAATAACCTGCACAATCAATATTAACGCTGTCTGTAGACTTTGGTTTTATACCATCACTTTCATTAGTAAATATCATTGCCATGCCGGTTGGTGAGTCTATGCGACGACCAGTGAGTGTTTCATTATTTTTTAAAAATTCTGCTTTTGCAAGATCTGCTAATTCTTTAGCTTTTTTTCTGGCTTCTTCTTTTAGTTTTGCTTGCTTCTCTTTCATTTTTGGCATTTCCTCTTCGAAAACCTTAGGTGCGTTGAAAGACTTTGCATCTGCACCTTTTCTTATAATATTAAGTTTAGTAATTACAACATCCTCTACAGGTTTGTGATTACGTCTACTTGGATCAATAACTTTTACATTAGAAATAGAGTCATGAACAGCCATTCCTTCAACCACTTGTCCAAAAACAGCATGTCGGTTATCTAGACTTGGCCATTCTTTTTCCATAATAAAAAATTGGGTGCCATTGGCATCTTTTCCTGGGTTTGCCATAGATAGAATACCAGGTTTATCGTGCTTTAATTCTGGGTGAAATTCATCAGGAAATTTATAACCAGGATTTCCGGCACCTGTAGCAGTAGGATCTCCGCCTTGAATCATAAAATTATTAACGACACGATGAAATGTTATACTATCATAATAACGTTTGCCTTTAAATTCTTCTTTAACTAAAGGATGATTACCTTCTGCAAGTGCAACAAAGTTAGCAACGGTTACAGGAACTTTATCATAATGCAATTCTGCTACCATTGTACCTTTATTTGTGATGAATTCTGCATATAAACCATCTTCTAAATTTGGGTATTTTTCTTGGCAAGAAATATTTACCAATACTAATAATACAACAAGTGTTGTAAGGGCTCTTTTAATCATTTTTCTTATTTATAGTGTTTAATGTTACTTCGCAAATTAAAGGAATATTAGTTCCTATTTTATTGTCATCTCCATAATAGCCAAAAGCTTTTTGTGATGGAAATATAAATGTAGCTGTTTCAGTAGGTTTAAGAAGTTTTATACCTTCACGCAAGCCTGTAAACAATTCTTCTTTGTCTATAATGTATGATCTATTGGTCTTAGCATAGATTTCGTTACCTTCAATACTCGAAATATTATAATCGAAATCTACAATATCACCGAATTGTGGTTTAAGGCTATCTGTTTCTATTTTAATATTGTAATAATACCAAAACCCAGTCTCTGAAGCAATGTAAGTTTTATCAGGATTGTTCTTTATAATGTCTTTAATATGGTCTCGCTCTAATTCATTGAGCTTTTTGTTACGTTCTACAGATTCTTTAAGGAATGAGCCAGACTGAACAGATTCTGGCATTCTGGCTTCAGGTGATTTACAGCTTACAAAGATTATTGCGATTACTAGTAAGTAGTGTAGGTTTTTACTTAACATAGTTATTCCTTTGTGGTCGAGTTTGTATATTTTCGATTTCATGATTGGGACAAATCTTGTTTATATTTTGGTAATATACTAATAAATTTATCAATGGTAGAAGACATATCTGTTTCACTACGTCCTCCAGCAGCATTGGTATGTCCACCACCATGAAAGTGTGCTCTAGAAAATTCATTGACTGAAAATGAACCTTTACTTCGTAAAGAAATTTTTATAATTTGGTCTTGTTGACTCTCTATAAAAATTGCAGCAAAGATAATTCCTTTCAAGGATAGTGCATAATTTACAAAACCTTCAGTATCACCTTTTTTAAAATCAAATTCATCAAGTTCATCTTGAGACAAAGTAATATAAGCGGTTCTTAACTCTGGTACTATTTTTAAGTTTTGTAATGCTCTACCTAGTAATTGTATGCGACTGTAACTATTTGTATCGAATATATTATTATGGATCTGGGTGTTATCTGCACCTTTTTTAATTAAGTTGCTAATAACCTCATGAGTCCTATTCGTTGTAGAACGAAATCTAAACGACCCTGTATCAGTCATAATACCAACATATAAACACGTGGCTATTATGGCATCAATCTTTTCTGCATCGTCTAACATTTCAATAAAATTGTAAACCATCTCACATGTTGAAGACATGCTTACATCTGAATACTTAAATTTTGCATAGTCATCTGGTTGTTGGTGATGATCTATCATTAATTTTGTTGCATTAGAAGTTTCTAATACTTCAGCCATATCTCCAGCTCTATGAAAAGCGTTAAAATCTAAAGTGAAAATTAAATCTGCTTTTTCTATTAAGACTTTGCTTACCCCCTGATCATTTTCATATTTTAAAACAGTGTTATTTCCTGGTAACCATTTTAAAAAATCGGGATAATCATTTGGAGCAATAACTGTTGCATTATGATTATATGATTTTAGATAATGGTATAGTCCTAAGGTAGATCCCATAGCATCACCATCAGGATTTTTATGTGGAACAATAACAATGTTCTTAGGAGTACTTAAGAGCGTTTTTATTTCTGGAATTTGTGCTTTAATCATAAGAAGCGAAGATACAATTTTTAGGGTTTTTGAAAAGTGCTTTTAATATGAAATTAAGAATTGTGTCTTTCCTTTTTGAGAATGATAAAATAATATTTTAAAGCTTTGTTAATAAATCATTAAATAGTATTCAATTATTGCCTGTGCTTCTTGATTTTTTAAAGAAATGCATTACTTTTGCATCCAAATTCGCCAAAGCACTAAAGCAAGGTGAACCAAAATTAAAAAATATACATGGCAACTAACAGAACTTTCACAATGTTAAAGCCAGATGCTGTTGAAAAAGGACACATTGGCGCAATATTAGAAAAAATTACAGCTTCAGGATTTAGAATTGTAGCAATGAGGTTAACTCAGATGACTAATGCAGATGCTGAGGAATTTTATGGTATACATAAAGAGCGTCCATTTTTTGGTGAGTTAGTAGAATATATGACTCGTGGACCTATAGTAGCTGCAATATTAGAAAAAGATAATGCTGTTGAAGATTTTAGAACATTAATTGGTGCTACCAATCCTGCAGATGCAGCAGAAGGTACTATCCGTAAAATGTTTGCGGATTCTATTAGCGAAAACGCTGTGCATGGAAGTGATAGCGATGACAATGCAGCTATTGAAGGTGCTTTTCATTTCTCTGGTAGAGATATGTTTTAAGACAAAAACATTATATAATATTAAAAGACCATCAATTAAGATGGTCTTTTTTTATAATAAGTTTTAAAACTGACTAACTACTTTAACTAGCATAACAATTGGTGCAACAATTAATCCAATGATAAAGATTTGATTGCCATGTTTTCTATCATTTTTACTATAAGAATAAACCCTTTGTCCATTTGGTAATGTTTTCTTAGATGTCCACAGAAAATAACCAATGATTAACCCTAAAAAGCCACCTAAAATAGACAAGATGTAACCACTTATAATCCATGGTTTCTGAATGCTCTCGGGCTTAGCTAATTTCTTTAAACGTTCTTTTTTTAAAGATGCTAGCAATTCTTTGTCAATCAATTGTCCTCGCTCAATTGTCCTCGCTGAATTAGCAATTTTTGGGCTAGTGTGTAATCAAATTCATTCCACTCATCAGATTTTAAAAGAATATTGTAAAGTTCGTCATCAGTAAACTGAAATAGATAATAGTCTTTATCTATTTGATCTATTATGTTTTCTGCATTTTTTTCTAGAATCTGTTCCGTCTTTTCAAAATCGGATTGCCGTATGAGTACTTCAAATTTATTTTGTAATGTATTACCTGCAAATGTAACATCAACAGGTGGTGTATTATCATCTAGTTGAGTGATAATTGCGTTAGCTTCGAGTATATTCCTCAATTCAGTAGCCTGTCCTAGATGTGAGAATTGTCTAAAGATTTGATAGTTGTTTTGCATTTAATATTTTTTGTTTCATTATGGTGACCAATTTATGTAGTGAATCAAATAAGTAATATTAAAGGAAGGTACTGTTTTTTTTAGAAGGATTTTTTAATAATTACAATTCATCATTAAAAAATCACAATTCAGTAAGTCTGGTTTTTAATACCTGGATTTGTGCTAGATATTTGTATCAAACAAAAACAAACATTATGGGAACTTTATTAAAACTTGTAGTTGTATTAATAATAAGCTTAACTAATCTTGAGGTTAAAACTGAAGAAACATATAGTTTAGAAGTTAAAGTTGAAGAATTAGATAGTAATAAAGGACAAATGTTTATTTCAATTTATAATACTGAAACAGAGTTTTTAGGCAAGTCTTACAAGGGCACTAAAAGTAAAATTACTAATAATAGCTGTGTCGTGACTTTTGAAGATTTACCAAAAGGTACTTACGCAGTTTCTATTTTTCATGACGAAAATAATAATGGGAAATTAGATAGTAACTTTATGGGCATTCCAAAAGAAGATTACGGTTGTTCTAATAATGCAAGAGGTTTTATGGGACCACCAAAATGGAAAGATGCCAAATTTCAGCTTAAAGAGAATAAATCAATAACAATAACACTATAATTAAACAGACTAAATATTATGAGGAATTTAATCATCATCGCTTTATTTGTAATCACAGGAATTACACAAGCGCAAACTAATTTTGAAAAAGGAATGACTAAAGCTTTTGAACTATGGCAATCCGATAAAACTGACGAAGCCGAAAACATGTTTGAACGTATTGCTAAAGCTGAATCTAAAGAATGGTTGCCTAACTATTACATTGCACAAATCAATAGTTTAAAAAGCTGGAATGTAAAAGATGAAGCCATCTTAAAAGCACAATTAGATAAAGCACAAGAGCATTTAGATATTGCTATGACTAAGAGTGAAGAGAATGTTGAACTTCTTATAATGCAGGCACAGGTCTTAACAAATTGGGTGGCTTATGATGGTGCAACTTATGGGATGAAATATGCAGGTAAAATAACAGAGTTGTACACTAAAGCTTTAGAATTAGCACCAACAAACCCTAGAGCAGCTTTTTGTAAGGCAGATTGGTCTATGGGAAGCGCTAAATACTTTGGACAAGACACAGCTCCTTATTGCAAAGAAATTGAGGCATCCATAGAACTTTTTGATACCTTTAAACCAGAGAGTGATTTTTATCCAAATTGGGGGAAAGAGCGTGCTGAGCAGGTAGTAGAATCTTGTAAATAATAAAAACAATTATGTCTAAATCAGTTAAAAATATAGTCATTACATTTTTGATAGGATGTGCAATATTCATTCTTGGGGAACTTATTTCTGGAGATATGTTCCAATATGATAACATGAACGAGTTTTTAATTGAGTTTGGGTTTTATCAATTGTATTCCTTTGTTCTCGGATATGCTAACATGGTATTTTTCGATTACATGGAAAAGAGAAACTGGAAAAAGGGGGACACTTTAAAACGAATAATTATAGGAATCTTAGGAGCTGTAATCATAACTTTAATTTTAATATTTTTTCTAAGAGCATTTATATCAATTGGTGTTTATGGTGAAGATTATCAAGCATTTATAGATGGTGAAACTTGGAGCGGTTATTCATTTGGGTTATGGATTACACTATTAATAGTTTCGGTTTTTCACATCATTTATTTTTATAATCGTTACCAGAAGAATAAGATAAAAGAACAAAAGGTTATCGCAGGTGCAGCAAGCGCAAAATTTGATGCTTTAAAAAATCAGTTAGATCCGCATTTTTTATTCAATAGTTTAAATGTACTAACGAGTTTAATCGAAGAGAATCCAGACAATGCACAACGTTTTACAACGTCTTTATCTAAAGTCTATCGCTATGTATTAGAGCAGAAGAATAAGGAATTAGTTACTGTAGATGAGGAATTGAATTTTGCAAGAACGTATATGTCGCTTTTAAAAATGCGATTTGAAGATAGTATCATTTTTGAGATACCAGACAAGGCATCAAATCCAGAAAGTAAAGTTGTGCCTTTATCGTTGCAGTTACTTTTAGAAAATGCAGTAAAGCATAATATGGTAACATCTAGTAAGCCGTTGAACATAAAAATATATGAAGATGGAAATCATTTAGTAGTGATGAATAATCTTCAACCAAAACAAATAGTTAAGAAAAGTAGTGGTGTTGGTTTAGAGAATATTAAACAACGTTATAATCTACTTTCAGACAGAAAAGTTTATATCAATCAAAGAGATAAGGATTTTGCGGTTGCAATTCCTATGCTCACAAAACAAGTATCAATCATGAGAACAACACAAAAATCACAAGAGCGTCTAAATGACGATTATGTTAGAGCTCGCAAACGCGTAGAAGAATTGAAAGCTTTCTACTATAGTTTAATATCCTATGTATTTGTTATTCCATTTCTAATTTTTATATGGTATACCTATTCTAGACATACCATACAATGGTTTTGGTTTCCGATGTTTGGTTGGGGATTAAGCTTGGTTATACAAGCCTATAGAGTATTTGTAGATAATGGTGCTTTTGGCGCAAACTGGGAAAAAAAGAAAATAGAAGAGTACATGAACAGAGATGATCAAAATAGTCATTGGAATTAAAATTAAGTATTATGAAAGATCAAGAAGAAAATTTAAAATATATCAAAGCTAAAAATAAAGTAGAAAAAGAGAAAGGTTTTTACACACATCTCTTTATTTATATAGTTGTTAATATAGTAATTACTGGAGTTAAAGTAAATAATAATTAAGATAGCTGGGATAGTTTTGTGGATAAAATAATAAGCATAGACGTATTAAGTAGTTGGGTAGTTTGGGGTATATTTTTGATATTACATTTTATATCCTTAAAATATGGCTTAGCCTGGGAAGAACGTAAAATTGAACAATTAATGAATAAAGAATTATCTAATAATTCAAAAGAATAGAGTTATGGAAAAATATAGTATAGAACCTTATAAAGAAAAAGATGAGGTTTCAGATTTTAGAAAAGAAGAAGCATATTTAAGAGCTAAAAAGAAAGTAGATTCACTTATTGGATTTTACTGGCATTTAGCGGCTTATGTTGTTGTAAATTTATTTTTAATCATCCTAATAGGTGTCAATGTAGGCTTTAGTGGATTTGGTCCTTATGCTACGGCATTTTTTTGGGGCATTGGATTAGTCTTTCACTTTATAGGTGTATTTGGACCAGACTTTTTCTTTGGAAAAGATTGGGAAAAACGTAAGGTTGAAGAGTATATGGATAAAGAACGTAAAAATTGGGAATAATTTAAAATGTAAAAAAGTGAAAAGTATATTACTATTCTTAGTTTCATTCTCATTTCTATTTTTAAACGCTCAAGATAGTTTTGTCATTAAAAATGTAAAAGTATTTGATGGTGAAGACGTAATTCAATCTACTTCTGTAAAGGTTGTAAATGGCCTTGTTACAGAAGTTTCAAAATCAATTAAAATATCTGATAAAGATGAAGTTATTCATGGAAAAGGTAAAACCTTAATACCAGCTTTATCTAATGCTCACGTGCATGCATGGGCTTTGCCATCACTTAATGAAGCTGTTAAGGCAGGAGTCTTGAATGTTATGGATATGCATGGTGTAGAAACTTATCAAACTGCTATGCGTCAACTTAAAGATTCTACTAACTATGCAAGATATTACGTTGCGGGTTATGCAGCAACCGCTCCAGAAGGTCATGGAACACAATTTGGATTCCCTGTACCAACACTAACTAAACCAGAGGACGCAAAACAGTTTATTGCTGATAGAGTTAAGGCCAACGTTGATCATATTAAAATTATATTAGAACCTTGGAAGAAAACATTATCAATAGAGACTGTTTCTGAGCTTATAAAAGAAGCACATAAAGCAAAAAAGATTGCTGTTGTACATATTAGTAGATTAGAGGATGCTGTTAATGTAATTTATAATGGAGCAGATGGTTTGGCACATATTTGGTGGGATAAAGAGTTAGAAGATGAAAAGTTAAAACAACTTTCAAAAGAGCAATCATTTTTTGTAATTCCTACTTTATTAACTACAATTAAAGTCTTTGAAACTATGGGAAGTACTTCTGAACAGTTTTTAACTAAAACCCAACTCTTAGCACAAGTAAAAAAGATGTATGAAGCTGGAATTCCAATTCTTGCAGGCACAGATCCACCAAATGCAGGTATCAATTATGGTACAGATTTATACAAAGAACTAGAGCTTATATTGGAGTCTGGTATACCAACAATTGAAGTTCTTAAATCAGGAACAAGTAATATCACTCAAGCTTTTGGTTTAAAAAGGTATGGATTTATAAAAGAAGGTTATATCGCAGATTTAATTCTAATAGATGGAGATGTAACTGAAGATATAAAAGCCATTAACAAAATTGAAAAAGTTTGGAAAGATGGTAAAGCTGTAAAAAGATAGTATTATGGAATTAGATAAAGAGCAACAACTTTTAGCTAACGCCAAGAAGAAATTAAAGAGAGTTAAAATACTCTATATGCATTTAGCATTATATATCATCGCAATAGTACTCATATTATATAACTTTTACATTATAGATGAAGGATCATATAAGAATAATATTATAAGCTTAAACTTAAGTGTTATTGTAGCTTGGACAGTTTTTGTAATCATTCATAGTTTAAATGTTTTTAAAGAAAGATTGTTTTTTAAAAGTAGTTGGGAGGATAAAAAAATGAAAGAGTTTACAAAAGAGGAAGAGGAAGTCACAAAACGTTGGGAATGAATTTTTTAAATGATATTATACATAGTAATATAGGTTGGTTTCATTTTATTTTGGCAGTATTAGCAATGCTAACAGGAACTATGGTGTTATTAAATAAAAAAGGAACACTGTTTCATAAACGTTCAGGATATATTTACGTCTTTTCTATGTTATTGATAAATATATCTTCATTCTTTATTATAAATTTTGACGGGTTTAGCATATTTCATTTTTTCGCTATTATGAGTTTAGCTACTATTATTGGTGGTACACTACCAACAATTAAAAAGAAAAAGAATTGGTTTGGCTATCATTTTTATTTTATGAGTTGGTCTGTTGTAGGTTTATACTGTGCGTTTTGGTCCGAAATAGGAACCCGATTTGTAAACAATATGCAACAATTTTGGTGGGTAATTGTTTTAGCAACACTCTTCACAGTTTTTTTTGGAGGTAAAATTATTAATAGAGAAGCAAAAAAAATAAATCTAAGATAGTATGAATGTAATTATAATAGAAGACGAAAAACCATCAGCAAGACGCTTACAGCGTATGCTAAAATCTCTGGATGTTGAAGCAGAAACTATGTTGCATTCTGTAGAAGAGTCTATCGATTGGTTTCAAAATATTGAACATCCTGATCTAATCTTTTTAGATATTCAGTTAAGTGATGGTCTTTCTTTCGAAATCTTTGAAGCTATTGATATTAAGTCAGCAATAATTTTCACTACTGCTTATGATGAATATGCGCTTCAGGCATTTAAACTCAATAGTATTGATTATTTATTGAAGCCTATTGATGAGGATGATTTAAAAATTGCGGTAGAAAAATATGAAAATAGAGCACCACAAAAACAATCGGTTACTTTAGATTTTAGCGACATCAAAAAACTGTTGGTTAACCCAATTGAACGTGAATACAAAAAACGTTTTTCAGTAAAAGTGGGTCAACATTTAAAGCTCATCAACATAGAAGACATAGAATGTATTTATAGTGAAAATAAAGGAACCTATGCGTTTACTAATGAAGGAAGAAATTACTTGTTAGATCAAACATTAGATCAGTTAGAAGATGAGTTAGAACCGTATGTGTTTTTTAGAGTAAGCAGAAAATTCTACGTTAATATTAATGCTATTAAAGATATGGTGAGCTATACTAATTCGCGTCTACAAATAAAACTGAGTCGTTTCAATGAGCAAGATATTATTGTTGCTAGAGAACGTGTAAAGGATTTTAAAAATTGGTTAGAATAAAATAATTATAGATCATCAAAAATACCACCAATAACATCACCTAAGACATCTCCAATCCCATCTATTAATGGCTCAGCCCCTTCTATTAAAGATTCTGTGCCAACAAAAAGGCCTTCAATACTAGCTTCAGCAAAAATATCTAAAAGTAATAGCTCCGTTAGGGTAGATTTTCTATATGTTTTAGACTTTGTTTTAGCTTCTTTTTGCCATTCTTCATATACTTCCTTTTGTTCTTCAGTAACTACCGGTTTGCATGTCTTAGCTTGATAATTTAGAAGCTCATCATAGGTTTTTCTTTTTTCAGTATCTGATAATACATCAAAAGCTTCCACTAATGACTCGAATTTGTCTTTTGCGTCTTCAGATTTATTATTGTCTGGGTGATAAATTGCAATTTCTCTTCTAAATGCTTTTTTAATATCATATAAAGTTGTGGATTGCTCTATTTTTAGTAAAGTGTAGTAGTTAGTTATCATAGCAAAAACTTAAAAGTGGTTATCTATTAGTAATCATTTTATTAGTTATGTTACAAGTTAATCGTCTTCTATTCTATTATCATCAAATGCAGAGGGCAATATTTTAGGAATAAACTTTACAAACAAAGGCAACAATAACATACCTCCAGGTAACATAAATATTGCCAAACTTGGAATAGACTTAAAAATGTCTAAAAGCTGGGATTGAATTTTTTTCTGCTCCTCATCTGTAAGATTACGTTGCGTAGATTGTGCTAAAAGTGCCATTGCTTCTTTACTTTCTAACAATTCTCTAGTGAGTCGTTTACTATTTCTTTTTATGAGTTTAGAAACTACTTTACTACTATTATCATAAAAACTTTGAGCTAAGTTCTTAGATTTTAAAAAGGCTACATTCTCTTTATGTTCGTTGTAAAATGCATTAATATCATCTACAGATTGTTTTATATTATCATTGTTAAGTGCTAAATCTGTTTTTAATCGATTTAAAAACTCACGCTCTTCTTTATCAATCACCATATCTGTCCATGACGCCATACATACTAGGTCAATAACATATAACTTCTCGAGTGGTTCATTTATAAAAGTTATAGCATCTTTATAAGAGGGTAACTCCGAACTTTTATGACGTATAGAGTCTTCGAACAGCTTTATAAGATTGTGATCGTACTCTGTTTTTTTTGACTTAGCATCAATAACAGAAAAGACAATAGTCTCTAAAGCAGATTCTAGGTTATTTACATAGTTTCTGATGTTATTTTCATCTTTCAGAAAGCGTTGATACCCTAATACATCGACAAATAATAAAGCATTAATTAAAAAATAATTAAAGCTTTTTGAAATAAAATTATCATCAATATGAATACGTTTGTGAATCATTTTCTCTAACAAACTATCTGGCTTTTTATCGCCAAACAACTCTTCAAAAAATGACTGCTTTTGATCGCTAATAGATTTATAATATCTAATTAAATTATCTATAAAACCTTCATTTGGTTGTTTCTTTTTGTAGATATAATAGTAGGTGAGGAGTAAATTGATTTTACAACGCTCTTCTTCAGTGAAATCAATAGTCTTAACTATATCTAGAACGACCTTAATATTACTTCCGTAAATAAATCCTGCATGCTTTAATTTATTGTAGAACTCAGAAGTTTCTGTTTGCGAATACATTGTTTCAGAAACCTGTTTAAGTAATTTTTTTATCCAGCCGCTAGCTGATGGATTCATAGACTTAAAATTATAATATAAATATACTTTTTATAGCCAACAAACTAACAGATATTATTCAGCTTTCCAAAAATAAAATCATTCTTCAAACTAGGAAGATTGGTTAGTTAATACTTTATAGTTATAAAAAATGAGCGATAAATTTTCGAGTTAACTTATGTATGTTTTAATAATAGTCACAAAAAATCCGTAAATAAATCACGGATCTTTTTTGTTTTAGATTTAGTTTTAAGACTTTTGCTTATTAATCTCGTCTTGTAATTGACGTCTTACTTTTTGCTCGCGTTCTAAAGCTATTCGTCTATGCTCTTCAAATTCTACTTCTACTTCACTTAGTTTATGTTTTGCATGACGCGTGGCAGAATTACTGCCTTTAAATTTATATATAAAAAGTAATAACATCGCAAGTAAAACACTTATAATCGACCACATAATTACATTATAATTTGTTTTACTGGTCTGCATACCTAATAAAGCCATATTATTCTTTTCTTCATTAGTTGTTGCTAAATCAGTTTGCGTAGTACTTAAATTATTTTTTAGATTATCAATTTCTCCTTGTTTAGTATTTACAATGATTTTTGTATCACTAAGTTGTTTTTGTAAAACTTTTAAGGAATCTAGAGTATGTGCTTTTAACGCATATAACCAAATTTTCTTTACAGTCTTATATTCCCTCCAATTAGGTGATCGTCGGATAACATATTCAAACTGATTATCTAAGGTTCCACTATTGAGGGATAATTTTTCTTCTGCATTATTAGCAGTTTGGGATTTGATGGTTTGAAAACTTAAGGTAACTATAAGAGCTACAACTAGTTTGGTGATTAATTTCATTCTAATCTTAATTTAGGTTCTATTAGATTAATTAGGTGCCAAGATAGTAATTTTATAAGCACATTTTAATAATAAATTATCAAAAACATAGCACTTATACAATTACAATGACATTTTATATACGTAATAATTTTTATTCTGGATGTCCTGGCTTTATGAAACAAAAAAATCTTGCCAAAAGGCAAGATTTTTCACTTTCTCTTTTCCAAGAATTCTAATAATAAGCATAGCGTCTTACCTTAGAAATATATTTCGCTAATCTTATAACCTGATGGCTATATCCATATTCATTATCGTACCATATATATAGTATGGCATTTTTACCGTCTGCTCTTACAATAGTGGCTTTACTGTCATAAATTGATGGTGCTGAGCTACCAACGATGTCACTCGACACTAATTCATCACTCATTTCGTATTTTATTTGTTCTACCAAGTCACCTTCTAAAGCATATTTCTTCATAATGGTATTCATGCTTTCTACAGTAGTTTTGCTTTTTAACTCTAAGCTTAAAATCGCTAAAGAACCGTTTGGAACTGGTACTCTGATAGCATTAGATGTTAATTTTCCTTCTAAAGATGGTAATGCTTTACTTACTGCTTTACCAGCTCCTGTTTCTGTAATTACCATATTCAAACCTGCAGCACGACCTCTTCTGTATTTTTTGTGAAAGTTATCTACTAGATTTTGATCGTTTGTATAGGCATGTATAGTCTCTAGGTGCCCAGTTTTAATACCAAAAGAATCTTCAACTGCTTTTAGAATAGGTGTAATAGCATTTGTAGTACAAGATGCTGCTGAGAAAATGTTCACTTTATCAGGATTATTTTCTAAGTGATTAACACCATGTACTATGTTAGGAATTCCTTTCCCAGGTGCGGTTAATAAAACTTTATCAACACCTTTTGCTTTTAAATGCCTACTTAAATCCTCTTTATCTCTAAATGCACCAGTATTATCTATTATTAATGCTTTGTTTATACCATAACTTGTATAGTCGATATCTTCTGGCGCATTTGCTGAGATTATTTTTACAGTTGTTCCGTTAATTATTAAAGCAGAATTTTTTACATCTGTGCTTACCATGCCTGAGAAATCCCCATGAACAGAATCATTTCTTAATAAAGAAGCGCGCTTTTCTAAAACTGTTTCATCAATTGTTCCTCTAGTTACTATAGCTCTCAGACGTAGTTGGTTTCCTTTACCAGTACGTGTCATAAGTTCACGTGCTACTAATCTACCAATTCGTCCAAAACCATATAGTACAACATCTTTTGGTTCAATACCTTTATTATCTTTTGCAGAACCTAGTTTGGCAGAAACAAATGCAGTTGCATTATTGTACTTCTGATCTTCTAAGTGAAACTCATAAGTTAGTTTACCAATATCTAATTTAGCCGGTGGTAAGTCTAAAGCATTAATAGCTTGAGCAATTTCAACTGAATCGAAAATAGAAATTGGTTTCTGAACAAATTCGCCTGCATATTCGTGCAAGTTTAAAATTTCGCTCACATTTTTATCGATTAATTGATTTCTAAATAAAACAAGCTCTATAGACTTATCGTACCATAGGTCGCTAACAATTTTAATAAATTCAACCGTTGCTCTGCGACGATCTGCTTGAAACGCTAACTCTTTTTCGTAAGTGTCGTTAAAACCCATTTGTTTTTGGTTTAGTGATTTTTAGATTTGGCGCAAAAATACATATTTCAAACGTTTTCGTAGCACATTTTGTCGAAAATAAAAACCCTTCAAAGAATAATACTTTCAAGGGTTATTTTTATCTATTTTAATTAAGCTTTATCTAAAATTGTAAATCACTTTTTCACCTTCTTTATTTAGAACTTCTATTTCTATGGCTTCATCGTAACCTCTATCTTTTATTGCATTTTGTGCATCATCAACGGAGTATAGCTTTTTTCCATTCAAACGTGTAATTATACTACCTTCTTTTACACCATTATTTTTCCAGTAAGACTCAAGTTTAGGGTGATTTGTTAGCTTAGATATTTTTAAACCATAATTTAGCTTAAAATCCTTTAATTCATTTTTAGAAATGTTTTTAACTACTCCAATAATGGGAATTTCTAATACCATATTTTTTAATAAAGTAACTGGTAGGACTTCTTCATCACCATCTCTAAGTAATGTAACATTAACTATGTCTTTAGGGCTTTTAGTTTTAAGATAGCCAGTTAAATCAGAAAATTTATTGATCTCTACACCATCAACTTTTTTAATAATATCACCAGATTTTATACCAGCTTTTTCTGCTCCTGTATCTTTTGTAACTTCACTAACATAAAAACCCTCAGTAATATCAGTACCTAGTTCTTCAGCAGATTTACTATTAAGAGCACCGCCAACAACCCCTAGAATACCATTTTGCACATTGCCATATTCCATGATATCGTTTACGATTTTACGTGCAATATTACTAGGTACCGCAAATGAATAGCCTATATAGGATCCTGTACGAGATGAAATAGCTGTATTAATTCCTATTAAATCTCCGTTAGTGTTAACTAATGCACCTCCAGAGTTTCCAGGATTCACAGCAGCGTCTGTTTGAATAAACGATTGTGTGTTTTTACCAGATAAATCTCTAGATTTAGCACTAATGATTCCGGCAGTTACTGTAGAGTTTAAATTAAATGGATTACCTACAGCCAAAACCCATTCACCAATTTTTGCACTATCAGAATCACCAAATGCCATAAAAGGTAAGTCTTCTTCTGTTTCAATTTTTAAAAGTGCAATATCAGTAGCTTCATCAGTACCAATTAATTCTGCCATATATGATTTGTTATCATTAAGAGTAATACTAATCTCATTAGCATTATTAATAACATGATTATTGGTGACAATATAGCCTGTTGGCGAGATAATCACACCACTTCCTGTACCTACTTGAGCACGTTCTGAATTACGACCAAAAAACAAATCTTGCATACTCATTGGTGCAGTAACAATTGATGTGTTTTTTACATGTACAACTGCATCTAATGATTTTTCTGCGGCATCAACAAAATTTGGTGTATCCACAGATGTATTATTAGTTGTGTTAGTTGGTACATAAATAGGAGGTTCAGAAATCTGTTCTAATGCGACTTGTTTGTTTTTTTCTTCGACAAATAATTTATAACCGCCTAAGGTAAGTAGGCCACCTAATGCCGAAACACATACTAATGTTAAAATCTTCTTCATAATTTTCAGTTTTAAGTTTAATTATACTAACGATTAAAATTAAAAATTTATTGAATTTTAGTCTTCATTTTAACTACTATTTAACGTCAACTTTAACGAGCATTTAACAACTTATATTACGATGTAATATTCTTATATTTGCCTTAGCTTATGAGAATAACATTTTATAAATATCAAGGTACAGGAAACGACTTTATTATTGTTGATAATCGCTCACATATAATCGACAAAAATAATACCAAACGAATAGAGCAATTGTGCGATAGACGATTTGGTATTGGAGCTGATGGATTTATACTATTAGAAAATGACGAAAATTCAGATTTTAAGATGGTATATTATAATGCAGATGGTAATGAAAGTAGTATGTGTGGTAATGGAGGACGATGTATTACAGCTTTCGCAAAGTTTCTTGGAGTTATAGAAAATGAAACAGAGTTTTTGGCTATAGATGGTCTACATAAAGCCAAAATTGAAAACGATATTGTTCACTTACAAATGCAAGATGTTTCCACAGTAGAAACATATGAGAGTCATTCATTTTTGGATACAGGTTCTCCTCATCACGTAGAATTAGTTTCAGATATAGACAATTTTAATGTGAAAATAAAAGGATGTACTATAAGATATGGTAAAGCTTATATGACTGGTGGAACTAATGTTAATTTTGTTGAGCAATTAGCTGAAGATAGTTTTGCTGTAAGAACCTATGAACGAGGAGTTGAGAATGAAACATTATCTTGCGGAACAGGTGTGACTGCTGTTGCTTTGGCTATGCATAAAACTGGCAAAACAGATAGTAGTACTGTTAGTCTGAAAACACCAGGAGGTCAATTAAAAGTGAATTTTCAGAGTCATGAAAATGGATATAATGATATTTGGTTAGTAGGACCAGCAACTCAAGTTTTTAAAGGTGAATTAGAATGGTAACACTAAAAGGTGAATATATCTATTTAAGAGCTTTAGAACCAGAAGATTTAGATTTCATTTATGAGATTGAAAATGACACAGAACTCTGGGAGTTAAGTGATACACAAACACCTTATTCAAGATTTTTAATAAAACAATATTTAGACAACGCTCAGCAAGATATTTTTGAAGCAAAACAATTACGTTTAGCAATTTGCGATAAAAATGACAATACTTTGGGTCTAATTGACGTTTTTGATTTCAACATTAAGAACAAACGTGCAGGTATTGGTATTCTTATTAAAAGTAATTCTGATAGATTTAAAGGTTACGGAAAAGAAGCTTTAGAACTTCTAGTTAACTATTGTTTTAAAATTTTACATTTACATCAGGTTTATGCCAATATTTCTGAGAACAATATAGCAAGCATGAATTTGTTTGAAGGCAATGGCTTTAAAAGAATAGGTTTAAAAGAAGATTGGAATTTTGATGGCAATCTATACAACAACGAATATATATTACAACGTATTAACAAATAACTATGTACATTAAAAAAATTCTTTGGGCTATAGCCTTAATCGGACTTGTTATTTTTGGAGCTATAGCCTATTACATATATGGAGCTATGTTTCAACCCAATACAGCTTTTGATGATGAAGTAGCTTATATATATGTGCCAACTAATGCTGGCTATAGTGAGATAAGGTCTCAGTTAGAGCCACTTTTAGATGATATAGATAAGTTTGATGCTCTAGCTAGTCAAAAGAAATATACAACTAATATTAAAGCTGGTCGTTTCGCTATTTCTAAAGGCATGAATAATAATGAAATTATCAATTCTATACGTAGTAAGAACTTGCCAATTAAAATAGCCTTTAATAATCAACATAATTTAAAAGATTTAGCAGGTAGAATAGGCACTCAAATAGAAGCCGATAGCCTATCTATTTTAAATGCGATGACGGATGAAGCTTTTTTAAATATTAATGGTTTTTCAAATGCTACTGCCTTAGGTATGTATTTACCAAATAGCTATGAGTTCTTTTGGAATACAACTGCTGAAGGATTTAGAGATAAAATGCTAAAAGAATACAAGCGTTTTTGGAATAGTGATCGATTGAATAAAGCTAAAAAATTGAATCTCCAACCTAATGAAGTTATTGCATTGGCTTCAATAGTTTATGAAGAATCTAAACTAAAAGAAGAGCAACCTAGAGTTGCAGGTGTTTATTTAAATAGATTGCGAATAGGTATGAAGCTCGATGCAGACCCAACTCTTAAATATGCGGCTTATAAATTACCACAGTACAAAAACACCGTAATTAGACGTGTTCTTAATATTCATAAAGAAATAGATTCACCATACAATACATATAAAAATGCAGGTTTACCACCAGGATTAATTGCTATGCCAGATCTTTCGGCTATTAATGCTGTTTTAAATCCCGAAAAGCATAGTTATTTTTATTTTGCCGTCGATGCCAAACGACCAGGTTATCATAAGTTTGCCAAGTCCTTGGCTCAACATAATAATAATGCTCGAGAATATCATAGATATTTATCTTCTCAAGGTATAAATAGATAAAGTTTGAGGCATTTTTATTGCTATATCATTCTTTGCTTGGCAGTAAGTTCATCGCTTTTTTCACAATCTAAATTTAATGCCTTTTTAAAGCCAAGTGACTCTTTAAATAAGCAGAGGCGAAACACAGTTGTCATTTCTGAAATTACCTTAGCTACAACTACATTGATAGCTTTAAATCAATTATGGTATGAAGATTATCCTCGTTCTAGTTTTAAGACGATTAATGATAGTGAAGAGTGGTTACAAATGGATAAAATGGGGCATGTCTTTTCATCTTATCAATTAGGAACTGTTGGTGCTAATGCTTTAAGCTGGGCTGGAGTTTCTAAAAAAAACCAGTTGCTTTACGGTGCTACTTTGGGACTTGGTTTTTTAACTGCTGTTGAGCTTATGGATGGTTTTTCTGAAGAATGGGGATTTTCTTGGACAGATATGGCTGCAAATATTACAGGTACAGGATTATATGTTGGACAAGAGTTATTGTGGGAAGAGCAACGTATTTTATTAAAGTATTCATTTCATAGAACACATTTTGCAGAACAAAGACCAGATAAGTTAGGAAATGGTTTTTCTGAAGAATTTTTAAAAGATTATAATGGACAAACGTATTGGTTAAGCGCCAATATCAATTCGTTTTTAAAAATAGATGGTTTCCCAAATTGGTTGAATTTTGCTTTTGGATATGGAGCAGATGGTATGCTGACGGGAGAACCAAGTGATCCATTATTTTTAAATCAGGATAGAAAACGTCAATATTACTTGAGTTTGGATCTAGATTTAAGTCGAATTAAAACAAATTCTCGCTTCCTGAAAACAGTTTTTAGCGTTTTTAACGTTATTAAGGTTCCTTTTCCAGCTTTAGAGCTGAATAGTAAAGGGCGCGTAAACCTGCATTATCTCTACTTTTAATAAGTTTTAACAAACCTTAACACTCTGTCTTTCAACAATTAATAAAATGTTGTATATTTGCACGCGAATTTAGTAAAGTAATGAGGGGAATTATTTTACAATTTTAAAATTGGCTGTTATGAATATAAATAGCGTTAAGAATTTTATATTACCATTTTCAATTTGTTTACTAATTGCATTAGCATTGTATCCAGATTCATCTCTAATACCTGAGGCCTATTCTACAGAAGGATTAGAACTTAATTACAATATTTCTGAAGAGTTAGCAATGGTTTCTGAAGAAGAACCTATAAAGCAGAACATGTTTACACCTTACTTGGGTAAATCATTTGAAGGTTTTAAAGAAGCTTTAGCTTTTAAAGAATCTAGAGGGGATTATTTTACAGTAAATACTTTAGGATATTTAGGAAAATATCAGTTCGGCTCGGAAACTTTAAAAATAATTGGAATTTATAACCCAAATCAATTTTTATATAATCCAGAATTACAAGAAAAAGCATTTATTGCTAATGCAGAACGTAATAAATGGGTGCTTAGAAAAGACATTAAGCGTTTTGAAGGAAAATTGATAGGTGGAGTTGAAGTTACAGAGTCTGGAATTTTAGCAGCAGCACATTTAGCTGGTCCTGGAAGTGTTAAAAAGTATTTACGCAGTTATGGTGGAAATAACTTTGCAGATGCTTATGGATCTACTGTAAAGCACTACATGAAAAAGTTTTCAGGTTACGATACTTCGATGCTTATTCCTGATAAAAAAGCTAAGGTTACACTTTAATCTTTTTGTATAATAAAAATAGCGGGTCTCTTATGCAGATCCTCTTTATTGTGCCTCCAATCTTTTGCAGCTTTAGTTTTTATATATTCTGTTGGTAGAGTTAAGTCACATGCTACACATACTCTTGTATTGGGTTGAAGTGAATTTGCCAAATCTTCAAGCATTTTCATATTTCTATATGGTGTTTCTATAAAAATTTGAGCCTGATTATGTTCTAATGACAAACGTTCTAAGGATTTTAATTTAGACTTTCGTTCACTTTTATCAATTGGTAAATATCCGTTAAATGTAAAGCTTTGTCCATTCATGCCAGAGGCCATTAAGGCTAAAATTATCGAAGACGGACCTACAAGTGGAACAACTTGAATATTCATTTGATGAGCTAAGCTTACTATATCTGATCCAGGATCTGCAATTGCTGGACAGCCTACCTCAGATAGTAGACCCACAGAAGTTCCCTCTAAGCATATATTTAAATACGTATTACGTTCTTCTTCTGTTGTATACTTATTTAATACTTGAAGCTTTAGTGAAGGTTGTGATTTGCTTGGTGACACACGTTTTATAAATCGACGTGCAGTTTTTTCGTTTTCTACAATGTAATAATTATTCTCTTCAATAATTTTTTTTATAGAAATTGGTAAAACTTCTAATGGTGGATTATCACCTAATCGAGTAGGTATGAGGTATAGTTTTCCTTTATTGGTTGTCATTAATTTATTACAAGTTTATGAGTGCTTTGGTCTCCATTATTTGAATTAATTTTTAGTAGGTAGATACCATTTGCTAGCTCAGAAGTATCAATTTTTTGTATGTTTTCAGAATCAAGATTTACTGATTTAACAATTTTACCATGTATACTGTATATTACAATTTCTGTAGAAGTAGCAGAGTGATAATTGCTAAAATCAATATTTAACCTGTCTTTTACTGGATTCGGATAGATGGGAATAGAGTTAATTTTATTCTCATCAATACTTAATAAAGCGTCAGTAATTTTATAAATATTCCCAGATTGAATATCAGAAACATAAATTTCGCCATCAACATCTTCACCAAATGCTGACCAGTTTCCTGTAAACTCTTCTAAGGTCATGTCCCAATTATCGAGAGTACTATTATAAGTAATAAAACCAATTTCAGAACTACAATAATCTGCAAAGAAATAAGAACCAGTAAAAGGAGTATAGGTAGGTCCTCTGTATACATAGCCACCTGTTATTGAGCATTTAAATTCACCATCACCAAAATGATTATATCCTGAAACGGGAAACGTTAACGTGCTCGAACTAGGACAATTATTTGAATTAAAAATACTGTTACCTTCATAGCATCTCCAGCCATAGTTTAATCCTCCTAGAGAACCAGAAGCTCTATTGATTTCTTCGTAATTTCCTTGTCCTACATCTGCAATCCAAATATCATTATTTAGTCGATCAAAAGAAAATTTCCAAGGATTTCTCAAGCCATATGCCCATATTTCAGGTCTTATAGTAGAACTTCCTACAAATGGATTGTCAGATGGAATGCTATAATTAAGAGCTGCAGTAGTATTGTTTACATCAATTCTAAGAATATTACCAAGTAGATTAGTTGTGTTTTGACTATTTCCGTCAGGATCACCACCACTACCACCATCACCTGAGGAAATATATAAATATCCATCTGCGCCAAAAGCTAAATCACCACCATTATGGTTACTATATGGTTGTGTATATGTAAGTATAACAAACTCAGAATTTGGATCTCCCAGAGACGGATTGGAGTTACTGCGTGTAAACCTAGATATTACGGTTTCATTATCAAAAGCACCAACAACATCCTTTATATAATTAACAAAAAAGTATCCATTTGTAGCGTAGTCGGGATGAAAGGCTAGTCCTAAGAGTCCTTCTTCATTGCCTCCACTTTCAACGCGTCCACTTATATCTAAAAAAGGTGCGCTTACCACAGAACCATTTGAATTAATAATCTTAATTATACCATTTTGTTCAGCTGCAAAAAGGCGCTGGTCACCTGCATGCTTTAAATTAACTGGATTATTTAGGCCCGTAGAAAATAATTCTAACTCTAAATCTTGAGTATAGCTTAAATTAAAACAAAAAAATAATGAGAGAGTAAGTAGAGATAAAGATTTCATAATAGGCATTTGAAATGGTTTGCTACTAATTTACGAAAAAAAGGATAAGAGTCTAAGAATAGAACCCTTGTTTAACCTTTCAGTTTATCAGCAAGAATATCACAAGTTTCATCTACGAGATTGAAAACATATTCAAAATCGCTTAGCTCACCATAATATGGGTCTGGTACATTTTTGTTAGCAATATCAGAATTTATCTCTAGGAATAATTTTACTTTACCAATATCGTCAGAATTTCTAGCTAGGCTAATAATATTTGTATAGTTAGAGTTGTCCATGGCATAGATATAATCAAAAGCATCAAAATCTAAAACTTTAAATTGCCTTGCACTCTGTGTACTAATATTTATACCTCTTGTTTTAGCGACTTTTATTGAGCGATTATCTGGTGAATTACCAATATGATATGCAGCTGTAACAGCAGAGTCTACATAAAAACTATCATCACTAAGTTTAGATTGTAAAATACCATGAGCCAATGGTGAACGGCAAATATTACCAAGACACACCATTAAAATGCGAGTCATAATAAATGTAATTAAAGTGCTAACTTCTTAGATAAGTCTTCAACATACTTTCTGAATTGCTTATCTGTTGAAGATAAATTGTCAACTGTCTTACATGCATGTAAGACAGTAGCATGGTCACGTTGTCCTATTTGAGAACCAATACTAGCTAATGAAGCTTTTGTATATTTTTTTGCAAAGAACATAGCCAACTGACGTGCTTGTACAATATGACGTTTACGCGTTTTAGATTGAAGTGTGTTAACATCCATTTGAAAGTAATCTGAAACTACTTTTTGAATATAATCGATAGAAACTTCACGCTTAGTGTTCTTAACAAACTTCTCAACGATATCTTTAGCTAAGTTTATTGTGATTTCCTTTTTATTGAAAGAAGACTGAGCAATTAATGAGATAATTGCACCTTCTAGTTCTCTAACATTGGTTTTAATATGCTTAGCAACATACTCGATAATCTCTTCTGGCATTTCAACACCATCCCTGTAAAGCTTATTCTTAAGAATAGAAACTCTAGTTTCAAAATCTGGAGTTTGCAATTCTGCTGAAAGTCCCCATTTAAAACGAGATAGTAAGCGTTGTTCAATATCTTGCATATCAACAGGAGCCTTGTCACTTGTTAAAATAACTTGCTTTCCATTTTGATGTAAATGATTAAAAATATGGAAGAATACATCTTGTGTACCTGTTTTGCCAGATAAGAACTGTACATCATCTATAATTAACACATCTATAATTTGATAGAAGTGAATAAAATCATTTCTATTATTTTTCTTAACAGAATCAATATATTGTTGCGTAAATTTCTCGGCTGAGATATATAGAACTGTTTTTTCAGGATATTTATCTTTAATGTCAACACCAATAGCATGCGCTAAATGAGTTTTTCCTAAACCAACACCTCCAAAGATTAAAAGTGGATTAAAAGAAGTGCCTCCAGGTTTGTTAGCTACTGCAATACCAGCATTTCTAGCTAACCTATTAGAATCACCTTCTAAGAAATTCTCAAAACTGTAACTTGGATTCAGCTGAGATTCGATTTTTACATTTCTAATACCAGGGATTACAAATGGATTCTTTAATTCTGGGCTTTTATTATTGAAAGGAACATCAACATCTTGAGATTTAACAGGTGTTCTATTTGAACTAGGAATCTTTTCGGTAAAAGGTTGTTTGTTACCATAAGTGTTTTCCATTTTGATAACATAAACCAATTTAGCATCTTCGCCAAGTTCTTTGGTTAATGATACTTTTAATATTTTAACATAATGTTCCTCTAACCACTCGTAGAAAAATTTACTAGGAACTTGTATGCTTAATGCATTACCGGAAAGTTTAACAGCATCTATGGGTTCAAACCAAGTTTTATATGCTTGGGATTGTATATTATCTTTTATAAAGGCGAGACAATTACTCCATACAGATTGCGCTGTGATCTCCATTCGTTAAATTAAATTTTTTGTTAGTTAGTTAGATTAGCAAAAAAAAAGAGAGTTAGGATTCTCTCATTGTTTCAACTGGACAAAT